>NZ_CP045333.1:300000-600000 GCF_009363335.1 Labrenzia sp. THAF191a
AATGCCGAATTCCTGCTGTTCGACCTGGCAGCCTGACACGAATTGGGGCGGGATTGTTCCCGCCCCATCCCCATGTACTTCCCTGGAAACGAACAGCCAGATTGAACACAGGATCAGAGCAATTGCTTTCATCCACATCAGGAGACCGACAATGGTAGAGACAACTTCCCCCGACATCACCCTGGAACAGGATGGCAGCAAAGGCCGCTATGTGGCGAAGGTAGACGGGATCACCGAACCGGCCGAACTGACCTTCTCCATTGTCAACGAACACCTGATCATTGCCGATCACACCGGCGTGCCGGACAGCATGCGTGGCATGGGGGTTGGCAAGGCACTGGTGGAAAGGCTTGTTGATGACGCCCGTCGCAAGCAGGTGAAGATCGTGCCTCTGTGTCCTTATGTGAATGCGCAGCGGCGCAAGCACCCCGAATGGGCGGACGTGTTTCAGGCCTAGGCGAAAAGAAACATGCTCAGCTCGAAGGCTCGTTGTCCTCTACGGCCGTCTCGCACCCCCGCAAGGTGTAGAGCGCACCGGTCAGCATGTTGCCGGCCTGTTCGAAAGCGGTGTCGGTGATTTCCGGACCGGCAGCGCTCAAACCAACTGCCGCCAGCCTGATGTCGGCAAGGTTCCGATTGAGCTCCTTCAGTTGCTGCGCCACGTCCCAATGATCCCTGAGGTCGGGATCAGAGAGTTGCGCAGCAAGCCCGGTGATCTTGCCGTCGAGCGCTTCGATCCGGGCCTTGAATTCGCCCGGAGAGACCTGCAACCGGGCGAGCGCGGCTTCTGTCACATTGCCGGCGATACGTTCGCCCGCTGTATCGACCCTGTTCAACACAAGGAGCGACAGCACGCAGGCTGCAATGACGAGCAGCGCCGTCGCATTCACGAGCGCCAGAAGCAGCTGACCGGGCAAACGGACCAGACGGCGACCAAGGCCGGGGGCATCGTGATAGGACATTGCATGCTCCTTAGAGATCAGGTGCTCTCATTCAGACAGAGTCCCGCATGACACACAACGGCCTCCCGGGCCATGAACCGTCAGAAAGACCTGATTTCTCGGGAGAACCAACCGACCATCCGTTCACCGTATAATCAGAGCCTTGGTATCGTCTGCCTGCAGCCCAGCCTACACTTTATCCGAGAAACGACACTTACCTTTAACGGAAAAAGGGTTACTCCGTTCTCATTCGAAACACCGATAGGGCACGGATGAACTACGGCCGCCTGATCACAGCAATACTGTTCCTCTGGATGACGTCCGCCCTCTTCAAGTTCGGCAACCAGAACTATGAGGCGCTCAAGGCGGACTTTGGCCTGCTGGCTCCATTGATGTGTTTCATCGCCGGCGTGCTTCTCGGCTGCAGCGCCATTGTCCTGCTCATCAAGTCTTTCAGGAAGACATGATCGCGCTTCGGCAGCTATCAACCTGCTGCCGGGCACCATAAAACTTCAAGACGGCTCGCCAAGCACGGAGCTGATGCCTATTTCGCGTCGTGGAAGATGATCCCTGCAGTGTGTCTCGTGCCGGAGCGCACGCGGCTCACGCCGTGGCGCATGTTCACGCGGTAACTTCCTCTCGTTCCCTGGACAGGCCGGTTGTGAACGCCAAAGGCCACGGCATCCCCCTGGCGCAGGCTGACAACCTCAACGCGGCTCTGCATGCGCGGACGTTGTTCGGTCATGCAGAACTCGCCCCCCGAGAAATCCTTGTCCGGTTCCGATAGCAAAATCGCAACCTGGATCGGAAAAACCAGATCTCCGTACAGATCCTGGTGAAGGCAGTTGAAGTCGCCAGCGCCATACTGCAGCAACAAAGGAGTCGGCCGGACCTGGCCCGCCTTGTGGCATTGCTCCAGATACGCGTCATGGGTAACCGGAAATCGTTGATCGAAGCCCATGACCTCGTTCCACCTGTTGGCAAGACCGGCGAAGCGGGGATAAAGGGCGGTCCGCAATCCACCCAGGATATCCGGCAGCGGATATTTGAAATAGCGGTATTCCCCCTTGCCGAAGCCGTGCCGCGCCATGACGACATGGCTTCGGAAATGTTCTTCCTCGGTATAAAGCGACGAAAGGGCACGACATTCCCCGGGCGACAAGAGCTGAGGCAGCGTGGCACAGCCGAACCCGTTCAGCTCTTCGTGGATCGCGGCCCAGTCATAACCGGCGACCCGAGCCCCTACGGAGGTCGCCAAAGCATTCGAACGATCCTCGTCGGCGGTAAGTTTCCTCATGCCCGTTTCTCCCTCTCGATGAGATCGCGCTTGCGCTCCACACCCCATGCGTAGCCGGAAAGTGCACCGCTGTTTCGAACCACACGGTGGCAGGGGATTGCCACTGCGAGCTTGTTGGCAGCACATGCCCGGGCAACAGCCCGTGATGATTTGGGTGCCTTGATACGCCGGGCAATCTCGGCATAGGAGACCGTTTCTCCGGCAGGGATTTCCTGAAGAGCTTGCCATACCCTTTGTTGGAAGACGGTTCCGCGGACATCCAGAGGCAGGTCCAGACCGATCTTTGGACATTCGACGAAGCCCACCACCCGGGCCACCAGACCTTCATAGTCGCGATCCGCCCCAAGCAGTGTTGCCTTGGGAAACCGGTCCTGCAGATCCCGGACCAGATCCCCCGGGTCACTTCCGAGAAGAATCGACACAACGCCTTTCTGTCTGGACGCGACCAGAATGGCACCAAGCGTCGTCTGGCCAACCGCGAACCTGATCTCCTCGTCGGCTCCGCCGGCACGGTATTGGGTGGGTGTCATACCCAGCATCCCGGTGGATTTTTCATAGAACCGTCCGCTGGAATTGAAGCCTGCGTCATAGATTGCCTCGGTCACCGTTATGCCGGAACCAAGTCCATCACGGACCTTGTTGGCCCGATGCGCTGACGCGTAGTCTTTTGGCGTTAGCCCGGTTGCCGCCTTGAACACGCGGTGAAAGTAGCTGGGGCTACGGCCGACGGAACGAGCAAGATCATCCAGTGACGGCTCTTCTTCGCTGCCTTCAATGATGCGGCAGGCCTTTGCGACAATAGCTGCATTCTCGGCACCGGCAGGCAAGCCCTCCGGCTTGCAGCGCTTGCACGCCCTGAAACCGGTCGCCCGGGCGCTTTCGAGCGTTGTGTGAAGCTGTACGTTTTTCGGATTGGCCAGGCGCGAAGGGCACGACGGGCGACAATAGACACCGGTCGTCGACACCGAATACCAGAACTGGCCGTCTGCGGTCTTGTCACGGGCTGCTATGCGCGCCCACCGAGGGTCCTCTGCCAGGGGCAGCTTGGTCTGATTGTCGTTCAAGGCTTCCATTGGTGCGTCTTCCCGAAATTGTTGTCGTCAACTTCGCCAATCCTGTCACCGGCTTCACGAGCGTGCACTCCGGTCCTTACCTTCAAATCGGGATCTTCAGCGACCCGTTTTCCGAGCCGCGGGCATATTTGAATTTCAGGGCAAGGAACGGAGCGGAGGCTCCGCTCAAGTCTGTTGAATGGGTGCCGTTGCCTCAAACAGGCGGTCCGGGATTTGCCACAAGGCGGCGCTCCGCCTTGTGGCAAAGCGTCCAGTCAGGTCAGCCGAATGGACATGCCGCCATCGACAATCGTCGGGCTGCCCGTCATGAAACTTGCGCGGTCGGACAGCAGGAAAAGCGCAGCCTGTGCGATCTCCTTTGCGTCCGCCATGCGTTTCATGGGGTGCAAACCTGCAATGAACGCCAAGACGTCCGGATTTCCTTCGCCACCGGCCGGTGTAATTGTGCCACCCGGCATCAAGGCATGGGCCCGAATACCCTCAGCGGCGTGGTCGGATGCAAGTGATTGCACCAAGCCGTTGAGACCGGCCTTGGAAGCCGCGTAAGCGCCCATGCCGGGCATGCCCGCGTTGCTGAAACCAACAAATGACGATGTGAAGACGATCGAGCCACCGCCGGTTTTCTTCATGACCGGTATCTGCGCTTTTGCAGCCAGAAACGCCGCTGTCAGGTTGACAGTCAGGACCTCGTTCCAGTTGCCGATACCCATGTCCGGGACCGGCTCCATGGCACCGACAATGCCTGCATTGTTGAAGGCACCGTCCAGTCGCCCGAACTCCTTCAGGGCAAGATCGACCAATGCCGCGGCATAACCTTCGTCCTTTACGTCGCCCTCCAGGAAAACGGCCGTGCCGCCGGCTTCACGGATTTTGGACGCAACCGCCTCAAGTTCCGCGGAACGCCTGGCACCAAGGATGACATTCGCTCCTTCGGCTGCAAAAAGGCTCGCTGCTGCAGCCCCGATCCCGCTGCTTGCCCCGGTGATGATGATCGACTTGTTTTCGAGTTCCATGACGTTTTCTCCTGTCTGTCATTGGACCCGGCATAAGCCAGTGTCCGAGCGACAGGTGTCATGATCGGGCCGAGCCGAACTATCCGTTTCTTGTTGTCAAATCCATAAGAAGGGGTTGAGCACGACGATCAGGTCAGGGGTATACCAGCACAAAGGCAGCCTATTTCAAACATGTTGGGCACGCTCAATGAGGCCAACGACGTCTGTCGATCAATGTGCGAGTGGACTTAAGGAGCGGCAACAGTCTGCTTCAAAGGTAACCTGATATCTACTTGCCGTATCCAGCCGCACTTGAGGCTTCCCCGTATGACGAACCTGTCCCGCAACATATTTTCATCACATAGGTATTTCCCATAGTCACAAAACTATCGCTCGGTATGGCGCCCTCTTTTTTCAACCCCTTGGTGAAATAGAGGGCTTGCTCTTTATCCAACGGCTTAGCGATCGTCACCGCATACCATCCGTTGGTCGCAAGGTAGACCGCCAAAGGGAGATCTCTTGCCATTGCGTAACTAACCGCTTCGTCGATGTTGTCGAAACTCTTGACTTGAATGAGCCTAAGTTCGCCAGGCGTAGCATCGAATTGATCAACTCGTATCCACGTATGGTGCATATACCCAGTTACGCCCGCAACAGTCACACGATACCAACGGTCTTCCTCACCAGTGATTTGCACAGATACGCCATTTGTGAAGCGACGTAAGCTATGAGCTTTCCCGTTAGGTGACGCCTTCATTAAAACTGAACCCTTAGGGTGTCGGACACGTCCAGAACGAGCAACGGGAATGGTAGCTCTGCTCGGCGCAATTTGCTTCGGACTTGTCGAAACGGAAGGTCGTGATGCTACATACGGCTTTGCTTCGCTTGAAGGCTTGGAGATTGCGGCCGTGTCCGTGGCACCCTCAGACAAAGTAACTCCAAAGTTAGCCATCTCCTGCCCAGAGAGATATCTAATGTCATTTGCTTCTGTCTTGAATGCGAGTTGCAAGAGTGCGGGGTTCACTCCCATCTCCACCATGTACCCAATGATGTCCGCTGTGGCGTCCTGAACAGCAGAAACAGCCTCCTCCTTGTTGAAGGGAGTTGTTGGCGAGAATGAAGACTTGTGCACCCCGATGGAACCCGGTTCAGCATATCGAGATCGGCCTCCCATGAATGCCAGGGCGCAAGCAGAAGCGCATTCAAGCTGGCGGAGTTGGATCGTGGCCAAACCGTGTGATCTGATGATCCGACCAAGTTCCATCGCCTTGAAAATGTTCCCGCCGTCGCTGTCAAAGCCGATCACATTGGGATTGAAAGAACGAATGACTTTCTCGAATTCGGAGAGGTCGTCACCGGGTGTGAAGGTACCCTCGATAACAACAAACCTCAGACCATCGTCCCCCTCTCCCGAATTGTAGCTAAGTTCGGCTTTTCCCACTGAAGGAAGGATGGTGACCAAAAAGATCATGAGGATTCGGATGATCATGGGTAATCACACACTCAAGTACAATTCATTGACACCGCAATTCAGTGTATTCGAGCGACGTAAGGTATTGCAACCAGACTTCACGCCATATGGTTGATCTGCTCAGCCCAATTTTCTGTGTTTTGAGGTAAGTCTGTTTCTCCAGTTAAGATTACAGACTATGAAACGATCCAGATTATGCGAAAAAAGATCATTAGTATTTTGAAGGAATATCAGCCAAGCATTGCAGCTTCGCCAGTCTTTGATTGCCTGTAGGCGCGCAATCTGCAGTGCAGTCGCAGCATTCTTGGCACCCCTTACTGCAGCGCTCAAGCCGAAGCAATTGCAGCAAGATTGACTTGCGTTCCAAAAAATAATTCTGAAAGTTTATGAAGGGGGAAATGGTACAGACGAGTGGATTCACCTAGTCAGAATATATTTTTGTTGAATTTCAATGCCTTACATCACCAACTGCAAACGCAATGTAGCACTTCATTGTAGCAGTTTTCAAGCTCGCCTCACCTCGAAACTAACGATGGATCTGGATGTTGTCGTAGATGATCGCAGCCCCGGGGTTCATCCTGATGCCCCACGTAGGGTTCTTGATCAGGAACTCGGCAGCCTCGACCACCGTCTCGAAAGTCAGTGCATCCGCAGCAAGGTTTGAGCCGGAAGGAAAGCACTTGTAGGCAGAACCACCGACTGGGTAAGCAACCCGCATCACACCATTGGTCAGAGCGCAGATTTTCACAGGTTGTTTCCTAATACAGATGGTCTGGGAAGTTCGCTATTTGGTTGCGAAGCACCCAGGCACTGCTCTATCGGCCCCCATCGCGGGAAGCCAGTGAAGGGCTCACATGCGGCCCACGCGGCCTTGTTGATCTGATCCTGAGAGACTCTTTCGGCGGACATTAGATTCCTGATGGTTGTCTGTGGTTGTGGCGAGGTTAGCCGGGGGGATGCGGGAGGGGAAGAGGCAGGCGGTCTACTTCACAAGGCTGATGATGCCCAGGAACAATCCCACTAGACCAAGCGCCACAGAGATGACTGCGAGTCTTGCAGAGATCCGCACCACCGGGTCCTTCACAGTGACGTACCAGCAGATTGTGCCCAGCCAGCCGAGTTTCTCAACGCACAGTTCCACGCACTCGTCCACGTTGACACTTAGCCTTCTCCTCAGGTCGTAATCGAGCTGAAGTATGTCGTCGGCCTTTTCGTGACCAATGACTGCCGCTAGTACAAATTTTCCGTCGCCGCGTGAGATACGGACGACATCGAAGCGATCTGCTCCGTTCCTTCTCCAGTACTTCATCGCCGCTCTTCCCATCCCACGTTGGTGGAAATCCAGTTTGGCGATTCTGAACGCGTGTCGATCTCCCAATTGCACCTCCCTGTCCGTGAGTTTTTGACTAAACCCAGACAACAACACTAGATTGTATGGAGTTGATATTCTAGCTTTCCTTGGCAGGTGGCGTGGGGACCGGAGCAAGAGCGTACCCCGGGAATCAGTGACCACCTGTGAATGGTGTCAAAGGAGAAAAAGGGGCGGGATATGAAGCAGCCGGGTTCAATGCCATGGCTCGAAGAACTCGGTCGTGTGCGCTTGTCGGAAAATTTCTTCATGCGTGATTTCCTGTATTCCGAGATTTCCAGTTTCTTCGGTATCCCCAACATCCCGCATCATCCCGAAGTCGCCGTCCAAGCCGGGACGCAGCTCTGTGAACAGCTTCTGGAGCCGCTGAGATCGGCTTTCGGACATGTAGCTATCCGTTCGGCTTACCGCTCGCCGGAGGTCAACGCTTACGGCAACAACCACGGCCACAATTGCGCGAGCAACGAGGCCAACTTCGCCGATCACATCTGGGATTATCGGGACGCGAAAGGGCGTTTGGGCGCGACGGCCTGCGTCGTCCTTCCCTGGTTCTCGGACCGTTACCAGGAAGAAGGCGACTGGCAAAGGCTCGCCTGGTGGATTCACGACCACCTGCCTTACAATACGCTCTGCTTCTTTCCCAAGCTCTGGGCCGTGAATGTCAATTGGAGAGAGCACCCAGAGCGTCGCATCGATAGCTATGCCGCACCCAAGGGTGTGCTGACGAAGCCTGGTATGACCAATCACGGTGGTTTGCACAGCGAGTTTTACAAGGGGCTGCCCGCAGCGCCGAAGGGCATCTCGGGAGAATGCCAGTGAAATCTCCGGATGAATGGACTGATCTTGAACTGCAGACTCTCATTGGCAACTACCGTCGGCTCGAGAAAACTGATGATCCTGTCTTTCCTGATCTGCTCGAGGAATGGAGCCGCCGGAAGGGGCAAGGCCTCGATTTTGAGAAGACGATAAATGCGGTGACCAAGTTCGCCAGGGAGGGGAGTTTCCTTTCGTACAAGCAGCTCGCCGATGAAAGTGAAGCCGACTGGACGAAGGTGCACTATGCGATGAACACACATCTGAGAGACCTGATTGAATTCGCCCACCGTCGAGGATGGCCCTTGTTGAGCGCCATCGTCGTCAATCAGAAGAACCTTATGACTGGTGACATGGAACCACAGACCTTGAAAGGGTTCGTATCCGCCGCAAAGGAACTTGGATACGCAGTGACGAATGAGAAAGCCTTTTTGCGGGATCAGCAGAAGCAGGTTTTTCTTTGGGCCAAAGGACAGGTGGCAGCTGATGACCAATCTCTTTGAAGTCTCTGCAGGCAGGCTTAAACCAGTCTCGAGGGCAAGACTCGCCACCGAGGATCAGATCGAAACGTGGGTCGCTGAGAACCCTGCCATTTTGGGACTGGATGTCCTGATTATTGGTCGACAGGTCATTGTCGAGAACCGTGGTCGCCTCGACTTGCTTGGGCTCGATGCTTCGGGAAATCTCGCTATTTTGGAGCTGAAGCGAGACCGGACGCCGCGAGAGATTGTTGCGCAGGTTTTGGACTATGCCAGCTGGGCCGTTGGGTTGACGACACGGGATGTTCACGACATCGCCAATCGCTTCTTGAGCAAGCCCCTCCCTGCGGCGTTCCAGGAACGGTTCGACAGAGGGCTTCCGGAAACACTCAACGGCGACCACCGCATGGTGATCATAGCCAGTGAACTCGACAGCACGACCAACCGGATCGTCGAGTATCTTGCAGAGAGGCATGACCTTTCCATCAACGTTGCCCTGTTCCGCATATTCCAGGACGGCGACCGTCAGCTGCTTGCAACGGACTGGCAGATGGACCCGGATGAGGTAGAGGAGCGGTCTGCTTCCAAGGTGCGAGCTCCCTGGACCGGCTATTGGTATGTCAATGTCGGAGAGAGCGAACACAGATCCTGGGAGGATATGCGGCGCTACGGCTTCATATCTGCTGGCAATGGGAGGTTTTATTCCGGCCGCCTGGAGCAACTTTCATTAGGCGACAAGATTTTCGCCTATCAGAAGGGTCGGGGCTATGTGGGGTATGGGGAGATAACTTCTCCTGCAATTATGGTTCGGGATTTTGCCATCGGTACAGGCAACTTACTGTCCGCCAATCTGGAACAGCCAAATCTCGCCCATGACCAGGATGACGAGGAACTTGCCGAGTACGCGGTTGGTGTCGACTGGATCAAGTCCTTCCCAATGGCGGAGGCAAAGACTTTCCGGGGCGTATTCGCTAACCAGAACGTAGTCTGTAAATTGCGCGATGCCGCGACACTGGAGTTTTTGTCCAGTGCCTTCGGAGTATCAGTGGGGTCGACGTAGGGCGCGATATCCGGAACGTTTGGTGCAGAAATCTGAGGGAACAATCAGAGCATAGGCACGAACAGTATCCCCGATTAAGGGCTCAAGTCTCGCCACGGGCTTTCAATGTCTTGATAATGTCTGCCCCGAGCTGTCGCGTGTTCTTCTTCCCCCCGCTTCCATTCAGAATGTCGACGCCAAGTGTGGCAGCGATTTTCCTAAGGTGAGGCTTGGCGACAAGCTGGGGTTCTCCGTCGATCAGGACAAGGATAGTGCCGCTCTCGTACTGCCTGAGGGTATATCGCTCGAAGTAGATTTCGTTGTCTACCTGCAAGTGGTCGAGGGGCTTCGACGGCTTGTTGAACAGCGAAATGGATAGCCTGAAGGCGTCACCATAGGGGGAGACTTTCTCTCTCAGTTCACTGGCAGTGCAGTCGAGAAGCTCCTCGACAGAGACACCTTCCTCCGGGTCCACATTCACCCGTAGAACCATAACCCGATCGCACAACTGAAAAGTGTTTGTGTTGAAGGCAACGTGGTTGGCGGTGGTCACCGTCTTGACGGAGATCCGTTCGTTCTCCGCGCTGATGACATCATAGCCACGCTGGTTGGTATCCAGCGCCATCTGACCCCGAGTGATCATGGCTGCATAAAGCTCGCCAATCCGACCGGTCAGGTGCCTGAGTTCACCTGGCGCAACACCCCAATCAAGCTCTCGCTCGTACCAAGTCAGTGCTTCGCCTAGCGATTGGATCACCTGAACCTGCGTTAGCGCCACGATACATCCTCCATTTGGGAAGCTGATAGCCTGATCGATCGCCACTCACAATCTAAAGGTTCTCAGGTTGACCCTGACACGATCCGCTCCATGCGGACGGTGCGCGAGCAGGAGGGCTTTACCGTGCCTCAGATCATATCCGAGACGGGATTGTCGAAGGCAACTGTCTGCAACGCACTTCCCCTCTCGGCCTTCAGTCGAATTAGGTGACACCATCGACGAGCAAAATCGCCAGCGGGCTAGATACGTCGCTCGTCGAGCAGCTTTTCGCGGGTTAGAAATTCGAGTTCAATCCAAAGGGCGGCGCTACGCTGGAGTTCTTTTCCAGCGCCAATCAAGTGCCACCATTCCTGGATGCACCGTCAGGTGGCGGCTAGTCGCGACCTTGTCAGCCGGATTTCTCGATGTTTTCTCGAGATCAAAGCTCCCGAGAACAAATAAAGTTGCACCATCGCACCCTCCAAGAAACCTCGTTGGGCTCGCCTGCATAATTCTCTGCAATCCGGAGGATCGTATCCATGCATCTCTCCGCCTAGCTGTTCTGCCGGTTGCCAAAGCAATCATGGCATCTCCAAACACAAGGAAAACCAATGACCATCTCAAATCAGACCGACCAATCCTGGGATCCTGCACCAACCCTCTCAATGGTGAGCTACTGTAAAGAAATAGCACCCAACATGGACTTGGCTAAGGTTGCGGTGCTGCTTCATCTCGCAAATGAACCCGGCTGCACGAGCCGCTACCTCACCGAAAAAATGGACGTTAACCAGAGCACTATTTCCAGAATAGTTGGCTATCTCGGAAGGGGGGACGCACGAAGCAAATATGGCGGTCTAGGCTGGGTCAGTTCTCACCCGGACCCCGAAGACCCACGTAAGCATCGCCATTACTTGACACCTGCAGGCAAAGCTATTGTTCTCAAGCTTTTAGTACCGCCTTTCCACTGAGTTCGGGATCATCGGGCCCCTAGCTTCTCCTTGGGGCACCCGGTGCCTTAATGATGTGAATAGCCCCTCTCGGCCCTAAACTCGAATTAGGTGGCACCATCAGGACCACACCGACCGATGGAACGCCCGTAGCTCTCCTCGTCGCTTTTCGTTTCCACCTCCCACCCTTCAAGAAAACCATGAAACACCAACCAACACTGGCTGGGGTATCGTCCCTGGCTATCGACTGCTGCCTCTCCGCTCCCGTATCGGGGGACAATTTTTCCCATAGCTATAATGAAGTTTTGACCCCACCCGCCTCGTTAACGTTGGAGATCAAAGACCGCGTTCTCGCTAAGCTGAAGCTTCAACTTCAGAGTTATGGACAGTCCCCTTCCTCTTTTCAGTGGGCAGGTCTGTCCGACGTCGTCGACACCCTAACCGCCATGCTCAGCGGAACCTGTCCACCGAAGGTTCACCTCTCCAGTCTTGATCCCGGCATGGGGAAGACCACTGCCTTGACTCAATTCCTGAAGGAAGTTGTACGCTCTTCCGATCATGAAGATGTTGGCGTCGTCGTCTTCCTGTCCCGCAAGGCAGAGATCGAACGACTGGTCGAGGAGGCCAATCTTCGGCCGGATGACTTTGCAGTCTACACCGCCGATCATGAGTGCAACGCCATATCCCCCACACCGGTCAATGATGCCCAAGTCCTCTTCACGACACAGCAGATGCTAACGAGCAGGTGCAAAGGCGGGAGCTTTGAACAGTGTTCGGCTTTCTATTATCTACATCGTGTCCGTGATGTCCGTGTCTGGGATGAGACGCTGGAGCCCAGCGAAGTCGTGACGCTCAGCAGCGACGACTTGGGCGAGCTTCTCCCCTTTCTGCGTCGAAGGGCTGTCACCACTGCGGATCAAGTCCAGGACCTTCTCGGGAAAACGGTGAGCGCACCATCGGGCTCGGTCATCACCATACCTGCCATCGAAGGACTGACGGGTCTCCGTGTCTCGTCGGATCATGACGGGTCTCTGCGTCGCAATCTGGACGCACTGGCCGCGATGTCAGGACGACCAGTCCGGATCTTGCCGGGTCAAGGCAAGCAGAAGGTTGCGCTCCACACCCGAGACGCATTACCGACAGACATGGCCCCGCTTCTGGTCCTCGATGCTTCAGGACGTGTCCGCGAGACCTACAACTGTTGGAATCGTCACAGCACAGGCCTGGTGCGCCTGACGTCTACCCCTAAGGACTATTCTGCCCTGACCGTGCATGTTCTCGACCAGGGCTCAGGCAAAGACAGCTGGACGAAGAACGATGACCGATTGGCGGTTGAGATCGCGACAGTGATCGACAGCAAACCGGATGAGCCTTGGCTTGTGGTCTGTCACAAGGACTTCGTCTCCATCTCAATTCCGAAGCTGATCCTTGAGCACGTAACGACCGCCAGAGACCGGGTCCAGTTCGTCACCTGGGGCCAGCACACCGCGACCAACGCCTTCGCTGACATACCCAATGTAGTCATAGCCAGCACATATTGCTTGCCCGATTGGCAGTACTCCGGTCTTGCATATGCCTGCAGCGGGAGACCGGTAAACCAGGAGCTGTCACACTCGGCGGTGGGTGCAATCCGTCTCGGAGAACATGGCCATAACATCTACCAGGCTCTGTGTCGGGCTTCGGTTCGAGGCAATGATGGGGGACGGTGCAAACCCTGTACGGCCTACTTCATCGCAGCCAAGGCAAGCGGAATACGTGACAAGCTGGCTGACTGGTTCCCTGGCTGTCAGGTCACCACATGGTCGCCGTCGCGTCGGAGGCTTCAAGGACAGAAGAAGAGAGCGGTCCTCGACTACATCGCAACTCGTCGGGCTGAAGACCCGGATGCGGTTATCCTCTTCAAAGAAGTGCAGGAGGCTGTTGGTATCTCGGATCGAAAACAACTGACCAAGATACGCAAGTGCGAGCACTTTCGTGCAGAGTTGACCGAATTAGGGCTTCAGGAGCACATGATCGGCAACCGTAAAGGAGCGAATGCGTTCATCCGCTTCTTCCATCCCATCCTGAGCGGTGACTGACCCAGAAATGTTGTGTGGGTCAAAAATCTGAGCGACTTATCAATAGTGGGGGAGATGCGTTTCCCCCCATACCCCCACCTCGTGGTCAATAACCCCTGTTGCTCCTATCCAAATTTGGGGCGTCGCCATTTTTGTAACAGCCACAACGTTCCTTGACGATTGATACAACGTTTCGTTAGACTCCCATTCAACATTGAAGTGGGGCGGCTACGGCTATGAAGAAATACGTGATCTACAAACGTGTGAGTACAGCTGAACAGGGACGCAGCGGGTTGGGACTGGAGGCGCAGGAGCGCGACATTCAACTCTTCCTGGACGGGTTCTCAGATATTCCGTTCGAGATTGTCTCTTCATTTGTTGATGTGCTGAGCGGTGGGAACAACGACCGCCCTGAGCTGAAGAAGGCCATCGACCTCGCCAAGAAGCAGGACGCCGAGTTGCTGGTTGCCAAGCTCGACCGCCTATCACGCAAGGTCGCCTTCATCGCCAGCCTCATGGATGATCCTAAGCTCTCCATCCGCGTGGCCCAGATGCCCTATGCCGACAAGTTCCAGCTGCACATTTACGCCGCGCTGGCTGAGCAGGAGCGTGACTTCATCAGTGCTCGTACCAAGGCAGCACTGGCTGCAGCCAAGCGACGGGGTAAGCAGCTCGGAGGCCTCCGCGACAAGACGATGAGACGGAATGAGGTCGTCAAAGCTGACGCCCAGCGCCGCGCTCAGAGGCTGAGCGGCGTCATCCTCCCGATGAAACAGGCAGGCATGTCACTCAGAGCAATCGCCGATGAGCTGAACACACTCGACATCCTGACGGCTAGAAACGGTAAGTGGACCGCAATGCAGGTCAAGCGGACGATGGAGAGGCTAGACACTCCAGATGCTTTTACAAGTCACGAAACGCTTGACTCTTGAGACAACGGCGATAGCCGTTCATGTTAAAAAGTGACCGATACGCCATTTAGCGATATAGGCCCCGATTTCATCATGTTGGAAGATTTTCTGTACGGTATTCAGCACTCCTCGCGCCTGATCAGCTTGACCTCTAACTAATTTTTGAAGAATTATACTAGTCGCCTTTTCTTTTATTTCATTTAATCCATCAAACTCCCACAACCCAGTAATTGCACCTAAAGCGACTTGAATATGGGATTTCAGATCGGCTCCTGGCTGCCCAAGTAGACTGCAGAAATCTGCAAACTCGCCTTCTGAAATCTCACTCTTCGATAGCATTTGCGCTGCAACCAGTATTCGATTTGCATTTGTGCTCAGGGCCTCTTCTCCAAGCTCTCGAAGTTGGAGAGTGCATTTCACAACGTCCTCAGCTCCAATGCGTCCAGAACTCTCTAAGTGAAACAGTAACGCTTGGATCCACGCAGTCTTGACGCCAAATAGTTGCCCGGCCCAAGCTCTCAAATGGTAGTCATCAGACAAAAATAAACGATCCGTACCGTCTGCGGCGAATATATCATCAAAGAACCGTCCGCCCTTTTCTTGGCGAGCACGGATTATCTCATCGTTTGGGTCGACTTTCGCCACTGCAGGGACGAGGACGCAATCTGATTTGATCCAATCCAAGTCGGAACGCATCAATTCGAGCTTCGAAGTGACTTCCTCTTCACTCCATTCAGTCAGAACAATTTGGTCGCCGCGCACCGCAATACTGCTTGATTTTTTAGGTCCGGTATCTCCGTCCTGAAAGCATGAAGTCTCCAAACTCTGTAGTCGTTCCGCAAATATATCAACGGCTTCTTGAGTGATGCCAATCCGTCCAAATTCTGCTTTTATTGCCTCTTCAATACCCAGACGCCGGATAAGGTAGCATGCACATGATTCTGCTATGATTCCGCATTTTCGTGCGTCGCGGATGTCATTCGCTGCATTAGCTTGATCTTCGACGGAACAAGATGAAACTTTGAGAGGATAACCACATTCTGATTTTAACCCCAGCATTGCGTCGATTGGATCAATGCCGAGATGAAAGGCGAGTATGTAGAGCGGGTAGGTTCCCTCTGAGTACTCTTTAGCTTTCTGTTGAGAGTAATCGGCACGTTGCCTCAGCATTGCTTTCATTTCGTCGAGGCCGTCTTCGCTACTAAAATTTACTGAGACTGACTTGAAACCCGATGCCTCTGGAAACTGCTCTTCAAATTTCTCTATAATCTGATGGAACGCCGCTAAAACCTTATGTTTAACACTTATGATCTTTGCTACGCCTTGACCTTTTAAAGGCCAATCAAATTCTTCGTTCACCTCTTTACCCAGCGCAGCTACAGCAACCGGATGATCACGACCAATATTGCCTTCCCTTAAAGCAAATAGTTCTTCATTTGTTTCAATGGTAAATGACAGCTTCGATTCGTCTGATTTCAACACCTCGAAAGTCGATCCTTCCTGGACGACTGTCGCAGTAATATTATCGGCGGTGCCCGGCGGTCGGCCAAAGGCCAATACGCTGGCGCTGAGAGCCATCCATGCGCGATGATGATTTTGATTTTGGCAATATAAGCGATACGCGTAATTACGCGCCCTTTCGATCTCACCACAATAGACCAAAATATTCACATACTCGCATCGCTCATCAATCGTACCAACCAATTCTAGATCATCGAGATCCTTGATGAGCCGTCGGATTCTTGCACGTTCATTCGTACGAAACAGTGCTTGTACATACCACTGCAAAGCGCTCATCGAGCTTGGGCTATGCTCAAACAATTTCCGCGCAAGTGGCACTACCTTTGAGTATTCCCCTGACAGAATCGCAACATTTGAACAAAACCTCCAACCGAATACAGAATTTTTAACATTCTGGGATAGTTTTTTAACAATCTCTATACTTATTCGACTTAAATGCCCCCGCAGACAAGCATCACAAAGAGTACTCAACGCCGGGCTTTCTGAAGAAAAACTCACCCGATCGATCAACAAATCAGCGCACTCGCGATAATACCCCCTAGCAAACAACTCATCCGCTGTTTTTAGTATCGTGAGGAAATCCCATTTATCGGCGTTTTCTAGAGATGAAAGAACCTTTTTCTCATCAAATTTTGTGCCCGTAACCGAAATCGGAAGTGCTTCAATTTCGTCATTCTCTTCTCGCAGAACAAATGCACGTTCATAAGCAGATCGCAGCAATAATACTTCCGGTCTTTCAGGCGTGATTGCGACTAGTTCTTCTAGCGCTTCATCCGCTGGCTCTCGGCTTAGAAAGCTAATTGCCATTCGGGCCTTTGTTTCCAGTGCAACTGGCAAAAGCTCCTCTGGTAGATCCGCACTTAGAACAGCATCAATCCTTTTGAGCGCTACAGTACTCTCACCGAGCTTCGCTTCAATCTCCGATGCCATAATTTGCAACTCAGGAACGTCTGACAACGGACAGATCAATTCCAAAGCTTCGGTGTCGCCGTCTTCTTGGAGAAATAAGACCGCACGTATTTGCGCAAGCTGGCTTTTTAGCTCAGGGTATTTTGCTAGAGTCTGATCAATTAAATGAGCCGCATCGGCGACGCTACCCGAGAGCCGGAGCGCGATTGCAGCGTTATTTACCTGGGAAGGTAGCAGGAGTTTATTGGGTGGGCGGAACTCGAGAGCCTCTACCAAGTCTCGCTTTAATATTTCGGCGGATTTAGCAAGGCGATTTTCATAATCGTCAGGCATTCGAGCGCCAAGCAAGAAAGCTTGGTTTTGGCGAGCGTCATCAAGCGTTGCAAGCGCCCACATGGAAGCAACATGATTATTGTCCTTATCGCCCTCATATATCTTTGACAAAACCTCATGATAATCATCAGGACGTACATCTTGGATATAGTCGAGATAGGCGACAACAACATCCGGAGCAAACAACTCCTCGCCAAGTAGATCTTCAGGAGCTTTTTCATGCTCGGTGAAACGGGCGGCATGGCAATATAAGCTGGCTGCCAAACTTCGATGGTCTCCTTTTTCTTGTAGCAACGTCAAACAACGCTGTAGCGCTGACTGGTTGTCTCCATCGAGTAGTTCTGCAAAAGCTAATCCAGTCTGCGCCTTAAAATCAGACGGGCACAGTGAATGGGCAAGTCGCAATGATTTGCTGGCTTCTTGATATTCGCCGATACCATGCTGAACAACACCAATATTGAAGTGCAATCTGAATCCCAAATAACCAGATGAATACTTTTCTTCTTCACCTAATTTTCTGAGTAAGCTCAAAGATGTATCACTATCTCCGCGGTTTGCAATCTTGCGATAATCGAGAATCCTTCTAATTTCTTCGCAATCATCTCTGTCTGGCTCTTCAACAGTTAATGAAGCTCGACCATCTAATTCAAAGGGAACGTCCGCCGCCTCAACTAGTTTCCGGGCTTTGGCTGCTTCACTGTCTAACAACCAAAAATTTTGGACGGACTGGTTGACCACATTACCGTCACCGCGAATGCTTGCGGCTTGAGTGTTCTCATTGCGCTCTGACTTGAAAGAAAATCGACTTCTAAAAAGTCTAAATATAGACAATTTCTTACTGTTCTCCGCTGCGATTTTCGGCGTTTTGCTGAACTGTATTGTTTTGGCCCGAAACGCGAGCATTTTGAGTATTAGTCGTAGTCTTCGCGCTTCTTAGTTTCAGGAAAAGACCCAAAACAGCGACCACTGCAACGACAATACCCGCAACCCAATATAGCGTCTCCAGCATTCCAACCCTCCTACCAACTAGGATTACACCAGCACACCCACTCGACCTCGCTCATACGAAGTTTCCTTGAGTCGCCACATGTATTAGGATAATGCCAAAGTTCGTTGCGAAGCTACACTTTGAAACCAATGATCGAAAGTTTACGGAAAATACCAGCAAATGGTGAAGCCATACGATTTCGCTTTTGAACTATCTACGCGTCGTATCTTTGAGCCGAACCACAGTGATTTTATGCGGCACAGCTGCTAGTTCACTAAACTAGTTATTGGTCGGCTCGGCACTTGCAACAATCCACAAGCATCTCATATTTCATCAATTGCAGGGTACTTTTATTTCAGCAGCAACGAGTTTCTTTGTAGTGCTGACAAATCCACCCCATCAAACCTCAAAGACTGCAGCGCCTTGTTCAGCTCGCGATAGAAGACCTCTCCGTAGCCGTAGCGGTTGCGCATTCCGATCTGCATGTGGCCTTGGAGGAAGTCGGCGAAGTCCATGTTGATCCCGGCAGCGCGGCAGAAATCCTCGAAATTGTGCCGAAAGCTATGGAAGCTGACCCCCTTCCGCTCAACACCAGCGTCTAGCATGAAGCGCTTGAAGTGCTTGGAGAACGGGCCGGAGTAACTTCCATTCGGGCCGACCTGGGTCTCGGGGAACAGGCGCTTCGAACCCTCGTCTTTCCGTTTCTGGACGAACTTGAGGAAGCCCAACGCCTCGAGTTCGGCATGTATCGGGATGTCGCGCTTGGAGGACTTGGTCTTCAACTTCTTGTCCTCCCCGTCATCATTGATCGAGATGCAGATCACGCCGTGCTTTTCCACCACGTCCGCGACGTAAAGCTGCAGGATCTCGTTCAACCTGGCACCTGTGAACAGGCTGATCACCGGCACCCAGTATTTAGCATCCGTCATGGGGACGACATCTCCAGGCGTCTTCCACTCCCGCGCCGACTTGCAGCCAGTGTAGATCGTCGAGGTGAATAGGCTGGAGAGTTCGGCAAGAGTGAAAGGATGCCGCTCTTCCTTCGCCTGAACGCGTCGTGTCGACAGACTGAGGCCATCAAATAGGTTGCCGGGTACGTTGTCGTAGTGGCTCTGCGCCCAACGCCAGAAAGAACCAACGAAGCGGAGGATCTTGTTGACGCTGGTTGTCGACATGGACGGCATTTCGAGCGACACAGCCGCCTCCGCAGCCCGCTCAATAGACATCTCCCGAAGCACCGACTTCTTTTTCCAGTTGGACGGCAGACGCAGCAGCACCTGCTTGAAACGACGGGCATCGTCTTTGCCGTATTCGTCGATAGGCCGATCTCCGCACAACAGCATGAACTGCTCGGCCCAGACTCTATGCTCCTTGGCTGTCGCCTCTGTCCAATCTTCCTTGGACTTCTCCTTGATCCAGTCTTCCAAAACGACAGAAAGCTTGGGGCATATTGGCGTCAATTCGATCTTGGAACCAGGTGTCGACACATAGTTCCCTTCATTCCGGCTCCGCATGTCCGCGAAAGCCTGAAGGGTCGCGTCCTGCAGCGCTGCAGCAAACTGCTTGAACGCCTTAGTTCCAGGAGACACCTTCAGGTTCACCTCCGGCCACTCCGACACCTCTTCGACTTCAAACTCGTAGTGTGGATCTACCTTGAACCGGCCTCGTAGCTGTCGAACATGTTTCTCAAGCTCATCAGTGGTCGCTTCCCAATCGTCAAACGACGGTGTCGGCAGTTCGGGCTGGACTTCATGGTCTTCCCGGAAACCGTCCAAGCGGACAGCTTCGTCCTCTTCCAGCAAATGCGCATGGTAAATGGCCTTGATTGCCTGGATCTGCTCTGGAGAAAGCTCATCAACGACGGGCGCTGCATCTCGTCCCCGGAGCGCTCGGCGGTGCTCTTCGAACCGGTTGTCGACCTCAACAGCCTTGATACGCACCTTGCGGAGCGCCTCGGCATGATCCTTTGTGCGAAGCGAGATCAGTTCCTCTCGCTTGCCATAGGTTTCGACGATGTCGGCGGGCACGACAGCACGGTGGTAGTAGACCGCTCCACGGCGGTACAAACGGGTATGGCCAGACACCTTTTTTAGACCCTCACTGTAGCAGTCTGCTGTAGCAGTGGTCGCAAGAGTGTCTTGCATATCAATAAGTTATTGAATCCAAGAAGATAGACTAGAGGATGGTACAGACGAGTGGATTCGAACCACCGACCTTCGGAGCCACAATCCGACGCTCTAACCAACTGAGCTACGTCTGCTTAAAGGCGTGAGGTGACGCGGACCATACTGACCCGTGCCGCCATTTGCAAGGGCGTCTTCTAAACTCGTTTTTTCCAACCCGCAAGCGGGAATTTGCGGAAATTTTCGAGCTGTTGAAAAGCAAATGCCCGGAGCGTTGCCCCGGGCATAACAACCGTTTGCCGATGTCATCGGCATGGCCCTGCCGAACCGCAATCAGGTGACTGCGGACGGCCGGATGCCGGATTAGTTGACCTTGATGTCCTTGAAGGACTTCTCGAACGCTTCCTTGACCGGTGCGGAAACGTCGGTACCGAGCTTGCTAGCCAGTTCGTGCATTTCCTTGGACTGGGCGCTCAGAGCGTCAAACTGCTGGCGAGCAAACGTGGACTGCAGCTCGATAGCTTCAGCCAGGCTCTTCGCAGACATGATGTCCTTCACGAAAGTGAAAGTTGCATCGGCGTTGGCTTTGGCAGCATCAACGGCCTTGTGGTTGAATTCGACAACGCCCTGGCGGGAAGTCTCGAAAGTGTCTTCCATCAGGTCGGTTGCGTCTTCAGCAGCGTTTTTCACTTTTGCATAGGCTTCGCGAGCGTTCTCGATGCCTTTTTCGGTTGCTTCACGGAACATGGCCGGAACTTCCATTTTCGGCATAGCAAAAGCCTCGAAGTCAGGGAAAGCTACGCCAGCAGCAGCAGTTTTGGCTTTGGTGGTGCGAGCTTTCGGCGCCGGCTTTGCCGGAGCAGTGGTTGTGGTGTCAGTCATGATCTCATCTCCTTGAGTCCGGATGCGATCATTGGTGCAAGTTCATTCCGCCGATACGTGTGCCGGCGGACCCTGTCGTCATCCGCAAACACTACATAGTGCATGCCGTGCTGCATTGCAACATTTTTTTGCACTGCACAACAAACTTGCCGTCGGGGATTTCTGGTGTTTCGTCGGTTCCGTCCTGCAAAAATCGGAGCGGACCACAGCCCTTTGTCGGTAAGCCATTGGCCGGACAAGGGAAGACGAAAACAGGCAATCAGGACCGGAAAAACGATACAACCAAAGCAGGAAATTTTCAATGAAACACTTGTGACACCTTGCGCGGGGCTCTGGCGCCCTGCGCAAGGAAAAATGCCGGCCGGATTATTTTTTCTGGGTGGCCTTGGCAGCGTCCTGAACGGCCTTCGTTGCCGAGTTGGAAAACTCGCGCGCCTGTTCGCCGAGGGATTCCATCTGCCGGCGCAGATAGTCCTGCTGCAGCTTCATCATGTCCTCGACATTTTGCGCCTTGACCAGTTCCTGCGCAAACTTGAAAGCCGCATCGACATGCTCTTCGGCATAGTTCAGCGCCTTCTTGTTCACATCCGCAGCACCGGCCTGAACCGCATTCGCGCTGTCTTCCGCATTGCTGACAGCCTTGTGGGTCGCGCCCATGAAGTCGTCAAAGGCCTTGCGGGCCTGGTCGACGCTCTTTTCCGCGAAATCGCGCATTTGGTCGGGAATTTCAAAACCGGTCTTGTCTGTGCTCATGTCGGCGCTCCTCAGGTCGACGAAAGATGTCAGGAGGGTATCCTGAAATCCTTCCATGCCAAAAATTCGTAACACGACGATGGCATTCCGGCAAACTTGTCCGGTCGGATTAACCACGCCTTCATGTAACCCCTTTAGCAACCTTGCTTTACGTGGACTGTGTTGGAGATTGCTTGTATTAACGGAGTGTTTACCACTTTGGGCAAATCCGGCCGCCACGCACCCGTCAACCGGTGTTGCAGACCAGTTTGGAGCAGAGCCATGGACGAACAAACCCTATCATTCCTGGAACTGACTGCCATGGATGATCTGGTTCAGCTTGTCGCCGACAAAAGGGCAGCCTGGCTCTGGTCGGCAGACGGGGCGCGTATTCTATGGGCGAATGCTGCCGGTGCTTCCTTTTTCTCCGCACAGTCCGTGGCCGACCTGGCCAACCTGACGTCGCTCGAGCGCTCACCCGCCCGTCCGCATATTGCCCGCATTGCCGAATCCGGCCCTACAGACAAGTTCAGCATCGACCGGCTTCGGTTTTACCGGGGTCTCAGGGTCATGCTGCTGACCTGCCAGTGCATGCGTATCGAGCTGGAAAACGGTGAAGCCGCTGCCCTGATTGTCTGTGGTGACAAGGGTCTGTCCATGACGAAAGACGCGGTGCCGGCTTTTGCACAGATACTGCGTGCCGATGATGCCACCGTGTTCGTGACGGATGCCGGTTCGGTGGAAGGCTGCTTTGGTGAACTGAAAGGAACGCCGGAAGACCTCGACCTGCCTGACGGACAGACGGCGCTTTTCGGTCCTCTGGAACTTGATGGTAACTTCCATGAGGGCGTTGTTCTGAAGGTGACGGACCGCCAGAAGCTGGTGGTCCTGGAAAATCTGCCTCTGGCTGATCCCGGCACTGAAGCCGGGGAAGACAGCCCCGCAAGCGCGCAAGAAGCGGACGCCTCCGCAATTGAAGCCGGGCTGCTGGCCACAGGCGTTGCCGCTGGAGCCGCAGTTGCCGCTGACACTTCATCCGCGGACGAGGAAACAGTTTCCCGGATGGGTGAGGAAGACGCCGGTTGGGTTCGGGCCGACGAAGACGAGTTTGAAACCGCTGACGATATGGCCGCAACGCAGGCCGCCCCTGCCCCACCCGTTGAAGAACCTGTTGAGGACGACCTCGACGACCTGGCTGCCAGGGAGCAATCCATTGCCGCTGGTGTTGTCACCTCAGACGATATCTCCCCGATGGATGCCGGAGAGGCGGACCTTGAAGCTGCGTTGTCCGACCTGGAGGAGATTGAAGAGGACGACGGTGAGACGGCAGAGGACATCTCTGCCGATGCTGAAGAGGACGACGGCCTCGAAGAACTCGACCTCGAGGAGAATATCCTTGAGGAGACGACCGCCAAAGTCATGGCCGAAGACACCTTCGATGACACTGCGACGGAAGATGGGGACGGCTTTGTCTTTCAGCCACGGCGCAGACCTGTGCGCTTTGCCTGGAAGATGGACATCGACCAGCGCTTCACCTTTCTGTCCGACGAGTTTGCCGAAGTTCTTGGCCCTTCCTCAACCGACATTATCGGTCTGACCTGGAAGGAAGTGTCCGACGCTTTCGATCTCGACCCCCGTGGCCATATTGCGCGGGCGCTTGACCGACGCGACACCTGGAGCGGAAAGACAATCGACTGGCCGGTCTCCGGTGCGGACCTGCGCGTACCTGTCGACATGGCCGCCCTGCCCGCCTTTGACCGGAACCGGAAATTCGAAGGCTATCGCGGATTCGGTGTTTGTCGGACCGCAGATGCCGTGCCGGAGCATGGCAGCCAGCCCTCCGGCCCGACGCTGGCCGTTGTCGGGGCATCTGACACTGACAATCACACTGACGAAACCGAACGCGACACACTTGCGGAAGATGAAGCCAGCCACGTCGCTGCAACGCTGCAGGAAGGTGCGCCCGGTGCGGAAGCTGCCGACGTGCCCGTGGCGCCAGAGGTGGAAGACGACATTGCCACCGCGGGCGATGACAACGGACATGAAAACGTCCGCTCTGAAACAGGTGATGAGACGACAGGTACATCAACTGGTGAGGCTGGTACCGATGAAGCTGGTTCACCAGACGCAGCACAGCAGCAGGCAACCGCGGAGGCAGCAGCCAAGCTTGCGGAATTGAAACCGGCAAAACCGGATTCTTTCGCGGGCAAGACCTTTCTTGGCGCAAGCGCGGCTGCTCTCGTCGGTTCCCTGGCAAAGTTCACCGGCAAGGCCCCGCAACGCCCGGCAGACCCGCCGGTAAAGGCAGATGAACCCGCCAAGGCGGATACCCGACACCTTGAAACCGACACGTCTCCTGAGGACGTTGGCCCGGATGCCGACAAGGATTTCGACGATCTGCCCGGCGCAGCTCTCGACAGCAAGTTCAAGGCCCTGGAATCCGGCCTGCAAGATGCACCGGAAGACGAAGCTCTTCCCGAGGAAAGTGACCTCCCGGAGACTGGCGAAGACAAGCCCGTCTCCGGCAGCGATGAAACCGTTCCTCAGGACAGTGAAAGCGCTGAGGACACCGGAACTGCAACCGACGAAACGGACGATGCGCCGGAAACAGTCGTCGATGACGCCGATGCAGTAGCTGATGATGAAGACCCTGAAGACGAGGTCAGCGACACGTCGAGCGAAGACACCGCCATCGTTGATGACGACACTGAACTGGCAGACGAAGACGAAGCGGACGCCGACAGTGAGAACTATGCTGCGACCGACGAGCTGACCGGTGAAGAGACAGGGGACACCAACACAGCCGTTGCAGTGCCCACTCCAGCGAGTGCCGAACCAACCGGTATCTCCGGGCCAGCGGCGCTGAAACCGGCTGAAATCGAAAGCGCGGTCAAGTCACTCGCCAAGGCTTACAAAGAGGCGGAAAAGAAGTCTCGCGACCTCTTTGAGGAAGAAGAAGACCCCACGACCCCGGAAGACGACGACATGTCGTCCACAGCCGTCGCAACTGCCGGAAGTGACGAGGACCAGCAAACGGGAACCGATGAAGCTTCGGCTGAAGACGAAGATCTGTTCGAGCCCGAGCCCGCCTTTGAAGACACCCATTTCGATCTTGTTGAGGAGGAAGACCGCGAGATCGAGGCCGTGGCTGCGTCATTGGAAACGGACGATGCGGCTGAAGAGCGTGAGTTCTTCGAAGAAACCGCAGCCTTCGAGAGCGAGGACAAGGCTGCCGAAACCGCCGACGCCGATGAGCCGGCCGAACCGAAACCGACAGGCCAGGTCATCCCGCTCGCAACGGTGAAACCGCGCGTTGTTCCGGTGGATACCTCCGGTCTTTCCCGGCCCGAACGTCAGGCCTTTCGCAAGATCGCCGAAGCCCTTGGAGCACGGCTGGAGGGCGACCTTGAAGATTTCGATGCGCCCGATCCGGTGGAACCGGTCGAAGAGCTGCCGCCCGAAGTTCCGGAAGCCGGCCCTATCGATCCGAGCCTCCTGGACCGCCTGCCCATCGGCATCGCCATTGCCCATGACCGGGAAGTTCTCTACGCCAACAAGGCGCTGCTGAGCATGCTTGGCTACAAGTCGATCACCGCGCTCTCCGAGGCTGGCGGCCTGGAAGCACTTTTCATCGACGATGCGGAAGAATTGCCGGACGCCGAAGGCATGGATGGTGAAGTCGACGAGACCATGAAGATGCGCCTGTCGGATGGCGGTGTCCTCAATGTCGACGCTCATATGCATTCCGTTCCGTGGAACGGCACGCGCGGTCTGATGATTTCCATCACCGAACGCAAGGCCAAGCCGGCACCTGCGACTGCCGCTCCGTCTTCGCCGAACTTCTTTGCGGAAGTCCGCTCGGAACTTGATAGCGCGCGAAACCAGATCGCCGAGATGGACACCATTCTGGAAACGGCGACCGACGGCGTTCTCGTGCTTGATCAGAACGGCACGATCCTGAAAGTGAATGGCTCCGCGGAGGCGCTTTTCAGCGCCAACCGGTCCGACATGATCGGAGCGCCTTTCACGGATTTCCTGGCGCCCGAAAGCCACCGGGCGGCGGCCGACTATCTGGATGGATTGTCGCGCAACGGTGTTGCCTCGATCCTGAACGATGGCCGCGAAGTGCTTGGCAAGGTTCCGACCGGCGGGCTCATCCCGCTGTTCATGACCATCGGCCGGATCAGCGGCAACAAGGACGACGTAAAGTATTGCGCGGTGCTGCGCGACATCACCCAGTGGAAGACGGCAGAAGAAGAGCTGACCCAGGCAAAGCGCCAGGCTGAAAACGCCAGCTCTCAGAAGTCGGATTTCCTGGCGAAGATCAGCCACGAAATCCGCACCCCGCTGAACGCGATCATCGGCTTTTCGGAAGTCATGATGGAAGAGCGCTTCGGCCCGATCGGCAATGACCGCTACAAGGACTATCTCAAGGACATCCGCACTTCCGGCTCGCATATCATGAGCCTGATCAACGATCTCCTGGACCTGTCCAAGATCGAGGCGGGCAAGCTGGATCTGAAGTTCTCCGCCGTCTCGACCAACGACGTCATCAACGAATGCGTTGCCCTGATGCAGCCGCAGGCCAACCGGGAGCGTGTCATCATCCGTGCCAGCCTGCCGGAATCCGTGCCCGATGTCGTGGCTGATCCGCGGTCTCTGCGCCAGATCGTGCTGAACCTTCTGTCCAACGCGATCAAATACAACAAGTCCGGTGGGCAGGTGATCCTGTCGACGGCGCTGGAAAGCAACGGCGAAGTCGCGCTGCGGGTTCGCGATACCGGCACCGGCATGACAGCCAAGCAGCTGGCTGCGGCGCTTGAGCCGTTCCGGCAGCTGCATACCTCCAGCCGCGGTGGCGGAACCGGGCTTGGCCTGCCGCTGACCAAGGCACTGGTGGAAGCCAACCGGGCCAGCTTCCATATCGATTCCACGCCGGATCAGGGCACCCTGGTGGAAATCATTTTCCCGACACAGCGGGTGCTTTCGGAGTAATGCCGGGCTCCCGACAGGAGAGCGCCTTGGTTGAAGTCGACAGCAATATCTGGATCCTTGAAGGGGACACTGTCTCCTTCTACGGATTTTGTTACCCGACCCGCTGTGTGATCGTTCGCCTGCCGTCCGGCAAGCTGTGGGTCTGGTCACCCATCGCCTTGACGCCTGCGGTCCGGCAGCAGATCGATGCCCTTGGAACCCCGGCACATCTCGTCAGTCCCAACAAGATCCACCATCTCTTTCTGCAGGACTGGAAGGCGGCCTGGCCGGAGGCCAGGCTCTGGGGACCCCAGAGCACCATTGCCAAGCGTACGGACCTCGCCTTCGAACCGGCGCTGGACGAGGCGGTGCCAGATGCATTCGAAGGCGCCATCGACATGGTGCGCTTTTCCGGTTCTCCGGTGATGGACGAGTTGGTGTTTCTGCACCGGCCCTCGGCAACTGTCATCCTGGCCGATCTCAGCGAGCATTTCTCTCAAGGTTTTTTGCACCGGCACTGGAAACCCTGGCAGCGCTGGATTGCCGGTCTTTGGGGCATTGTCGAAGGCAAGGGCTATGCGCCCCTGGAATGGCGGCTGAGCTTTTTCGACCGCCGAAAGGCCCGAACCTGCCGGGACAGGATCCTTGCCTGGTCACCGGAAAGGGTGATCATGGCGCACGGCGTCTGGCAGGCAAGCAATGGCACAGCCTTCCTGCGGCAGGCGCTTGCCTGGGTGTGACAGTTTTTCACGCCAGCTGGTAACGCGTTCGTGATCAGCCTTTCAAAGCAACCTTGAATAACCATCAGGCCTAAAGTCGAGTCTTAAACTCCTGTATTCTCACCGGTTTTCGGCAAAATAGTGGAATGCAATCCTCCAGTTAGTTTTGAATCATTCTAAAGTATTGATTTTGCTTGATTTATTGACTTGAAGCCCTGCTAGCGACATATTCCCGGCAAGCTTTTGACCTCGCGTCCGAGCAACAAGAACCATATCAACGGGAGAGTTACATGAATTCCACTTTCCGCATCCTGGCAGGCGCTGCCCTGCTGTCTTCGGCAACCCTTACCGCTGTACCCGCATTTGCCGACGGGGAAGTGAACATCTACTCCTATCGCCAGCCTTATCTGATCGAGCCGCTGCTCGACGCTTTCACCAAGGAAACCGGCATCAAGACCAACGTGGTCTTTGCGTCTGAAGGTCTGGGCGAGCGTATTGCGGCTGAAGGCGCCAACTCTCCGGCCGACGTTCTCTTGACCGTCGACATCGGGCGCCTGGACGGTGCCAAGCAGCTCGGCATTTCACAGCCGGTTGTTTCTGAAGTCGTCAATGCAAACGTTCCGGCAGAGTTCCGCGATCCGGAAGGCCACTGGATCGGCCTGACCAACCGTGCCCGCGTGATCTACGCTTCCAAGGAACGCGTCGACCAGGACAGCATCACCTATGAGGAACTTTCCGATCCGAAGTGGAAGGGCCGCCTGTGCACCCGTTCCGGTCAGCATGTGTACACCGTCGGACTGGTCGCCTCGATGGTCGCCCACCATGGTGCGGAAGAAACCGAAAAGTGGCTTGAAGGCGTTCGCGACAACCTTGCCCGCAAGCCTGCCGGCAACGACCGCGCCCAGGTCAAGGCCATCTTCGCCGGCGAATGCGACATCGCACTCGGCAACACCTACTACATGGGCCTGATGCAGACCAACGAGAAGGAACCGGAACAGCAGACCTGGGCCGACAGCGTCCGCATTCTGTTCCCGAACACCGACGACCGTGGCAGCCACGTGAACGTTGCAGGTGTCATCCTGACGAAGAACGCACCGAACCAGGACAATGCGGTCAAGCTGATCGAGTTCCTGTCTTCCGATGAAGCTCAGCGGATCTACGCCGAAACCAACCATGAATATCCGGTCAAGCCGGGCGTAGCGGTTTCCGAGCGCGTTGCAAGCTGGGGCGAGTTCAAGAAAGACACCCTGTCACTCGCCGACATTGCCGAGAACCGCAAGACCGCCAGTGAGCTGATCGACGAAGTCGGCTTTGATGACGGCCCGGCCTCCTGAGGCCATATCGACAAAAAAGACAGGCGCCGCATTTTGCGGCGCTTTTCTGTTGAGAGCAAGGAAGGCGGACTTTCAAACTATTCTGGGGCCCGCCATTGCCGGACTTGATCCGGCAATCCATGCCGTTCCCTGTCGACAAAATTCAGAGGTGACGTCGATCCGATCCTCGACGGCATGGATGCCATGGTCGAGCCATGGCATGACGAAAAGAAAACCACCGCAAAAATCCAGGTCATGCCTCGGGATCTCTTGGCTTTTGCATTTTCCGGGTTTTGCCTATAGAGCTTCCTGCGAACCATTCTCAAAGAAATGACAGGCCTTGCTGCGCACGCCCACCCTCACTTTTGCTGACCGTTTCTGGCAAATTGCATCGCTGGCGATTGCCACGCTGGTGCTGTTGCCACTGGCGGCGATCGTGTGGATCGCGCTGACACCGACGGGCGAAGTCTGGGGCCATCTTCTGACAACGGTTCTGCCCGGCTCCCTGCAGACGACGGTTTTGCTGATGCTCGGGGTCGGCTTGACCACAGGCATCACCGGCGTTGCCACGGCCTGGCTGGTGACGATGTGCAATTTCCCGGGAAGAAAGGTCCTCGACTGGGCCCTTCTGGTGCCCCTTGCGGTGCCGACCTATATCGTCGCCTTCGCCTATGTCGAAGTGCTCGATTATACCGGGCCGGTCCAGAGCCTGATCCGCACGCTTTTCGGTTTCAAGACGTCCAGAGACTACTGGTTTCCCGAAATTCGTTCACTGGGCGGTGCCATATTCGTCATGGGGGCGGTGCTTTACCCTTATGTCTATCTGACGACCCGGGCGAGCTTTCTGATCCAGTCCGCCTCGACGCTGGATGTCTCGCGTACCCTTGGCGCTTCGCCTTACGGGCTGTTCTTTCGTGTCGCCCTGCCATTGGCACGTCCCGCCATCGTCATCGGCATTTCGCTTGCCTTGATGGAGTGCCTCAACGATATCGGGGCGGTGACATTCTTCGGCGTGAAGACCCTGACCTTTTCCGTCTATGACACCTGGCTGCACCGTTCCAGCCTCGGTGGCGCAGCCCAGCTCGCGCTGGCCATGCTGGTGATGGTGTTCCTGCTATTGTGGCTGGAACGGTTCGGGCGGCGGAAACAGCGCTTCGACAGCGGCGGTGGCTCCAAGCACCGGCCGCCGACACGCTTCGAACTTGGACGCTGGCAGGCTGCGCTTGCTTTGCTGTTATGCCTGGCGCCGGTCTTTGTCGGCTTTGTGGTTCCTGGCCTGCTGCTTGCCGACCTGGCCAGCCGGCGCCTGGAAGGTTTTTGGGACAGCGGTTTTCTGGATGCCGTCTGGAACAGCCTCAGCCTCGCTGCCATTGCAGCGCTGATCACCGTGCTCATTTCCGTTGCCCTGGCCTATGCCCTGCGTCTCAACCCCAGGGGCCCATTGAAATTTGCCGTCCGGCTTGCCTCGATCGGTTACGCCATTCCGGGCACCGTTCTCGCCATCGGCATTCTGGTGCCGCTGGCCGGCTTCGACAATTTCCTGGATGCCCGCATGGAGGCCTGGTTCGGTATCAACACCGGCCTGCTACTGCTGGGGAGTGGCACCGGCCTTGTGTTTGCCTATGTGGTTCGCTTCCTTGCAGTTTCCTACGGCCAGGTTGAAGGTGGCTTCGGCCGGATCACACCTCATCTCGACATGGCGGCGCGCACGCTTGGCCGCAACAGCGGTCAGACCCTGACGCAGATCCACCTGCCGATCCTGAAACCGGTGCTGTTGTCCGCAGCCCTGCTCAGCTTCGTCGATTGCATGAAAGAGCTGCCGGCAACCGTTCTCCTGCGTCCGTTCAATTTCGAAACCCTGGCAACCACCGTGTTCGAGGCCGCCTCGCGCGAAGCCTTTGGCGAAGCGGCCCTGCCCTCGCTTGCCATCGTTCTGGTCGGTCTCATCCCGGTCATCTACCTCGCCCGTTCCAGCGCCTCGTCCTTCCGGACGCAAACGTCCAAGCGGCAACTGGAGCCGGTCGTCTGAACCAGGGCAGCCATGCCACCTCGCGCTCGCGTCACGCCCACCTCACGCCCACCTCGCGCCTTGACAGCCTCCGGGCGAACCGCGTCAATGGCGGCATAGTTCAGACAATTGCCGGGACAGTTTCGCGATGGAAAAGAAACACCAGATAAACCTTTGGTACGCCTTCATTGCCATGATGCTGGTGCTGATGTTCCAAAGCTGGTGGACCACCTACAAGACCGTCGAGCAGATCCCCTACAGCCAGTTCGAGCAGTACCTCAAGGACGGAAAGATCGAGGAGATCGCCGTCAAGGAGAACTTCATCGAAGGCAAGTTCAAGGCCGAACTGAAGGACGGCAAGCAGTATTTCGTCACCACGCGCGTCGAGGTTCCGCTCGCCGACGAACTCAGCAAGTATGACGTCAAATACACCGGCGTCGTCCAGAACACCTTCATTCGCGACATCCTCTCCTGGGTACTGCCGGTCCTGCTGCTGTTCGGCCTCTGGATGTTCTTCATCCGCAGGTTTGCCGAAAAACAGGGCCTTGGCGGCATGATGACGGTCGGCAAGTCAAAGGCGAAGGTGTTTGTCGAAAAGGACGTGAAAGTCACTTTTCAGAATGTTGCCGGCGTGGATGAAGCCAAGCGGGAACTGAAGGAGATTGTCGATTTCCTGAAGGAACCGGCTTCCTATGGCCGTCTGGGAGCACATGTGCCCAAGGGCATCCTGCTGGTTGGCCCTCCAGGCACAGGCAAGACGCTTCTGGCGCGCGCCGTGGCCGGTGAAGCCGGTGTGCCGTTCTTTTCGATCTCCGGCTCCGAATTCGTGGAGATGTTCGTCGGCGTCGGCGCCGCACGAGTGCGCGACCTCTTCGAGCAGGCCCGAAAGGCCGCCCCTGCCATCATCTTCATCGACGAGCTGGACGCACTGGGCCGGGCACGTGCCTCAGGCCCGATGGGCACCAATGACGAAAAGGAACAGACGCTCAACCAGCTCTTGACCGAGCTCGACGGGTTTGATCCGTCCAGCGGCATCATCCTGCTGGCAGCGACGAACCGGCCGGAGATCCTCGATCCTGCCCTCCTGCGCGCCGGGCGCTTCGACCGGCAGGTGCTGGTCGACCGGCCGGACAAGATCGGCCGGCGTGCGATCCTCGATGTCCACGTGAAGAAGATCAAGCTGGCCGCAGATATCGACCTCGATCAGGTGGCCCAGCTGACAGCAGGGTTCTCCGGCGCCGACCTTGCGACGCTGGTCAACGAGGCGGCCCTCCTGGCAACACGTCGGAAGGCGGATGCCGTTACCCTGCTGGACTTCAACGAGGCCGTGGAGAGGGTGATTGCGGGACTGGAAAAGCGCAGCCGGATCCTGTCGGACAAGGAACGAAAAACCGTCGCTTTCCACGAAATGGGCCATGCCCTGGTTGCCGCCAACCTGGAAGGCTGTGATCCGGTGCACAAGATCTCGATCATCCCGCGCGGCATCGGCGCGCTCGGTTACACGATGCAGCGGCCGACCGAAGATCGTTTCCTGTTGTCCGCTCTCGATCTGGAAAACCGCATGGCTGTCCTGATGGGCGGCCGGGCCGCAGAAGAGATTGTCTTCAACGAGATCTCCACCGGGGCTTCCGACGACCTGCAGAAAGTGACCGAAGTCGCCCGTGACATGGTCATGCGATACGGCATGGATCCCGACCTCGGCAATCGCGCCTATGCCACCCAGCGCCAGAACTTTCTCGGCCAGCCTGCCGGAGACGTTGCCGAGGTTTCCGAACAGACCCAGCGGGAGATCGACCTTGCCATCAAGCAAAGGGTGGAAGCAGCCTTCCAGCGCGCCAAGGCGCTCCTGAACAGCCATCGCGGCGAACTGGACGAAGGGGCCTCACTGCTGCTTGCAAAGGAAACGCTGACCGATCAGGACTTCCCCGCAATCCGCCCCCTTGCCGAACGCCGGAAGACCGAGGCGGCGGAGTAAGACCGGTTCGTGGCAACGTCTAATTGCCTTACGCGGCGAACGTGCTGCCACCTTTCGGCTGTGCTCCGGCGGCCAGGCGCGGATGGTTGCCATCCATCAGAAATGCCTTCGACCAGGCTTCGAAATGTTCTGCCGGCATCGGCCGCGCGAACAGGAAACCTTGCGCAGTCGTGCAGCCGTTCTCAGCCAGGAAAGCGTGTTGTTCTTCCGTTTCGACGCCTTCGGCAACAACCTCGTAATTGAGGCTTTTCGCCATTGCCAGAATGGTCTGAACGATCGAGCGGCTGTGATGGTCATCGGCAAGACCACTGATGAAGCTTCGGTCGATCTTGAAGGTGTTGAACGGCAGACGCTGAAGATGCGCCAGACTTGAATAGCCGGTGCCGAAATCGTCTATCGCAAAGGTAATGCCGGCTTCCAGAAGCGGCTTTGCCGCCTCCGAGATTCGCTCCGGATCCCCCATGGCAACGGTCTCCGTCACCTCAAGCTGCAGCAGCTCGGCCGGAAAGCCCGTGATTTCCAGAATGTCGAGGACGCGGGCGGTGAAGCCCGGCTTTTCAAGCTGGCGAATGGAAACATTCACGGCCAGCGGCAGACGTTGACCATGATCGAGCCAGACCCGGCCCTGTCGGCAGGCCAGTTCCAGCACCCTGTCACCCAGGCGCGTGATCAGATCGCTTTCTTCGGCAACATCGATGAAACATCCCGGTGCCAACAGGCCACGTTCGGGATGGTCCCACCTGGCCAGCACTTCGGCACCAACCACTCTCAACGTGGTGCAATCGATCTTGGGCTGAAAGGCGATGGTGATCTCGTCCGCCAGAAGGGCCCGTTTCAGTTCCGCTTCCAGACGGATGCGTTCGTGTGAGCGGGAATCGCGCTCGATTTCGTTGAAGAAGCATGCACGGTTGCCGCCGGTTCGCTTGGCCGCATACATGGCAATGTCCGCGTTCTTCAGGATAGCGGTGTAATCCTCGCCGTCATCCGGATAGGTCGAGACGCCGATACTGGCCCCAACGGCCATTGTCAGACCGTTGATTTCCAGCGGTTGCTCGACGCATTGCACCAGTTGATCCGCGAGTGTGTAGACGTTGGACATGGGCTTTTCAGCCGGCAGGACGATGGCAAACTCATCGCCGCCAAGCCTGGCGACAAGTGGTGGAAATGCCGTCTTGCCTGCCGCAACCTTGTCCGAGGTGTTCAGCAAGCGCTGTAGCCGCGCTGCCACTTCCTTCAACAGTGCGTCGCCATGATCGTGTCCGTAGCTGTCATTCACCCGCTTGAAGCGATCAAGGTCAATAAACAGAACGGCCATCCGGACCGGCGTGCCGTCCGCAAGCTGCATGTTTGAATTGAAGTGCTGACGGAAGCTCTCCCGGTTCGGCAGCCGCGTGACCGGGTCCACAAAGGCAAGCTCGTGGATGCGGGCCATGTTGTTCCGAATGGTTCCGACCATATCGCGATAGGCGCGAGCGAGAACACCGATCTCGTCGGTTCGTTCAACCGGGAAAGGCGCGTCAAAATTGCCGGCACTAACCGTGTGGGCGGTCTGGGTCAGCGCCTTGATCGGCCGGACGAAATTTTCCGCAAAATGAAACGTCACCGGAACACAGAATATCAGGAGAACAAGGGTGATGACGATGTTCCGTCCCCAGATGGCGAACAGCATGCCGTTGGCCTGAAGCCGTTTGACCGACACCAGCGCAACACCGAGAACCGGACTGTCTGCCGTCTCGCGCACCGGCAAGGCTATTTCGATCCTGTCTCCGGTCTGGCGGATCTGATCGAGACCGGTTTGCAGGGACAGCGTGATCAGCGGATGCTGGTCCATTTCGTCGAAGTAGCTTGTGTCCGGATCGCTGTCGATAGTGACCGCACGCGCAGGATCGTGAACCTGCGCCAGTTCGACCACGCCGCTGCCAGCAATGCTTTCCAGTTCCTGTTCAAGGATCAGATAGTGGTGGTTGGTCAGATGCGGTACGGCCAGTCGGCTGACGGTCGCCCCGATGGCTCGCGCGTCCGAAACCACCCTTTGCTCCTCGTCCCGCAGGTCCAGGTAGCTCGCCACCATGATCATCACGACCGAAAGCGCCAGAAACAGGCCGGCCACCAGCAAGACAAAGCGGGTGCGCAGGCTGGGCAGCCAGGTCGACAGGACTTTTATCAGCTTTGAGACAGCCCTATGCGTTCCAGGCACGCCAAACACCCCTTGCGAATACCTGAACACCATACAGAACAAGTCTTGAAGGTGGATTGAAGAAGGTAAATGCCGGTGACCAGATCGCGTAAACACTGATCTGTTCTTTAGCCGGGAAATCGACTTTCCCGGCTTTTAAAGGATAACGGGTTATCTATGCTTGATTTATGCGGGTTAATCGCAGATCGATCTATTAACGAATTTGGAAATTTCCTCGGCAATTCTACGAATTGGTTCCAATTCGGGACAAATTGCGCCTGCGACACGTTCAAACAGTCTGTTTTTATTGAAAAAATCGATGATCTGGCTGGATTGACCACGAAAAAAGGTGCCTGCGGGACCGCAGACACCTTGATTTAAAACGACGCCGAAGCGCGCATCCTGCCTTATGACTGAAGCGTAGCCTGGGTCTTTTCCTTGACCTCGTCCAGCGTTACGCCGTCAGCGAGTTCAACCACCTTCAGGCCGCCTTCGACAACATCGAAGACACCGAAATTGGTGATCACGCGATCAACGCATTTCACGCCCGTAAGCGGTAGCGAGCATTCTTTCAGAAGCTTGGGATCGCCAGCCTTGGAGGTGTGATCCATGATCACCACCACGCGCTTGACGCCGGCGACGAGATCCATCGCGCCGCCCATGCCCTTGACCATCTTGCCCGGGATCATCCAGTTGGCAAGATCGCCGCCCTCGGACACTTCCATAGCACCCAGGATCGACAGGTCGATATGACCGCCGCGGATCATGCCGAAGCTGTCGGCAGACGAGAAGTAGCTGGTCTGCGGCAATTCGGTGATGGTCTGCTTGCCGGCGTTGATGAGGTCTGCATCAACCTCGTCGTCAGTCGGGAACGGGCCCATGCCGAGCATGCCGTTTTCCGACTGGAGAGTCACATGGACACCTTCCGGAATGTAGTTGGATACCAGCGTCGGAATGCCGATGCCCAGGTTCACATAGAAGCCGTCTTCCAGTTCCTGCGCGGCACGCTTTGCCATGTCATCACGAGTCCAGGCCATGATGTTTTCTCCCTCAGGCTGCGCGCGTGGTGCGCTTTTCGATACGTTTTTCGTGGCTGCCGACGATGATACGGTCGACGAAGATGCCGGCGGTGTGGATGTTGTCCGGATCGAGTTCACCGATCTCGACAATCTCCTCGACTTCCACGACACAGGTCTTGCCGGCGGTTGCCATCATCGGATTGAAGTTACGCGCGGTCTTGCGGTAGATCAGGTTGCCTTCCTTGTCGGCCTTCCAGGCCTTGACCAGCGACACATCGGCCACGAGGCCGGTTTCCATGATGTAGGTCTCGCCGTTGAAGTCCTTGTGCTCCTTGCCTTCGGCAATCAGCGTACCGACGCCGGTCTTGGTGTAGAAGCCCGGAATGCCCGCGCCACCTGCGCGAATGCGTTCGGCCAGCGTGCCCTGAGGGTTGAATTCAAGCTCAAGCTCGCCGTTCAGGTACTGCTTTTCAAAGGTCGCGTTTTCACCCACGTAGGACGAAACCATCTTCTTGATCTGGCGGGTTTGCAGCAGAAGACCGAGGCCAAAGTCATCGACACCGGCATTGTTGGAAATGGCCGTAATGTCCTTGGCTCCGGAATCCCGGAGCGCCACGATCAGATTTTCCGGAATGCCGCAGAGGCCGAACCCGCCGGCCATCACCGTCATGCCGTCAAAGGTCAGCCCCTCGAGGGCGGCCTTTGCGTCCGGATAAATTTTGTTCATGTTTCACTCCCGTTTAAGACCGCTACATGCGTGAGGCGCACATTCGCCGCTTGGTTCGACCGGGTCAAGAGCTCTTTCCCGCGTTGCAGCGAAAAACATGAATGGCCCGTCACTTAATCGATTTGCGTCGCTTTGCCGACGCCAAACTGCCGTTGCAGCGCGGTTTTGGGCGGTTTCCGGAAAGTTGTTTATGGTTTGTAAATCCTTAACGGCAAGAATTGGGCATCGTTCCCGGAGCGTTACCGCCACTCTCCAGCGCACCGGATACCTTGAGCCTACTGAGAGACACTACGCACCGTGTTCCCGTTTCTGTCGACATTCTTCAAGATCGCGGTCATCTCGCTGCTCGTCGGCGCGGGTCTTTCCTTCGTGAACATCACAGCGCAGGACATTCTGGGCTCCGTCGGCATGAGCCCTCTGGAGCTCTGGATCTATCTGCTGGAGTTTCGGGACTGGGCCATTCCCAACATGATCCTGGGCGCCTTCATCGTCGTGCCGATCTGGCTGGTCATCTACCTGATCCGGCCACCGCGAGCGGGATGACATTTCCCGATCAGGCTGTCTGAGCGGTTTTCCGATGTTTCCAGCGATCAACGGTTTCCTGGAAGCTCCGTTTTGCCTTCAGGGCAGTGATCGCCGCGTGGCCTTTGACCGTAAGCGGCAAAAGCAGGCGTCGTGTCGACTGTTCCGTAGCGCCGAACCTGCTTTTGTAACCCTGGTGACCCGTACCGAAACCATAGACCCGAATGTTATTGTCCCGCGCCCAGTAGATCGATTGAACCAGTGCCACCATGCCAGGTGAAAACCGGTGCCATTGCTCCGCCCCGATCGAAATCAAGATAAGGGTGGCGTAGCCATCTTCCACCAACATCGCTACCACGGCGATGGCGTCGTGACCGGACCTTAGCGCCAGAACCTTCAGGGGATTTTCCTGCCCTGCTTGGGCCGCCAGGGCGCGATAGAAGTTTTCCCGGTTATCCTGTTTCATGGAATTGGCGCGGCCGAGAGCTTTGAAACGCTCCTCCTTGGAGACGATCAGAGCTTCGAGAATTTTCACACGCTCTTCAGGGGTCGTTGCTTCGACCAACTGAACGTCTTCGCTTTGAAGCTTGCGAAGGTTGACCCTTGCCTTCTTGTAGATACTTATCCCGGATTTGGCCCCGGCCGCGAGCAGGGCGTCAGTTTCCAGAAAAAGGCTGCTGCTTTCCGCGCTCGCATTTGGATGCACAAAGAAGGGATTATGAGCGCTGCCTATCGATACGTGCAGTTTCTTGATGTCGACCACATCGGCATCCGGGATGGCCTCGATCATGGCGGAGATGACCGCCTGCACCGTTTCATCGCCTTCGCTTGCGAGCGCCTCGCTCAATACCGGGCCGTTCTGGTCTGCCACGCCGAGGTCGGGAGTGGATGCGATGCGAACCGGACCTTTCCTGAAAAGGATCAACGGCAGCAATGCAATCGGGTCTTCCAGGCCGGCGCGATAAGCGGCAAGCACCCCGAAAGTGTCGCAGGCAGCAGGTGCCATTTCCTGAAAAAAGCACTCGACGAACCGCGGTGCCTGAAAAGCCGAACATATGGCTCCGCCGGGTAGTGAAGCCCAAAGCGAGCGCAAAAGGTCCGCGCCGGGCTTCTCATGCCAGACAACATGAAGCTTCTGCCCAGCCACCTGCCCGCGGAAGGTTTCCTTTCCTGCCACGACCGACATCTCCGTCACGTATCGACCCCATTCCTGCGCAACGCGATCTGTAGCATATCCTGAGCGGCACGATGCGCTTCACGGGCACCGACAAAGAGCCGTCCACGCGTGCTGAGTGGCATAAGAAGACGTCGGGAAGGTTGCTCGACCCCACCGAACCGCTGCTTGTATTCCTGTTGTCCTGTGCCGAAGCTGAACCAGCGAACACCGGTTTGCGCAGCGTGCTGTATCGCCTTGGCAAACAACACCATGCCCGGCGAAAAGGCATGCCACCTCGGATCCCCGATGGACACCAGCACGGCGGTCGCCTGGGAACCAGACATCATCAACACCATGGCCGCAACGGTCTCTTCTGCGCACTTCAGCGCGATGGCCCTGAAAGGCGAGGACGAAGCTTCCATCTGCGCAAGGCGGATGTAGAAGTCAGCACGATCTTCACGTTCCAGACTGTCCTTACGCCCGAGCTGTCGGAATCTGTTGCTGCGCTGCGCCGCAAGTGTCTTGAACAATTCAATTCGCTCTTCAGGCGTTTCAGCCTCAACCAGGCTGACACCTTCATTCACGAGCCTGCGAAATTTGGATCTGGTCTTCTTGTAGATGGACTTGCCGCACCAATTGTCCGATCCCTCTCCATCGCGAAGATCGAGGAGAAGGGAACTGTTCTGGGAAATGGTTTCCGGCATAAAGTTCAATGGGTTTTCCCGGGCGTCGATCCGGCCATGCAGTTTATGTATGTCGACGATATCCGCATCGTGGAGACGTTCAAAAAATGCCCGGATCATTGCAACCCGGCACTCTCTGGAAGCCCGGCATCCTGCACCAAGAACCGGTGCATTCTGATCGGCGAGACCAAAATCCGGCATGCCAATGACCCGGATTGGGCCACGCTGGAACCGCACCAGCGGCAACAGCATACAGGGAGTGGCATCCTCGCCTTGCTCCGCGAAAACGCCCACCGAGAAGCGGTAATCACCTGTCTTCAGTTTGGTTTCCTGCAAAGCTGCAAGAAACTCCGGCGTCTGAAACGGTGTCGACACGACGCCGCCCTTCAACGAAGACCAAAGACCGCTCATTTCCGAAAGCGTTGGAGCTTCGAGTTCACGAACCTTTATCCGGGAAATAGCGCTGCTTTCCAGAGCCAGTAGATGCTCTGTTTCCCGCAATGCCATCACTCGCAATACCCCAATAAAAACCACCGGCCCGGACACATCAATGAAGTGTACCGCCTGGCCGTAAAATAGGCATGGTTTTGTTAAAATTCAGTATTGCCTACAGAATATCACCGACTTCTGGAAGGTTCGGAAATCATCAACCTTCCGCGCCAAAGGCCGCCCTTTCGTCCCGCTCCTTTTGCGCCTGTTGCCGCTTGGTCGCAATGGAGGCGGCAATCACGCCCATGGTGACCAGAGCAACGAGAATGGTACAGACCGCATTGATTTCCGGTGTTACGCCAAGGCGCACCTGTGAGTAGATCTTCATTGGCAGCGTGGTGGCGCCTGGCCCCGTGGTGAAGCTGGCGATCACCAGGTCGTCCAGAGACAAGGTGAAGGCCAGCATCCAGCCGGCAATGACCCCGGGAAGGATGATGGGCAAGGTGATCAGGAAGAAGGTTTTCACCGGCGGGCAGCCGAGGTCTTCTGCGGCTTCCTCGATCGACTTGTCGAAGCCGACCAGACGCGACTGGACGACAACGGCCACATAACAGCTGGCGAAGGTGGTGTGCGCCAGCATCACGGTCCAGAAACCACGCGTATAGTCCATGGCCACGAACAGCAGCAGCAGCGACAGGCCGAGGATCACTTCCGGCATCACAAGCGGCGCGAAGATCATGCCGGAAAACAGAGACCGGCCGACGAAGCGTCCGGACCGCACCAGCACAAGTGCAGCAATGGTGCCGATGATCGTTGCCAGTGTGGCCGACGCAAAGGCAACCCGCAGGGTCACCCAGGCCGCATCGAGCAACTGATCATTCTGCAGCAGCGACGCGTACCACTTGGTGGAGAACCCGCCCCAGACCGTCACCAGACGGCTCTCGTTGAAGGAGTAGATCACCAGCAGCACGATGGGCAGGTAAAGGAACGAAAAGCCTACCACCAGCGAGGTGATGTTGAACCAGGTCGGGCCGCGCGTCATCCGTCTCTCTCCGACATTTTCTGCTGCTGGTTCTGGAAGAGCACGATCGGAACCACCAGGATCAACAGAAGGATCACGGCAACCGCAGAAGACACCGGCCAGTCGCGGTTGTTGAAGAACTCGACCCAGAGCGTCTTGCCGATCATCAGGGTGTTGGACCCGCCAAGAAGATCCGGGATGACGAACTCACCGACGGCGGGAATGAACACCAGGAAACACCCCGCGATGACACCGGGCAGCGACAACGGCACGGTGATTTTCCAGAAGGCCTTCCAGGGTGGGCATCCAAGGTCTTCGGCGGCTTCCAAAAGGCTGCCGTCCAGCCGCTCCAGGCTGGCATAAAGCGGCAGAACCAGGAACGGCAGGTAGGAATAGACGATGCCGATAAAGACCGCGATGTTGGTATTCATGATCACCAGCGGTTCGTCGATGATGCCGAGCATCAGGAGAAGCTGGTTGAGCAGGCCTTCGTTTTTCAGGATGCCGATCCAGGCGTAGACGCGGATCAGGAAGCTGGTCCAGAACGGCAGGATCACCAGCATCAGCAGCGTCGGACGCAAGGATTGCGGACTGCGTGCCATGCCATAGGCGATCGGGTAGCCAATGATGAGCGTCAGAAGCGTTGAAATGGCCGCGATAACAACCGACGACAGATAGGATTTCCAGTAAAGGTCGTCTTCCGTCAGCCAGACATAGTTCTCGAAGGAGAATTCCGAGACGCTTTCCCAGATACCCTTCCAGCCTTCTGCCAGATCGAAGGTCGGCACATAGGGCGGAATGGCGACGGCCACCTGGGACAGGGAAATCTTGAAGACGATCAGGAACGGCGCCAGAAAAAAGATCAGCAGCCAGATATATGGCACCGAAATCAGCAGCCAGCCGCCGAGCGTCCGTTTGGGTTGAGCGGGAACGTGTACGTCGGACATCGTTTCCTCCTACCCTTTTAGAATGACGCCGGCGTCCCGGTCGAAGGACATGACGACCTCGTCATCCCAGGTAATCGGGTTTTCGACCATGCGCGACACATTGGCGAAGGTCGCCCGCAGCGTATCGCCGTCGTCGTCGCCGACTTTCGAGTGGATGATCGACATGTCCCCCAGGTAGGCGATGTCCCAGACAACGCCGTCGATCCGGTTGGGGACGCCCTTCTCGCGGCGCCCCTGGGCAATGCGGACCTTTTCCGGACGAATGGCATACCAGACCCGATCGCCGACGGCGGCATCGGTCACCTGATCACTTTCGATGGAGAAGTTGTCCGCGACCGAACGCAGCTTTGTACCGGCGTCCGATTTCTCGATGACATTTGCTTCGATCAGGTTGATGTCGCCGATGAAGTCGGCAACGAACTTGGAATTGGGCGCTTCGTAGATTTCGGCCGGGGTCGCAACCTGCACAAGTTCGCCCTTGTCCATGACGGCAATACGATCGGCCACTGTCATGGCTTCTTCCTGGTCGTGGGTCACGATCAGGAAGGTCATTTTCAGTTCTTCCTGAATGTTCATCAGCTCGAACTGGGTCTCCTCACGCAGCTTGCGGTCAAGCGCGCCGAGCGGTTCATCCAGCAGCAGCACCTTGGGGCGCTTGGCGAGCGAGCGAGCCAGCGCGACGCGCTGGCGCTGACCGCCGGAAAGCTGGTGCGGACGACGTTTGGCGAATTGTTCCAGCTTGGTCAGCCGCAACATTTCGGACACGCGCGCATCGACTTCCGAGGCCGGCAACTTGTCCTGCTTCAAACCGAAGGCAATGTTCTTCTCGACGCTCATGTGCGGAAACAGCGCGTAGGACTGGAACATCATGTTGGAGGGACGCTTGAAGGGCGGAATTCCCGCCAGGTCCTGGCCATCCAGAAAAATCTGCCCGGAAGTCGGCGTCTCGAAACCCGCCAGCATGCGCATCAAGGTGGTCTTGCCACAGCCCGAGCCACCAAGCAGCGCGAAAAACTCGCGCTCGTAGATTTTCAGGGACAGGTCTTTGACCGCGGTGAAATCACCGAACTTCTTTGTGACATTCCGGAATTCGATAAACGGTGCCTTGTCCGGATCGTCCCACGGGCTGTAGGCCCGACGCACCGGTCCAATCGATTTCTTCGCCAAAACAATCTCCCACCCCTAAGAGACCTTCCCAAGACTAAATCGCCGGACCCTTGGAAAGGGCCCGGCGGTGTTCGTGTTCGCTTACTGGCCGCTCTTGACCGAGGTCCAGGTGCGGGTCACGACCCGGTTCACCTTCGGAGGATAGGGGGTGACGGTGTAGAGGTTCTTCACCGCTTCCTCGGTCGGGTAGATCGCCGGATCACCGATCACGTCCTCGTTGAGGAATTCCTGCGACGCCTTGTTGCCGTTGGCGTAGTAGACGACGTTGGAAGCCTTCGCCATCACTTCAGGACGCATGATGTAGTTCAGGAACTCGTGCGCCTCTTCCTTGTGCGGAGCATCGGCCGGGATCGCCATCTGGTCGAACCACATCAGCGCGCCCTCTTTCGGGATCGAATATTCGACGGTCACACCGTTGTCGGCTTCCGCCGCACGGTCGCGCGCCTGCAGAACGTCACCGGACCAGCCAACCGCAAGGCAGATATCGCCATTGGCAAGAGCGTTGATGTATTCGGAAGAATGGAACTTCTGGATGTACGGGCGAACCGACATCAGGAGCTCACCGGCCTTTTCGATTTCCGCCGGGTCCTTGCTGTCCGGATCGAGACCCAGATAGTTGAGGGCTGCCGGGATCAGTTCGGTCGGAGCGTCCAGGATAAACACGCCGCAATCCTTCAGCTTCTCGATGTTCTCCTTCTTGAACAGGAGATCCCAGCTGTCCACCGGCGGGTTGTCGCCGAGCGCGGCCTTCACCTTGTCGACATTGTAGCCGAAACCGGTGGTGCCCCACATGTAGTTGATCGAGTGCTTGTTGCCCGGATCATACTTGTCGACGCGTGCCTCGATGTCCTTCCACATGTTGGACAGGTTGGTCAGCTTGGACTTGTCGAGTTCAGAGAAAACACCGGCCTGAATCTGGCGAGCCAGGAAGGTTCCGGTCGGGACGACGACATCGTAGCCGGTACCGCCTGCCAGAAGCTTGGTTTCCAGCACTTCGTTGCTGTCGAACACGTCGTAGACAACCTTGATGCCGGTTTCCTTGGTGAAGTCTTCCAGGATGGTCTCGTCGATGTAGTCGGACCAGTTGTAGACATTCACGACCTTGTCCTGGGCGAATGCGGCACCGCTCATCAGGCTGAGAACGGCGACCCCGGTCAACATGGATTTAAACGTCATTTGAGAACTCCCCTCAGAGTTTTGTCAGTGGCCCTTTGATGGCCTAGTGCCTGAATGCAAATGGACATTTGCGCTGTTTGCGTCTTGTCTGTCCCGCAGATTGGCTATGGCGCCGGTTTTTGTCCAGCGTCGATTTTGGGCAGCAGCCGATCACAAATACGTCTGTCGCTCAAGCGACGAGATCTCCCGCCCAAATTCGTTCAGTTCCTCCCGTTTGATCTCGGTAAGTACCTTGTGCATTTCCTTTCCGACTGCCTGTTTCATCAGCTTGGAGGCTTCAAAAGCATCAATGGCTTCGTCCATCCAGGGGGTCAGTCGCTTCTTGCGTTTCTCGTAGGCATTGCCGGTCACGGGCGCAGGCGGATCCTTTTTCAGCCTGAGGCCTTCCATCATGCCGGCGAGAATGCCTGTCAGCACAAGATAGGGGTTGGCGTCGGCACCTGCGATCCGGTGCTCGACACGCGCAGCTTCCGGTGTCGAGGCAGGAACGCGCAACGCCACGGAGCGGTTGTCGTAGCCCCAGCAGATGGAGGCTGGCGCATAGGAGCCAGGCTGCATCCGGCGGAAACCGTTGAAGGTGGAAATGAACAGCAACAGAGCTTCCGGCATGGTCTTCAAAAGACCGTTGATGGCATATCCCAGCCGGTCTGCGCCGGTTTCCGGATCCGCGAACAAATTGCCCTTATCGTCTTCCATGGACACGTGCACATGCATGCCGTTGCCGGGCCATTCCACAAAAGGCTTGGCCATGAAGGACGCCTTGAGCTCGTGCTTGCGCGCGACCCCCGCCACCAGGCGGCGCAGCATGACAACGTCATCGGCCGCCAGGAGCGGGTTGCGGCGATGGTGCAGGTTGAGTTCGAACTGGCCGGGCGCGGCTTCGGAAACCGCAGCGTCCGCCGGAATGCCCTGAACCTCGCAGGCCTTCCGCAGATCGTCCACCACCGGCAGCAAGGCCTCCAGGTCGGACAGCGCGTACATGTTCTGGCGGGCCGGGCCGAGATGGGTGGAGAACAGCGGCTTGGGCTGCTCCGTCCAGTCACCGTCACTTTCCTCGAACAGATAGAATTCCAACTCGAAGGCGCAGGTGGCGGTCACGCCGAATTCGTCCTTCAGCCGGTCGACCATGTTTTCCAGAACGTGGCGCGGGTCTGCCAGGAATGGATCGCCGTCCCGGTCGTACATGGACAAAAGCACCTGGGCGGTCTTGCGGTCGGTCCAGGGAACAAGCTTCAGCGTTTCGGGGATCGGCCAGCAGACACCGTCCTTGTCACCCGTTTCCAGATGCATGCCGGTGGCCTCGACCTCGCGGCCCCAGACATCCAGCCCGTAAAGCGAATAGGGAAAGGCCACGCCGCCCTCGAACACCTTTTCGAGCGCCTTGCCCGGCAGCCACTTGCCGCGCAGCACGCCGTTGGTATCGGGCAGAATGACCTCGAGCGTATCAAGATCGGGATGGGCGGCCATGAAGGCCTCGAAGTCCGTCTTCCAACCGGGCAGCGCCGGATGCTCGAGGATCTGGTGGGGAAGCTCGTTCATTTAGAGTTTTTACGCCCCTGCGTCTTGCTGGACTGAGCCGTCCGCACTCCTGCGGCAGCCGGCAGCTTTTGTTTGCGTCCTTTTCAAAAATGTGATCACTTTCGGAAAACCCTGTCAAGCGGGATCGCATAAATTGACCGTTTGACTTTTTCGGGAGGACGTCTTTGGCCCTTCGGCAATCCGCTTTGCAATCCGGCCCCGTGAAGGAGGCCAGCGGCCCCTCCACGTCCCGTGGCGCAACTCGTGGGCAGGTCGACAATGCCGTCCGGTCCGGGCTGCTTACAGGCCGGTTCATACCTGGAAAAGCCGTGACAATCCGGGGGCTTGCCGCGGAACTTGGCGTAAGCCCGATGCCAGTGCGCGAAGTGCTGCAACGGCTTGCGGCTGAAAACGCTCTCGAGGTGAAACCGAACGGCCGGGTACAGATACCCGACATGACCCCGGCCCGCTTCGACGAGGTGCTGAAAGCAAGACTTCTTCTGGAACCGGAACTGGCCGAACTGGCCCTGCCGCTCCTGACATCCAAGGATGCAAAGGACCTTCAATCGATCGATGACGACATCGACGAGCGGCTCACAAGTGGCGATGCAGAAGCCTACATGCGACTCAACCACGCCTTTCACTTTCGCATTTACAGAGCGTCCGGGTCCAAGGTTCTGCTGCCGCTGATCGACAGTCTCTGGCTGCAGTTCGCGCCATTCATGCGCACGGTTTACGGACGGGTCGGCACTGCAAGCCTTGAGGACCGTCACAAGGAAGCCATCCGCGCGATCGAAGATCAGGACGGCCCTGCACTGCGGGCCGCAATCGCGGCCGATATTGCCGACGGCATGGGGCTTCTCGGCAAGGAAATCCTGTCAAATGCATCAGGCGGTTGATCCTTTTTGAAAGCCATGTCATTTTGTGATCACAAAATGATTTCTCCGACCCGGGACAGCCCCATGCAGACAGGCACTTGATAACGCCCCTGTTTGCCGTCCAAATGGCCTTCCCTGCCCCGGCCAAAGTGCCAAAACCATTGGAGCTTCTTGTGACTGCTGAAACGCCTGCCAGCGAAAGCGAAAATCCGATCGACAGCCTGCGCGGCGTTCCGGATGTCGATGCGGCCCGTGACTGGCTCAACGCGCGCAACATCCAAGACATCGAATGCATCGTTCCGGACCTTGCCGGTGTTGCCCGCGGCAAGATGATGCCGACTGGCAAGTTTTTCTCCGGCCCGGTGATGACGATGCCTGCTTCGATCTTCGCGCAGACGATCTCGGGCGATTATCCGGACGACGACGACTGGTTTCAGCACAACCCCATCGACGGCGATCTCTATTTCAAGCCCGACTACAGCACCCTTACCACCGTGCCCTGGGAAAGCGACCCGACCGCGCAGCTGATCCACGACGCCGTCACCCGGCAGGGTGCACCGGTCGAGACCGCCCCGCGCAATGTTTTGAAGCGTGTTCTCAAACTCTACGAGGACAAGGGCTGGGAACCTGTCGTGGCGCCGGAAATCGAGTTTTACCTCGTCCGTCCGAACACGGATCCTGACTATCCGCTTGAGCCGCCGCGGGGCCGGTCCGGCCGTCCGGAAGTCGGCCGGCAGTCCTATTCGATCTCCGCACTGAACGAATTCGACGACCTGATCGACGACATCTACGACCTGTCGGAACAGCAGGGCCTCGAGATCGACACGATGATCCACGAGGAAGGCGCAGCGCAGATGGAAATCAACCTGCGCCATGGCCAACCGCTGGCCCTGGCCGACCAGGTGTTCCTGTTCAAGCGCACCATCCGAGAGGCCGCGCTTCGTCACGAGATGTATGCCACCTTCATGTCGAAGCCGATGTCGAACCAGCCCGGTTCGGCCATGCATATCCACCAGTCGGTGGTCGACAAGGAAACCGGCTTAAACATCTTCGCAGACGAAAACGGCGAGGAAACACAGGCGTTCCTGTCGTTTATCGCCGGTCACCAGCGGTTCCTCCCGCGGGTCACCTGCATCATGGCGCCTTTCGTCAATTCCTATCGCCGGTTCTCCAAGACCTCGACCGCACCGGTGAATGTCTACTGGGGCTACGACAACCGCACGGTGGGTCTGCGTGTGCCTTATTCCAACGCCCAGGCACGTCGTCTGGAAAACCGGGTGCCGGGGTCCGACGTCAACCCGTATCTCGCCATCGCCGCGAGCCTTGCCTGCGGGTACCTGGGAATGGTCCACGGGCTCAAGCCGGATTCCCCGAAATCCGACGACTGCTCGGAACGGTCCAAGTCCCTGCCGCGAGGTCTGCCAGAGGCGCTGGCCAAGTTCGAAAAGTCCGACGAGATGATCGAGGTATTCGGCGAACAGTTCGTCGCCACCTACCGGGCGATCAAATACGAGGAATTTGAAACCTTCATGTCCGTGATCAGCCCCTGGGAGCGGGAATACCTGCTGCTCAACGTCTGATCCCGTCTGTCACTATCCGGAGCGTTCGCCAATGACGGCCCATTCCAACATCTATCCGACCAAGGCCCTTCAGGAACTCGATGCCGCCCATCACTGGCATCCTTTTTCCGACATGAAGTCGCTGAACCAGGAAGGCAGCCGGGTGATCACCCATGCCGACGGTATCTGGCTGACGGATTCGGAAGGCAACCGGATCCTCGACGGCATGGCCGGTCTGTGGTGCGTGCAGGTTGGCCATGGCCGCAAGGAGATTGCGGATGCGGTCTACAAGCAGATGAACGAGCTGTCCTATTACAACACGTTCTTCAAGACGACCCATCCGCCTGCGATTGCCTTGTCTGAAAAGCTGGCGAAACTGGCACCCGATCACATCAACAGGGTGTTCTACTGCTCGTCCGGGTCCGAGGCCAACGACACCGTATTCCGCATGGTCCGCACCTATTGGGACAAGATGGGCAAACCGGACAAGAAGGTGATCATCGGTCGCTGGAACGGCTATCACGGCTCGACGCTCGCCGGCACCAGCCTCGGCGGCATGAAGGGCATGCACCAGCAGGGCGGCCTTCCGGTTCCGGGTGTGCATCACATCGACCAGCCCTACTGGTTCGGTGAAGGCCATGAAATGAGCCCGGAAGAGTTCGGCGTCTTCGCCGCGCGCAAACTGGAAGAAGCCATTGACGAAATCGGTGAGGACAAGGTTGCGGCCTTCATCGCCGAACCGATCCAGGGCGCTGGTGGTGTCATCATTCCGCCGGAGACCTATTGGCCGGAAATCCGCCGTATCCTCGACGAACGGGATATCCTCTTCGTTTCCGACGAGGTCATCTGCGGCTTTGGCCGTCTCGGCGAATGGTTCGGCTCGACCCACTACGGCATGAAGCCGGACCTGATGCCGATCGCCAAGGGCCTGACGTCCGGCTATCTGCCGATGGGCGGTGTCATGGTGTCCGATCGCGTGGCCGAAGGCCTGATGCTTTCGGGTGAAGAGTTCTACCACGGCTACACCTATTCCGGTCACCCGGCCTGCGCCGCGGCTGCACTCGCCAACCTGGAAATCATCGAGCGCGAAGGCCTGGTGGAACGCGTCAAGAACGATATCGGTCCCTATCTCAAGGAACGCTGGCTGAAGCTGGGCGATCACCCTCTGATCGGCGAAGCCCGCATGACCGGCCTAGTCGGGGCGCTGGAACTGGTGCCGGACAAGAAAAACCCGCATCGGCCGTTCAAGGACGTCGGCACGGCAGGCACCATCTGCCGAGACATTTCCTTCGGCAACGGCATGGTCATGCGCGCGGTGCGCGACAGCCTGATCATCTCGCCGCCGCTGGTCCTGACCCACGAGGAGGCGGATATTCTGGTGAAGACCGCCGAGAAAACCCTCGACGAGACCTATCAGGTCCTGAAGCGTGACGGCTGGATAGGCTGACATCGACAGCCGAACCGGTTGCGGGGACGATAAAACATGCGTCATCTTGGCATCGGTTCGGCTTCTCTTAATTTGCTAACATCCGAATATAACCTGATCGGTGATCGAATCGGCTCGGGGCCAGCATGCTGCCTTTCTGAAGGCGGTCCACCTGCAAAATGGTAATCCTGGGTGAGAGGCATTGATGTTCGGACGTGTTTTCAGACTGGGAAAGCGGGATTTCTCATCCCTTTCCGAACAGGAAATCCTGGCGCTTGCGATTTCCTCCGAGGAGGACGATGCCCGCATCTACAAGGCTTATGCCGACGGTTTGCGTGACCAGTATGCGCAATCGGCCAAAGTCTTCGACGACATGGCCGCAGAGGAAAACCAGCATCGGCGGAGACTGATCGAACAGCACCGGGCGCGGTTCGGCGAAACGATCCCTCTCATACGACGGGAACATGTGCGCGGCTATTACGACCGCAAGCCCGACTGGCTGGTGCGCCCCCTCGGACTTGAGAAAGTCCGTACCATGGCCGAGGAAATGGAGGCGCAGGCCTACCGCTTCTACACCGAAGCTGCCAAGCGCACCTCGGACGCAGGAACCCGCAAGCTACTGGGCGATCTTGCGGTTGCCGAGAAAGGCCACGAGAGTCTCGCCCAGCGCCTTGGAGCCAAACACACGCCCGACGACGTGCAGGAACAGGAGCGCCAGACCGAACGCCGGCAGTTCATCCTGACCTACGTCCAGCCGGGCCTTGCCGGTTTGATGGACGGCTCGGTATCAACGCTGGCCCCGATCTTTGCCGCCGCCTTCGCGACGCAGGATACCTGGCAGACCTTCTTGGTCGGCCTGTCGGCCTCCGTCGGGGCGGGCATATCCATGGGCTTTACGGAAGCTGCCCATGACGACGGCGTGCTCTCGGGACGCGGTTCGCCGCTGAAGCGCGGCCTCGCCTCGGGCATCATGACCGCCCTCGGCGGCCTTGGTCACGCCCTGCCCTATCTCATTCCAGAATTCTGGACAGCGACAACTGTCGCCGCATTCATCGTTTTCATCGAATTGTGGGCCATTGCCTGGATCCAGAACCGCTACATGGAAACACCGTTTCTGCGGGCAGCCTTCCAGGTTGTCCTCGGTGGTTCGCTGGTCTTTGCGGCAGGTGTTCTCATCGGCAACGCCTAGCAGATCACACGGATCGGAATTGCCCGGTTTAACGGCCGGCAACTCTGCCTTTCGGCAAGGCCATGTCCTGATCGCAGGCAAGTTTTCACTTTTTTTCGGTCGGCTGTCGGATAAGCTCGCGCCTGCACGTTCCTTGGGTATCAATCCAAGCAACCGGAGGGACCCACATGCTTTTTTCCGTTTTGATTTACGCCAGCGAAGATTTCATTGATGCTCTGCCACCGGAAGAGCTTGCCACCGTTTATCAGAAACACGGCGCCTTTCACGAACACACCAAGACAAACAACTCCTTCGCCGTTGCAACCAAGTTGATGTCGACGGGAACGTCGGTCACGATCAACAGGGACAAGGACGACTTTATTGTCACCGATGGTCCTTTTGCTGAAACGAAAGAGCAGTTCATGGGCTTTTATGTGATCGACTGTCCGACACTGGAGGACGCCATCGAGGCGGTGAAGATCCTGCCGCTGGATCATGGCCGCATCGAAATTCGTCCGGTGGAATTCTTCGAGGGAGCCGATTTCAAGAATGCCGAGCGCCTGGTTATCAGCGCATCTTAGGGCTGCCCGCCCGCGCGTCCTGGCAGCGCTCAACCGCGTCTTCGGCGACATCGACCTTGCCGAGGATGCTTTTCAGGACGCCTCGTTGAAGGCGCTCAAGGCGTGGTCACCCGACCGGATGCCGGCGGATCCGGTTGCCTGGCTGATTATAGCCGGACGCAATGCCGGTATCGATACGCTGCGGAAACGAAAAAAGGAAACCCTCACCGCACCGGATGATCTCGAGCCTCTTCCCGAAGGCCCGCACCCGGAAGACGAGCTGACCCAATCGCTGGATCATGCCGTCTACCGGGACGACATCCTGCGCCTACTGTTTACCTGCTGCCACCCGGTGCTGCGCCGGGACCAGCAGATTGCCCTTTCCCTAAAAATTGTCGCTGGTCTTTCTGTAGAGGAGATTGCCCGTGCATTTCTGGTACAGGCCAAGACCATGGAACAGCGCATCACGCGCGCAAAGAAACGGCTGCAGGCGGCCAAACTGAGCTATGAGGAGCCGGACAGAACAGCCCGTGCCGAGCGACTTTCCGCCGTAGCCAATGCCATCTATCTGATCTTCAACGAAGGCTATGCGGCTTCACAGGGCGAAGAACTGATCCGCGAGCCCCTGTGTGAGGAAGCGATCCGCCTGGCCCGCCTGATCGTTCGGCTGTTTCCCGAAGAACCGGAACTGCGCGGCTTGCTGGCCCTTTGCCTGATCCAGCATTCCCGCCGCAAGGCCCGGCTGAGCCGGAGCGGCAGCGCCATCACGCTGGAAGACCAGGACCGTTCGCTTTGGGACCGGAAACTGATCGCCGAAGGCAACATTCTGCTTGAGGCCGCCTTGCGCAAGGCGCGGCCCGGCCCCTTTCAGATCGAGGCCGCCATTGCCTCGACCCACACCCAGGCTGCGACCTACGCAACCACCGACTGGGTCGAGATCGACCGGCTCTACCGCGCCCTGGAACATATTCGGCCTTCACCGGTTGTCGCGCTCAACCGCGCCGTGGTCCAGGCAAAGCTGAACGGAGCACAGGCCGGCTTGTGCAGCCTGGAGCAACTGGCCGGCTCTCTGGAGCGCTACCCGAACTTTCATGTTGTCCGCGCTACCTTTCTGGAAGAACTGGGCCTGATCGAAGAGGCTCAGGCTGCTTACCGCAAAGCGCTGGAATTTGCGGGAACCGATGTCGACCGCGACCATATCCGCCGGAAGATGAAGGTTTCTGGCGGACAATAGGCCTGTTTCGAGCCTCGTCTTGTTCAGATCCGGTCAGACCAAAAAAATTTTCACCCCCTGTCGGGTCTGCCTGTCGCCCGTCGTCCTCTGATCACCTGGCACTGCCAGGCAATTGTTTTCAACACAGAGGATGAAAGACATGAGCACTCCGTCGCAAATACATGGCACGTTCAGCTGGATGGAACTTCACTGCGCTGACGGTGCCAAGGCGCAGGCCTTCTACTCCGACCTGCTCGGCTGGGGCACAAAAACCGTGGATGTGGGCGTAGGCCCCTACACCATGATCATGAACAATGAAAACATGATCGGCGGCTTCCCGTCCATGGAAACTGAAAGTCCCCGTTGGCTGCCGTATGTGACTGTCGACAGTGTCGATGCGCGTGTCGAAAAGGCCCGTGCGCTTGGTGCGACGATTGCAATGGAACCGATGAGCATTCCAAACGTCGGCCGCATGGCAACGATCGTCGACCCGCTCGGAGGCGTGATCGCGATGATCACATACGATGAGCCGACAGACGCGTGATTGCACCTGCCGCTTGAACCTTCAGCAGCCCCGGCCTTGTGCCGGGGCACGCCTGGTGGAATGCGGCCCGCAATTGCCTTTCAAAATCTGGCTGACAGAGCCGCTCATGATTACGTGACAGTTCTGACGCTGGCGCTCCTCGTGATCTTTCCGGGACAGGTGCCGGCACAGTTTGTCCGCGTCAGAACAGCTTTCCGTGCCGGCCGCCGATCAGAACTTGTACCAGAGAAACAGACCGCCATGGCCGTTGAGCGCCTCTCCCCGGTCTTCAACGATCGGGCTATCGGCCATACCGCCGAGAAGAACCGACCCGCCGACGAGGCCACCGACGCCCCAGTTTTCGGTTACGGCAAATCTTGAAGAGACATCCACGCTCACATCCCGGAAGCCGGCGTCGGCCTTGTATTCCTTGAGACCGCTTGCGGCCGCGCCTTTTGCGGTCACGGAATAGTAGGCGTCAGCATAGGTGCCGTCGACAAAGGTCGTGGAGACATCAAGGCCGATAGCCAGACGCTGGGTTGCGTTGATTTCGTAACCCAGGCTGAATGTGGCCGTTGTGCCGCTGTCGCCGATGACGTCATGGGCAATCTCGACACTGGCTCCAAGTGAATCGCGATCGAGCAGCAATCCGGCGTAGCCACCACCTGCCGTGGCACCAACCCAGAGCTCCTCGTCAACATCGGGAAGCTTGTCGACAACATTGTCGGACACATCCTTGCGGCCCGTGCCGTAACCAATAAGCGGCCCGGCGTAAAAGCTGTCGAAAGGCAGCACGTTGGCGGTCGCCGTCAAACCGTTGAACTTGACGAAATACGGCCCCTTCTGCACAGACGCGATGATGCCGGGAACGAAACCGTAGTCCTTGGAGCCCAGATATTCCGGACCGAAGAAGGGACCAGCGCCAACCAACACGCTCCAGTCCTTCTGTTCCTCCCCCATGGCAGGACATGCGACAAGCGCGAGACTTGCAAGGACGCTAGCCCGCACATAACACTTAGACGACATAAGACAACCCTTCTGCATTGCGACCCCAGCAATGTTGTCACTGTCTATATGCGGAATTTTCAGCCGTCAACGAAAATGTTGACAGTGTCTACTTATGGAGGAAACAGGCCTGAGCGACCCGAAATATCACCACGGCAATCTGAAAGAGGCCCTGATCCAGGCAGGGCTGGACATTCTGCGCGAAGATGGACTTGAAGCCCTGTCGCTGCGGGCGTGTGCCGCCCGTGCCGGCGTTTCGCATGGAGCGCCGAAGAACCACTTCGCCAATCTTGCCGTCCTGCAGGCAGCCATCGCGACGGAAGGCTTCCGGCAGTTTGCCGGCACGATGCGCCGTTACATGGCGGATGCGTCCAACGATGCCCGTGAACAGATACTCGCAAGCGCCCGCGGTTACATTGCCTTCGTTGAAGAGAACCCGCATCTGTTCCGGCTGATGTTCTCCATGGAACGACAGATCGACATCTATCCGGAGCTTCAGCCGGCCAGCCGCGAAGCCTATGCGGTTCTAAGGGAGGTCTCCGAAGGACTTTCACCGGAGAATTGCGAAAACCCCGTTCACCGGACTTCCGTTGAAACCATGCTGTGGGCGTTCATTCACGGCTATGCCAATCTGAAGGCAAATCGGCAGTTCTATACGGCCAATGCGGAAACCGGACGAGACCCGGCGCTGGAGGAAATCTTCCCCCAACTGCTTTACCTGACCAGAAACAAGGAAGTCTGACGGCCGCCTGTCCGAAAACCCTATGCCGCTCCGCAGTGCTCCACGCGGTTGCGGCCGCGTTCCTTCGCCTGGTAGCAAAGCCGGTCCGCTTCGGCCAACAGGGTATCAAGACAGGCTGCATTGTCGTGCTCGACAGCGACGACGCCGAGGCTTGCGGTAACGCGAACCAGTTCTCCGTCTCCTGCGGCAACCGGCTCACAGCAGACGCTTTGCCGAATTTTCTCGGCTTCTGCCACTGCGTCCCTGATCTGGCTGTTCGGAATCATGATGGCGAATTCCTCGCCGCCCATACGCCCCAGAAGACTGCCCGGCTGCAACGTGCCTTGCACGCGCCGCACGAAGCTGACCAGGACGGTATCACCGGCTGCGTGTCCGTAAGTGTCGTTGACCGACTTGAAATGATCGAGGTCGACCATCAGCAGGGCAAAGCCGTTCATGCCAAGGGAGAGGCTGCGGGAGACCTCCTCGCGGAAGGCGTTGCGGTTGAGTACGTCGGTCAGTTGGTCGTGCGTGGCAAGATATTGCAGACGGACCAGCAACGCGTTCCGGCTCTGCGTGACGCAGGACAACATGATAGGCGCCAAGGCAACAAGGGAAATGCCGAGCCGGATGGAAATGAGCGTCATCACGTCGAGCTGCAGGGAGCTGCTGTCGCCAAGCCCGTTTGACAGGATGACGAGACCCCACACGCCAATGCACAGCGTCAGTATCGCTGTCGGAAAGACCGGATAGACGACACCACACCACAAGAGCGCCGGAACCGGAAACGCAATGGCGCCAGGCCCTCCGACGACGGCTCCTGCAATACAGGAGATCAGCAGCAGGATCAGCGGCGCGCGTTTTTCCTGCCTCAACCGGGCCAGCAGACCGGAAAAGTCCGGCAACGTTCCTTCCAGCTTCGGTGCCGACAGGATAACCGGCAAAAAGGAGATGTAGTTGACCAGCTCGGTCGTCGACCAGAATATCCAGCCGGGAATGACACCCCCGCCGAAGAGGATCGGATTTGCGATGCCGCCAACAAGCCCTGCCACGGAAGCTGCGATAGCCGACGCCACTGCGAGATGGAGAAGGGCCAACGGTTGTTGCAGCCGAACGGAGGAAGCAGGCAAATATTTATAGACCTGATACCCGGCAGCCACCCCAACCATGTTGGCCGCATTCAGCAGCACGGCCTTTTCGAGCGTCGCTCCTGTCAGAATATCCGCTGCCAGGTAACCTACGGCAGCAGCAACCCAGCTCTGCCAACAAGCCGATTTCGGCAAACGAACCAGCAGTCCGAGGAGAATTGCGTTGGCCGGCCAGACTGCTGCCAGGAACCCGGTCGGCCGGGTAAGAATGCCGAAGATGCAAGCCAGGAACACCACCAGACCCAGCAAGAATGGTACGCGCATTTCAGGCCTTGCGACCCGCTCCAGGACACCGTCCTTTCCGTATAAATTCGCGACCACTGTTCTCTCCATCTGCGACAGCTCGAATTAAAATAATTCAGGCATTCGCCGTCGGACGTTCCGCAATTTCCCGAAGTGCGCCCTTTGTTTCGGAAGGTTTCGGAAACCGAATCCCTTGATCCATCTGAGGCATGGTGAGGGTGTTTATCTAACGAACCAATAAAAACACAAGCACAAAGTATGCATTAACTTCCGGAGCGCGGATGTTTTGCATTAAGTTCACGTGGAGCGTTGACTTCGATTAGGCTGAACGACATGCGGCATCACGAAAAGACCACGACGCCGTACCAGACACCAGCTTAGAGCACCGTGTGCCGCAGGCCGCCGTTGACTTGCAGGATCTCACCCGTCATTCCGCCGGAAAGATCACTGAGCAAATAGGCAGCAGCTCCGGCAACTTCCTCTGCAGTGACACCGCGGCGCAGGAACGACTGCCGCGAGAGAACCTCGTGAACCTTGCGGAAATCGGGCAGGACACGCGATGACGTGGTCGGGACCGCGCCGGCGGAAACACCGTTCACACGTACGTTTTCATGGCCAAGTTCCGCCGCCAGCGCCCGCACGGAGTGTTCCAGTGCAGCCTTGGCGACACCCAGGACCTCGTAGCCGGGCACCACCCGCTCACCGCCCAGGAAGGTCAGGGCAACAACGGATCTGAGGTTCGGGTTGCGACGCTGCACCTCCCGCACCAGGGCGATGAAGGCATAACAGCTGGTGCTGATCGTCTTCAGAAAGTTCTCTTCGCTCGTCCCCAGCAGGCCGTTCTGTCCGGCTTCGCCGATGTCGGTTTTCGCCAGGCAGAACACCATACCGGTGAGGTCGGTCAGATCATCAATCGCATCGATGGACTGCGGATAATCCAGGAAGCGGATGTCGTGATGTGGCGTTTTGGCAGACAGCTTTTCCGGTCGGCGCGATGTCAGCACGGTTTCCCAACCGTTCTGATACATGTGCTCGCCGATTGCCAGGCCGAGCGATCGCTTTGAACTGACCCCGACCACAAGCACCTTGTTGGTCTTTACTGCGGGCTTCCTCAGATCGAAGAGCGTTTCGAGGGTGCGAGTGACGGCCATTTAGCGACATTCCTGCTGAGGACCGGAACCGGCCTGCGGTATTGGATTTCGGGAAACAATTGGCAATGCCCCGGTATCCCCGTTTCGACGCCACATTGCCTCGTGCGCCAGTGCCGGTTCGCCGGCAAATCATTTTGCCGCCAGACCATATGACGTATAATAAGTCAGTCTTGTGACAATGCGATTCACAGCCTGTAACCGGATGTTTCAATCCACTGACGAACTGCATTCCGGTTGCTGACACAAACTGGACAGGCAAAACACTTGCCGTGGTTCGGTTTCACCTTTTCCTTCGACAGCAAAAGACCATAGGCGAGCGCCTGAAGTCTTCGACCATGTCGACTGCCTCTTGCAAGGATGGCAGCTCGCAAACAAATGGGGACCCCGCCTTGCGAGGTCCCCTGAAACGCTCGTTCGAATTTTGTGCCGCCGGCCTATGACCATTGGCGCAAGACGGGCAGCCCCGATCCGCTTACTCCGCAGCGACCGCCAGGTCCCGGTGGGAGCGGCGCGCCCACGGGCGTGTTCCTTCCGGGATTTCATCGACCGTGCCGACCGGCTGCAGATATTTGGTGACCTCGGGCCATTCACCGGCCTTCAGGGCTTTCAGCACTTCCGGCTTGGAGATCTCGAACGTCGACACACCGCAACGGCGTGCCAGCGGCACCTGGTCGAGAATGTATTTCCCGAGCGCGCGGATATCACCCTTATAGCCGATCTGCTCACGCAGGATGCGGGCTGCGGAAAAGCCGCGGCCATCGGAAAAGCTCGGAAAGTCGACGGCAACCAGTGCCAGCCGGTCGAGATAGTTTTCGATCAGCTCGACATCGTCACCAGCCTCGACGATGACGGCGGTTTTACCGTCACGTGCCAGATATGCATCCGGGTCGATGAGAAACACGGTCATCGGTACAAGCGCATCGCCTTCGACAGAAGTGCCGGTTTCGGCATCTGTCCGCGTCCAGCTTTCCTCGACGAAATCGCCGTCCTTGAAAATCGTTGCCATTCTTTGCGTCCTCAAAATCCTCTATCGGCAGCGGTCAGATACCACTGCCGTCAACTTCCTTGCCATGGGTCGGCCAGTGAATGCCGCATTCCGTCTTGTCCTGGCCGCGCCAACGTCCGGCCCGGGGGTCCTCGCCGGGGGCAACCTTGCTGGTGCAGGGCAGGCAGCCGATGGAGGGGTAGCCTTGCGCCACCAGCGGATGCGGCGGCAGATCATGGGTCTTGGCATAATCCAGAATTTCGGCAGCCGTCCAGTCCGCCAGCGGGTTGACCTTCACCCGGCCTTCGTCGATTTCGAAGAACTCCAGGCTGGAGCGACTTGCGCTCTGGAACCGCTTGCGGCCGGAAATCCAGGCTTCGAACCCGTTCAAGGCCTCGGCCAGCGGCACCACCTTGCGGATGTGGCAGCAGGCGTCGGTATCGCTCATCCAGAGCATGCCCGCGGGATCTTCCCTGGAGAGATCATCCTTGTTCGGCTTCTGGGTGCGGACATCGGTCAGGCCGAGCTTCTCGATCAACTCATCACGATAGAGCAGCGTAGCCGGAAACAGTTTGACCGTGTCGACGAAAACGACCGGCGTCGACGGGTCGATCTGGGCAACCATATGCAGGAGCACCGCTGAATCGGCCCCGAAGCTGGAGACCATGGCAATGCCACCGGCGAACTGGTGGCGGATGGCCGCCCTCAGGACGTCGTCCGCGGTTGCATCCTCGAACTGGGCGTTGAGTGCGGCGACTTCCGCCTGCAAGCCCAGCTCCGGATCAACACCTAGGCTGAATGTCTCATGCAGCGCCATAAAGGGCCTCCTTGAAGGGATCCTCCCCAACCCGGCGATAGGCTTCCAGGAAGGTCTCTTCTTTGCCGTTCCGCAGGCCGAGATAGGTATCGACCAGCTTCTCGATGGCATCGACCACTTCTTCAGACGAGAAGCCGCGACCGACGATTTCACCAATGGACGCGTTTTCGTTGGCGGAGCCGCCAAGCGTCACCTGATAGAATTCCTCGCCCTTCTTCTCCAGGCCGAGAATGCCGATGTGGCCGACATGGTGGTGACCACAGGCGTTGATGCAGCCGGAGATCTTGATCTTCAGCTCACCGATCTCGGCCTGCCGTTCCGCAGCACCGAAGCGTTCGGAGATCCGCTGCGCAACCGGAATGGAGCGGGCGGTTGCCAGGGCGCAATAGTCCATGCCCGGGCAGGCGATGATGTCGGTGATCAGACCGGCATTGCCCTCCGCGATACGCGCGGCCACCAACTCGTCGAACAGCGCCGGCAGGTCGTCCAGCTTCACATGCGGCAGGATCACGTTCTGCTCGTGACTGATGCGGAGCTCGTCATGACCGTATTTCTCGGCAAGGTTCGCGATCACATCCATCTGCTCATCCGACGCATCGCCCGGGATGCCACCGATCGGCTTCATGGACAATGTGACGGAGGTATATCCAGGCACCCGGTGCGGGTTGAGGTTATGTGCCGTGAACTGGGCAAAGGCTGCATCCGCCGCCTTGCGTGCTTCAACGGCAGCCGAGGTCGCATTGCCCACTTCCAGCGGAGGCGGAGCAAAATAGGCTTCGATGCGGCGCACTTCCTCGTCCGGCAGACGCAGGACCCCGAAGCGGATCTTTTCGAATTCGGCCTCGATATCCGCCTTCAGTTCGTCCAGACCGGTTTCATGAACCAGGATCTTGATGCGGGCCTTGTACTTGTTGTCGCGGCGGCCGTAGCGGTTATAGACGCGCAGGATCGCTTCCGAGTAGGCAAGCAGATCTTCCTCGGGAAGGAAGTCGCGCACCTTGCGGCCGATCATCGGCGTACGACCAAGTCCACCACCGACGAAGACCACGAACCCGATCTCACCGGCATCGTTGCGTGCGAGCTGCAGACCGATATCGTGAACCTGGACGGCAGCACGGTCGTTCGGTGCGCCTGTGATGGCGATCTTGAACTTGCGCGGCAGGAACGAAAACTCCGGATGCAGCGATGACCACTGGCGCAGGATTTCCGCATAGGGGCGCGGGTCGGCGATCTCGTCGGCGGCAGCACCGGCGAAGTGATCCGCGGTCACGTTTCGAATGCAGTTGCCCGACGTCTGAATGGCATGCATCTCGACTTCTGCCAGCTCTTCCAGGATCTTCGGCGTATCTTCCAGTTTCGGCCAGTTGAACTGGATGTTCTGGCGCGTGGTGAAGTGGCCGTAGCTCTGGTCGTACGTGCGGGCGATATGGGCAAGCTTGCGCATCTGCCGGCCATTGAGCGTGCCATAGGGAATGGCAACGCGCAGCATGTAGGCATGGAGCTGCAGGTAGAGACCGTTCATCAGGCGCAGCGGCTTGAACTCGTCCTCGGAAAGCTCGCCAGCCAGACGGCGGCGGACCTGGTCCTTGAACTGCTCGGTACGCTGGTTCACGAAGCTCGCGTCAAATTCGTCGTAACGGTACATGTCTCAATCTCTCCTCAGCGGGCGCTGCCATGGAAGGCGCTGCCCTGCCCTTCATTGTTGTTTCAGGCGGAAACCGCCTGGGCCTGCTTGCCCAGTTCCGGGTGTGTGGTCGGGCCGGTTGCCCGGATCTTTTCACGCAGGCGCACCGGTACGATGACGCCCTCTTCCACGGTCACGTCCATCTCGTAGACACCGACGACTTTCTGGTTCTTCTCGGCCTCAAGACCTTCGGCCAGGGCTGCCGCGACGGCTTCCTTGCCGTCATAAACCTTTGCCAGCGTAATGCGCTCGACCCAGGAACCGTTTTCCGCGAGCCAGACAACATCGCCGTTCAAAAGGCGGTTGGCGGTGATGACTTTCATGTGCGTCCACTCTCTTCAAGTTCAGGCGGCTACAACCCGGGCGGCGAGCTGCGGCGCCAGGGGTTCGGCCTTGTCCATTGCGGCATGGCCCACGGCCTCGCCGATCACGATCAGAACCGGTCCGTCGATCTCCGCGCGGTTCGACAGCACCGCGAGCTCGGACAGGGTTCCGGCAAATTGGCGTTCGTCCGGGTGTGCCGCATTCTCGATCACGGCAACCGGCGTTTCAGGTTTCAGGCCCGCGCCGATCATCTTCTCGGCAACGGCAGCCGCCACGGTCCGGCCCATGTAGACGGCAACCGTCGCGCCCTTGAGTGCCAGCCCCGCCCAATCCGGCAGAGTTTCAGACTTGGCATTGTGGCCGGTAGCGAAAACCAGGTTGGAGGCGACACCGCGCAACGTGAGCGGGATCTGGGCCGACGCTGCGGCGGCGAAGGCTGCCGTGACGCCTGGAACAATTTCAAAACCGATACCGCCTTCGCGAAGCGCTTCCATTTCTTCTGCGGCACGGCCAAAGATCATCGGATCTCCAGCTTTCAGACGCACGACTTTCAAGCCCTTGCGGCCAAGCTCGACCAGGAGCTCGGAAATTTCGGACTGCAGCACGGAATGAGCGCCCTTGCGCTTGCCCACGGAAATGCGCTCCGCATCGCGGCGGCCCATGGCAACGACATTTGCCGGCACCAGCGCATCGTGAACGATGACGTCGGCTTCCTGCAGCAGGCGCTGCGCGCGCAGGGTCAACAGGTCTTCCGCGCCCGGCCCGGCACCGACAAGCCAGACAAAACCGGGCTCGTCCGCCATCGAATTCAACAACCGCTGCGCCTCGGAACGGGCGACATCAGCCTTGCCTGCATAGAGATTGGTTGCGACCGAACCGGAGAAGAAGCGCGCCCAGAAACTGCGGCGCAGCCCCCCGTCGCGGATCACCTTGGTCGCAGCATCGCGGAAACTTTCGGCAAGACGCGCCAGCTCGCCGGTCGAACGCGGCAGCATGGCTTCAATGCGCGCGCGGATGTGGCGCGACAGGACAGGACCGACACCGGTCGAGGTTATCGCAACGGCGATCGGTGCGCGATTGACCAGGGCACCGGTGTAGAAGTCGCACAGTTCCGGCTTGTCGACAGCGTTGACCGGAACACCCTGCGCCCGTGCCGCATCGACAACAGCCTTGTCGAGATCCCAGTCTTCGCGTGCGGAAAAGACCAGAGCGGCGTCCTTCAGATGACCAGGCTGGAAATCCTCGGCAAGATGCTCGGTCTCGAAGAGGTCAATAGCCTCCTGCAGATCCGGTTCGACAATTTTGGAAACGACGACGATCCGGGCGTTGGTTTCCCCCAGGAGACGAACCTTTGCAGCAGCTTCACCGCCGTGCCCGACAACGAGCACACGCCGACCGGCAACCTTCATGAAGGCCGGAAACACGTCGAGCCGGTCTTCCGGCTTTTTCAGTGTTTTCAGAGTGTCGCCACCACGGCTAGTCATCGTCAGGGTCTCCAGTCCCAGTTTGATGGGTCTAATGTAATCGGCAGCCCTTGCCTGCGCCGGGCACCGGATTTCAAAGCTGGAAACAGAAGCGGAATAGTTTTTTGCAATCCTCTGATTTGGCCAATTTCAATTCCCGGCAGCCGGTCAGAGTGATTTTTGCGAGGAAAAATTTCCAACGGGCCTGGTCCGGTTGAAAGAGTTTTCCTCCTGTTACAACGGGCAGTGAACACCCCGTTCAGCCCTCGTTTGCAACGGCGTTCAGCCTTCCGGGGAAGCGTGCGTCTTTCTTGATGCCGCAGCGGAATTCGCTTAGCTTTTCCAGATGGCTGGCACTCGGCCGGAATGGCATCAAGGGGGGTATGATGCGCCTTGTTCACTCATTGGTTGCCGCGGGACTACTGCTCCTTGGCAGCCTCGGCATTGGTCATGCGGCCGTTGTCGATAAATTTCGTATCGGCAGCTGGAATGGCAGCGCTTTCACGGACGACCAGAACGGCGCCTTCTCGACATGTGTTGCATCGGCAGATTATCGCAGCGGCATCACGCTGTATGTTCAGGTCGACACGAATTACAACTGGGCCATCGGCTTTTCGGCACCTCACTGGAACATGAAGGTCGGCGCGGATATTGCGCTTCAGTATCGCATCGACCGGGGCGCGTGGCAGAGTGGCGTTGCCAAGGCAACATCGAAGGATCTGGCGCGCATGCAAATGCCGAGAGGCGGCTACATCATCACCCGGTTCCGCCGAGGCCGGACGCTCTACGTTCGAGATGGCACCTACAATTACGAATTCCGCCTGACAGGCACCTCTCGCCTGATGGCACGTCTTGCCAAATGCGTGGAGCAGAACATCGCACGGTACGGTGCGGCACCCGTTGCCGGCGCTGCAGGCGCCAACTCTCAAGGTGGCCTCGGACATTCCGCCCCGACCAAGGACGAAGCGGCGGCGTCCAGTTCGGCGACCGACCCGCAACTTGCCATCGAAGCGACCCAGGCCCTGTTCAACCTGATGGGCAGCGCCGGCCTGTCCGGACTAAAACTTATTCCCGACGGCCAGCGCGAAGAAGATCTGAACGGCCTTCATGCTGTTGCCACCAACGACGCACGCACGATTGTGGCGCATATTTTTCCGGCAGGCAGCTACCAATCGGAAGAAGAACTGATGTCGCTTATTGTTGCCGACAGCCAGAAGAAATGTGCGGAAGGCAAATTCACCTCAGGTTCCGAACGGATCAACGAGAACGGCAAACCGATCTATACAAGTTACGCCAACTGCGAGACGGGCGACTTCCAGTTGATCGAGCGGGTCGCCATCGCAAAGCGCAACGCAGGCGGGGTCTTCATTTACGGCGTGGCGGATACTTACGTCGGCGAAGGCGGCGGCGCACCGGTTTCTCCGCCTGAACTGACGGATCCGGATTTCTACTCGGCAATCGCAAACGCTGCGGAGTAAGTCTCACAGGTTGCCACTGCAAACGTATTTCCACTGTTGCCATCCCCGAGCGAGTGGGTACCCAGGAGCTGCATCGGTCACTGTCCTGTTAATCGACCAATATGCCGAATCCCGGCCATTTGCTGTGTTTCGATTGGGGTGGCAGTCCAGAAACACAAAAACCTCCGGTCTCACGTCACCCCTTCATGAGGGCAAACGCAACTAGGGGCAAACCGAAAACGCCCGCGACGGCCAGTGTCCAGATGTCGAACAGCAGCATTGGCCTGCGATCGAATAACCGAAACAGCAGCGGTGATGCCGTGTAGACCGCGACCCAGGGCAGAGGCCCGTCAGACGTCCGTTTCAATTTTGCGCGAATGGACCAGCCGCCGTATAGGCAGCCGGCGGAGAGGGCCAAATGAAGGTTTAAGCCGGTCAACAAACTGAGAAAAACTGCGGCTAGAACAACCCCAGAGGCACCCAACATGAAATGCATTCCCTCCAGAACTTCATCCTTCGTCGGAGAGTTGAAGGCGAAAACCGGCTTGGATTCCTTGTAAAATGAAGGACAACCATTCAGTATTGTGAACCCGCCGAAGAAATATAACACCGCCACATAAAATAAACTGATGAATAAGTCTTTTGTCATGAGATTTGTTTAGAGACTGAAACAAGAATGGACGGATCGGCCACAGCCGATCCGTCCACCGCAAGCTAATTGCACTTCCTGTCTGTTACAAGATTACTTGATCGCCTGCATCACGGACACGAAGTTGGCCACCGCGGCACCACCCATGTTGAAGATGCCGCCGATCTCGGCGTTCTTGACCTGGATTTCGCCGGCAGTGCCTGTCAGCTGCATGGCAGTGAGCACGTGCATGGAGACACCGGTAGCGCCAATCGGATGACCCTTGGCCTTCAGACCACCGGACGGGTTCACCGGCAGCTTGCCGCCCATTTCCGTCCAGCCTTCCAGCACGGCGCGAGCGCCCTCGCCTTCCCTGGTGAGGCCCATGGCTTCATATTCGATCAACTCTGCAATGGTGAAACAGTCGTGGGTCTCGACGAAAGACAGATCGTCCAGCGCCAGATTGGCATCGCCGAGTGCCTGACCCCAGGCCTTGGAACAGCCTTCGAACTTCAGGATGTCGCGCTTAGACATCGGCAGGAAATCCTGCACATGGGCAAGCGCGCGGAAGGCAACCGCCTTCTTCATGCCGAGAGCCGTTGCAGGATCGGTCAGGACGAGTGCGGCAGCACCGTCGGACACCAGCGAACAGTCGGTGCGCTTCAGCGGACCGGCGACAAAGGGGTTCTTTTCCGATTCCGCACGGCAGAAGTCAAAACCGAGGTCCTTGCGCATCTGGGCGTAGGGGTTGCCGACACCGTTCTTGTGGTTCTTCGATGCAATCTTGGCCAGGGCATCGGACTGGTCGCCGTACTTCTGGAAGTACGCGTCGGCAATCTTGCCGAAGACGCCGGCGAAGCCTGCCGGGATATCGCCTTCTTCCTTCAAATAGGAGGCCTTGAGCAGGTTCTTGCCGATTTCCGGGCCGGGCGTCGTGGTCATCTGCTCGACACCGACGACCAGCACGAAGCGGGCGTCGCCCGAAGCAATGGCGCGCACACCCTGATGCACGGCGGCAGACCCGGTTGCGCAGGCGTTTTCGACACGGGTTGCCGGTTTGAAACGGAGCGCCGGATCGGCCTGCAGCACCAGCGAAGCGGTGAAGTCCTGCGCCGAGAAACCGGCATTGAAATGACCGAGCAGGATCTCGTCGACATCTCCCGGCTCGATACCTGCGTCCTTGATGGCATCGACCGCCACCTTGACGATCATGCTTTCAACCGTTTCGTCCGCATGTTTGCCGAAGGGCATGTGTGCCCAACCCACCATGGCTGCCGTCATGACACTTCCTCCAGGTTTTTTGCCCGCAAGATGATACCCGATTTCCGCCGGATCTCTTGTCCGTGCGAGGGGTCCTCCATCTTACGTAAGTTCTGTGTGCGGGGACAGTTCCAGCTTCCATGTTGCTTTGCAAGAAGAAACTGACCTAAACGTCATAACAATATTTTTCTATTTTTTATTTCAGTTACTTAACTAAGATAGTCCAAAGAGATAACACCCGTTGGCGACGCAGGCGCAGCATGTCGGAGGCTTCCGTCTTCAGCGCGGCCCGCGGCAGGCAAACTTATTGAGACGGTCACACCCCTGTCACTTAAGCCATGTAGGAAAAGCCCGTTCCGGACAAAATCGTGTTTCGTTCCTTTTCAGTAGCTCCACCGGTCCTGCCTCGCAGGGCCGGTTTTTGCATTTGGGTCATCCTCCCCGTTCCACATGTGCGACGCAATTCACACATCGCTTACCGAAAGCAATTGCCGAACGACTTTTTCAACACTGTTCACTTGACCTGACAAGGCGCTGGATATAGCCATTCAAAGCGCTTTGAAACCCATTAAGACCGCCTCAGAAGCGGAACGGAGATAACCGGCAATGTTCGAAGAAGCCGAAACGGGCCTGGAGGCTGATGTGCCGTCAGACATGAAGAATGACCCGGATTGGTGGCGTGGGGCGGTGATCTACCAGATCTATCCGCGCTCCTTCAACGACACCAATGGTGATGGCATAGGCGACCTCAACGGCGTCAGCGAACGCATGGACTACATTGCCTCGCTGGGCGTCGATGCCATCTGGCTGTCGCCTTTCTTCACCTCGCCGATGGATGATTTCGGTTACGATGTCTCCAATTACGAAGATGTCGACCCGATGTTCGGCACGCTTGCCGATTTCGACCGCATGCTGGCTGCCGCTCATGCGCGCGGCCTGAAGGTGATCATCGACCTGGTGATTTCGCACACTTCCGACCAGCATCCCTGGTTCGTCGAAAGCCGTTCGTCACGCGACAATGCCAAGGCCGACTGGTTCGTGTGGGCCAACGCCAAGCCGGACGGCACGGTGCCGACTAACTGGCTGTCGATCTTCGGCGGCCCGGCCTGGGAATGGGACAGCCGCCGGCGCCAGTATTACATGCACAATTTCCTGACCAGCCAGCCGGATCTGAACTTCCATAACCTGGAGGTTCAGGACGCGGTTCTGGGTGCCGCCAGGTTCTGGCTCGACCGCGGTGTCGACGGGTTCCGTCTCGACACGGTGAATTTCTATTTCCACGACAAGCAGCTGAGGAACAATCCGCCGCTGAGTGCGACTGAAATGCCGTCCACCGTCGATCCGACCAACCCCTACGGCTATCAGGATCACCTTTACGACAAGACCCAGCCGGAAAACCTGTTGTTTCTTGAGAAGCTGCGCGCGCTCCTGGACAAATATCCGGGCACGACGTCCGTCGGTGAAATCGGCGCGGACGGACAGGCCGTGGAACTGACGGCCTCCTATACGGAAGCCGGCAAGCGCATTCACATGGCCTACAGCTTCGATCTGCTGACACCCCAGCATTCTGCGCCCTACATCCGCAAGATCGTGGAAGAGATGAATGCCGGTATCGGCTCCGGCTGGGCTTCCTGGGCGCTGTCGAACCACGACGTGAAGCGGGTCGCCAGCCGCTGGGGCGAGGATCTCGACCTTGCCCGCTTCGCACCGCTTGAAACCGCCCTCTGCGCCTCGCTGCGCGGCACCCCCTGCCTTTACCAGGGCGAAGAACTCGGCCTGCCGCAGGCTGAAGTTCCTTTTGAAAAGCTGCAGGATCCCTACGGCATCCGCTTCTGGCCGGAATACAAGGGTCGCGACGGCTGCCGGACACCAATGCCGTGGGTCAAAGACAACAGCAACGCCGGCTTCTCCGAAGCCGAGCCCTGGCTTCCGGTCGCGCAGGATCATCTGGCGCTTGCCGCCTTCGAACAGGACAAGGACGAAAGCTCCATCCTGAACCGGAACCGGGCCTTCTATGCCTGGCGGCAGGCCCAGGAGCCTTTGAAGAAGGGCGACATGGTGTTTCTGGACAGCCAGGACAATACGTTGGTCTTTACCCGCAGCCATCAGGGTGAAACCGTGCTGTGTGCCTTCAACCTCGGCACCGAGCCGGCCACCGTCACCTTGAGCGGACTTGAGCTGGAAGACCTCAATGCACCCGGCTTCAACGGCACGCTGGAGGGCGCCACTATTGCGCTCCAGGGCCTCGATGCACTGTTTGCTCGCGTGAAATCCTGATTTCGCGCCTTCAATTCGGGCTCCGGCACGGCTAAATAGTCGCGCCGGAGCTTTTCCGGCCTAGCAAACCAACGCCGGACCATTCATGACCGACCGACTGCCCCTTTCCGTTTTCATCATCGCCCGTGACGAGGCCGACCGGATCGCCCGGCCGATCGAAAGTGTCATTGGCTGGGTGGACGAGGTCATCGTCATCGACAGCGGATCAACGGACGAGACTGTCGCCGTGGCCGAGCAACTTGGCGCGCGGGTCATCCGCAACGACTGGCCTGGCTACGGTCCGCAAAAGCGTTTCGGCGAGGACCAGTGCCGCAACGACTGGCTACTCAATCTGGATGCCGACGAAGAGGTGACGCCCGGGCTCGCCGCAGAAATAAAAGCCAAATTCGCAGACGGCAGTTACGCGGACGCCGATGGCTGGCGGATCATGATCCTCGATCTTTATGCCCATGAAACCGCCCCTGCCCCCTGGGCCTACGGATATCATCAGATCCGCCTCTACGACCGGCGCAAGGGCCGGTTCTCTGCCTCGACGGTTCATGACACGGTCCGGCCCGAGGAAGGTGCGCGCATCTCGAACCTCTCCGGCATCATGGCGCACCGGTCCATCCGATCACTGGATTTTCAGGTCGGCAAATACAACCGCTACTCGGGCATGCAGGTGGACGACATGCGCGCCCGCGGCCGCAAGCTGCCGAAAAGCCGCCTCCTGACCGAATTCCCGGTGAGCTTCTTCAAGGCCTATTTCGTGCGCAAGTACCGCAAATACGGCTGGTGGGGCTTTATCCTGGCCATGAACTACGCCCACGCCCGCTTCCTGCGCGTCGCCAAGGCCTATGAGGCCGAGTTGCTGGACAGGACCAAGACGGACTGAGGCAAGAGCTGCGCATTACCGTTGTCGCAGCCCCCTCACCGGACCTGCATCGGTCTTGCTGAGCCGTTCCATACTAGGCCGCAAAAATGGCAACCGGTTTGCCGACGCCGCGCAGGGCATGTTCGCCCATGGCATTGAGGCCGGTCTGGAGGTCGCCGGAAAGAGCAGCGCGTACCGGTTCTGTCAGGAGCAAGGCGCGGCCGAGTGGTTTGCACAGGGATTCCACACGGCTGGTCTCGTTGACGGCGCGTCCGATCACCGTGAAGTCGAGCCGTTCCTCTCCACCGACATTGCCGAAGAAGACTTCACCCCGGTGAAGGCCGATACCGATCTTCAGGGGGTGCCAGTGAACCGGGTCGGGAAGATCCTCGGGCGGATTGCGGTTCAGCTCGTCAATGGCCTCCAGTGCAGACTTGGCGGCCTTCACGGCAGCGTTCGCCGCCGCTGTTTCGCCAAATGTCTTCTGATCGAACACGGCCAGAATGCCGTCGCCCATGAACTTCAGGATATCGCCGCCGTGGTTGAGCACTGCGTCCGAGATCCTGTCGAAATAGGCGTTGAGAATAGCCGTCACTTCCGGTCCGCTCAGCCGGTCGGCGAGTTGAGTGAAGCCGCGCATGTCGGCCATGAAGACCACCGCCTTGATGGCCTCGCCATCACCGCGCTTGATCTCGCCGTCCAGCACGCGCTGCCCGGCGATCGGCCCGAGATAGGTGTCGGCAACGTTGCGGGCAATCCGCTGAACGATGTGGCGCTCGATGTGCAGCGCCAAAAGGTCGATCAGATTGCGGATCAGGTCTTTTTCCGCCGGAGGGAACCCACCGGGTTTGCGGGTTGCCAAGGTCATGGCGTTCCGCTTTTCGTGCGAGGAACTGAGCGGCAGGGCGATATAGGTCGTGTATCCCTGATCGGCAAGTTCGCGCATCAGCGGAGCGGAATTGGCGCCTTCCTCGCTTTCCAGATCAACCTTGATGGTCTGGCCTTCGTTGATGACGTGGAAAAGCGGATTGCGGGTAAAGGCTTCCGATTTGGTCGCGTTGGCATCTGCGGCAACCTCGTCGCAGAAATAGTCCTGACTGTTCCAGACCCAGGAAAAACCGATGACGCGCGGATGCAGGGTACCGATATGCAGCGTTGCCCGGTCGATTGCGAGGCCTGCAGCCTTGCAGCGCCACATGAACTCCTCGAACATCAGCATGACATCATCGATCCGCGTCGCTTCATGCAAGAGCCACGAATTCAGCTGGTCGATGCTGAGTGTCTCCGGCGCACAGGAAGGGCCTCTGCTGGAGCGGGCAAGCAGATAGACATGAGGCGCGTATGTGCGCGGGGCTGGGTCAAGAAAGGCTTTGTTCATCGGGGCTCCGTGAAACGCTCTGGCTAATATCTCGGGCGCCGGAGATCAAACTTCAATCGGCAAAAAACCGAATGGCGGGAAATGCTCTCGATCGGCCCAAGGAAACTATCGAACCAAGGGCAACTGGGTATCGAGGAGAAACGGCCCAACCCTCGAGACGCCGCTTGCGTGGCTTCTCAGGATAAAGGCTTATGAGTGACAGCAGCTTGAACGTACCACACACGCCAGCGCTGTCCTGAAGAAGCAGGAAACGCCGTCGCGAAGGTTGGTCAACCTGTTCTAGGTGGAACGAGAAGCAGCGCCTTAAAACGCTGCCTCTACACCGCCCATTTCCACGTAAACGCTCTTGGTCTGGCTATAGTACTCGATCGCGGCATGGCCGTTCTCGCGGCCGATGCCCGACTTCTTGTAGCCGCCGAAAGGCATTTCGATCGGGGTCAGATTGTAGGTGTTGATCCAGCAGGTGCCGGCCTGCAACTGATCGATCACCCGATGCGCCCGCTGAATGTCCCTGGTGAAAACGCCCGCGGCAAGGCCGAAGTCGGTGTCGTTCGCGCGGGCGATGACGTCGTCCTCATCGGTGAAGTCGAGCACGCTCAGCACCGGGCCGAAGATTTCCTCGCGGGCAATGCGCATGTCGTCCTTCACGTCGGCAAAGACGGTCGGTTGAACGAAATAGCCGTCCGGGAAGCTGGCGACAGAGGCTGAACCACCACCGCACACCAGCCGGGCGCCCTCATCCTGACCGATCTGCATGTAGTGGAGCACCTTGTCGAGCTGCTGTTTGGACACCAGCGGACCAATATTGGTTGCCTCGTCCAGCGGATCGCCGAGAACGGCCTTGGCGGTGCGTTCGGCGAGCCGTGCCACAAAGGCTTCCTTGATCGCTTCATGAACGAATACACGCGTCCCGTTGGAGCATATCTGCCCGGTGGAATAGAAGTTGGCGTTGATCGCGGCGGACACCGCGTTTTCAATGTCAGCGTCCTCGAACACGATCAGCGGGGATTTGCCGCCGAGTTCCAGCGTTGTCTTCTTCAGATGCTCACCCGCAAGGGCCGCCACTTTGGCACCGGTCGGGACAGAGCCGGTCAGCGAAACCTTGGCAATGGCCGGATGAGCGACCAGCTTTGCACCGACATCACCAAAGCCCTGAAGCACGTTGAAGACACCAGCGGGCAGACCGGCCTCGGTAAAGGCCTCCGCCAGTTTCAAGGCGCTCAGCGGGGTGACTTCCGAGGGTTTGAAGATCATGGCATTGCCGCAAACGAGTGCGGGAGCAGACTTCCAGCAGGCGATCTGGATCGGATAGTTCCAGGCGCCGATGCCGAAACAGATGCCGAGCGGTTCGCGCTTGGTGTAGGCGAAGGAGCCGCCCAGATCGATATGTTCGCCGGTAAGCGTTGCGGCCAGACCGCCGAAATATTCCAGGCAGTCGGCGCCGGACGCGGCATCGGCAATCAGGGTTTCCTGCAAGGGCTTGCCGGTGTCGAGCGTTTCCAGAATGGAGAGTTCCCGGTTCTTTTCACGCAGGATCTCGGCCGCCCGGCGTAGCACCCGGCCTCGTTCGGCCGCTGGCGTTGCCGCCCAGACCTTTTGGCCTTCCTGGGCAGAGCGGATTGCCGCCTCGATCACGGCATCGTCGGCAGCGCGGATCTGCGCGATAACTTCTCCGGTTGCGGGATACAGCGAGTCAAAGGGAGTGCCGCTCTGGCTCTCGACATATGAGCCGCCGACATAGTGGGACGCTTGCGGTTGGGCGCGCATGGGTTGGCTCCTTGATCTGTGTGTCTGCCGTTGGACTGCCGGGGATCATCGCTGGCTGGATTGCCAGTCCGGGTGGATCCACGGTTCCTGGTTGGCCGCGGGCAGTGGGGTCTTGCCGAGAATATGGTCCGATGCCTTCTCCCCGACCATAATCGAGGGGGCATTCAGATTGCCATTGGTGATTTGTGGAAAGATGGAACTGTCGGCAACACGAAGCCCGTCAACGCCGATTACCCGACATTCAGGGTCGACCACGGCCATGGCATCGTCCTTCGCCCCCATCCGGCAAGTGCCGCAGGGGTGATAGGCGCTTTCCACGTGTTCGCGTATGAAGCCGTTCAGGTCCTCGTCGCTCTGCACACTGTCTCCCGGCTGGATCTCCTTGCCACGATAGGGGGCAAACGCCTCCTGGCCGAAGATCTCGCGGGTCAGGCGGATACAGGTGCGGAAGTCTTCCCAGTCGTCTTCGTGGGACATGTAGTTGAACAGGATCGACGGCTTGGCCTTCGGGTCGCTGGAGGTCAGCTTGATACGGCCGCGCGATTTGGAGCGCATCGGTCCGACATGGGCCTGGAAGCCATGGCCTTCGGCTGCTGCCTGTCCGTCGTAACGCACGGCGAAAGGCAGGAAGTGATACTGGATATCAGGATATTTCACGCCCGCCCTGGAGCGAATGAACGCGCAGCTCTCGAACTGGTTCGATGCACCGAGGCCCTGTTTCAGGAACAGCCACTGGGCCCCGATCACCGCCTTGGAAATGAGGTTCCAGTGCTTGTAGAGCGTGATCGGCTGGGTGCAGGCCTGCTGAAGATAAAGCTCCAGATGGTCCTGCAGGTTGGCACCGACGCCCGGCCGGTCGGCCACGACGTCAATTCCCATTTCGGCAAGATGCGCCGCCGGGCCGATGCCGGACTGCATCAGGATCTTCGGCGAATTGATGGAAGACGCCGACAGGATCACTTCGCGGGCTGCTTTTGCCTCGCGGACCTCGCCGCCGGTTTCGAATTCCACACCGACCGCGCGCTTGTCCTCGATCAGGATCCGGCGCACGAGAGCACCCTTGATCAGGGTCAGGTTACCGCGCTTCAGTGCCGGCTTCAGATAGGCGTTTGCGGCAGACCAGCGGCGGCCCCGATGGACCGTCATTTCCATGTCGCCGAAGCCTTCCTGACGCTCGCCATTGTAGTCGGCGGTTACGCCATAGCCTGCCTGTTCGCCGGCTGTCTTGAAGGCGTCGAACAGCGGGTTCCACTTGGTTCCGCGTTGGACATGCAGCGGACCGTTGGTGCCGCGCCAGCCGTCCTGGCCGCCATGGCTGTGCTCCTGGCGCTTGTAGTACGGCAGCACATGGCGATATCCCCAGCCGCTCGCGCCCATCTCTTCCCAGGTGTCGAAATCACAGGCATGGCCACGCACATAAACCATGCCGTTGATGGAGGACGATCCACCGATCACCTTGCCACGCGGTGTGGCCAGACTCCGGCCCTCCAGATGCGGTTCCGGTTCGCTGGCGTACCCCCAGTCATACAGCGGCATGTTCATCGGGTAAGACAGGGCAGCCGGCATCTGGATCAGCGGACCGACATCGGTGCCGCCGAATTCCAGCACAAGCACCCTGTTGCTCGGGTCTTCCGACAGGCGGTAGGCCATCGCGCAGCCGGCGGATCCGGCTCCGACGATGATGAAGTCGAACTGGTCGCTCATGTTGATCCTAGCTGCTCAATTCTTGGTGTTGCGCGCCAGGTGGACGGCAATCTGGGTTTCCACATAATCCTCGACCAGCTCGATCGCGGCCGGCCGGTCGGTCTTGCCGTCGCGCAGGGCTTGCCGGATCCAGACGCCGTCAATCATCGACGCCGTGCCTTCGGCAATCCGGCGTGCTTCGTCCTGAGGCATGAAGGCCCTCAGATTGTGGGTCAGGTTCGAGGCAAGCCTTGCCGAATAGATATTCAGAAGACGATTGTTGCTGTCGGTGGTACGCGACTGAACGTAGAAGGCGAGCCAGGCCGCGATCACGGCGGGCTGAAACTGGTCGACTGCAAAGTTGCCGGCAATGATTGCCGAAATACGCTCGCGCGGGGTCTCCGCCTTTTCCAGGCTCTCGCGGATCGCCCGGCCGAGTTCGGTCAGGAGATGGCGCATGGTGGCAGCAAGCAATTGGTCCTTGGAGCCGAAATAGTGATGCACAAGACCGCCGGAAACGCCTGCGCGCTTTGCGATCTGCGCCATGGTCACGTCGCTGTAGCCGCGTTCGTGTATGGCATCGACCGTCGCGTCAATCAGACTGCGCCGCCGTTCCGCTTCCATTCCGACCTTGGGCATTTCAACCTCCGACACAGGGCGAGAGAAGAATTCGGCTCAGCGTTTCTGGCGATGATCAGACGGCGGCACATCCGGACAAGAACAAGTCCGGTTACCGATCGTCACGATCATGGTGCAGCAGCGTCAAGGAGAAGGAAAAGCCTTCCCAAGAGCCTCTGAATGCGCCTTGCCGCGTTCGTCTCACACCCAAGTTTTATTTTTAATTGATCAGTCAATCAATGAAAACTTGCAATTTTTTCCCGTGGATGTTTGGATCTAGGTTAGGCAGGCTATGGGCAGAGGAAACTGAGGGCGTTAGAACCACACTGACACCCCCATGCCCTGCAGAAAAACAAGAAAACAGACTTTCCATAGGAGGTATACATATGAAAGTAGCAGCGAAACTCGCTGGAGGCCTGGCGCTCGGGCTGATGCTCACGGGAACCGCCCTGGCAAACGATCCGGAAAGCTGCCAGACGGTTCGCTTCTCCGACGTCGGCTGGACTGACATCACGGCAACCACCGCCGCAACCTCGGTCGTCCTGGAAGCACTCGGCTACAAGCCGGAAGTTAAAATCCTGTCCGTTCCGGTGACCTATGCGTCGCTCAAGAACAAGGACATCGACATCTTCCTCGGCAACTGGATGCCGACCATGGAAGGTGACATCAAGGCCTATCGCGAAGACGGCTCCGTGGAAACGGTCCGGGCCAACCTGGAAGGCGCGAAGTACACGCTTGCCGTTCCGGAATACACCTACGAAAAAGGCCTGAAGAGCTTCCAGGACATCGCCAAGTTCAAGGACGATCTCGACGGCAAGATCTACGGCATCGAGCCGGGCAATGACGGCAACCGCCTGATCATCGGCATGATCGATGAAAACCTCTTCGAACTGGAAGGCTTCGAAGTGGTGGAATCCTCCGAGCAGGGCATGCTTGCGCAGGTCGCCCGTGCAAACCGCCGCGAGGCGGACATCGTCTTCCTCGGCTGGGAACCGCACCCGATGAACGCCAATTTCAAGATGAAGTATCTTGAAGGCGGCGACGACATTTTCGGCCCGAACTATGGCGGTGCCACCGTCTACACCAACGTGCGTGCCGGCTATGTCAAGGAATGCCCGAACGTCGGCAAGCTGCTTGAAAACCTGGAATTCTCGCTGCCCATGGAAAACGAGATCATGGGTGCCATCCTGATCGAGGGTGAGGATCCCAACAAGGCGGCAGCCGCCTGGCTGAAGGAGCATCCGGCAACCTTCGAAAACTGGCTCGTCGGCGTGAAGACTTTCGATGGCGGCGACAGTTTCGCGGCCGTCAAAGGGGCTCTCGGTCTCTGATCGCTGACCAAAATCTGGCGCCGGTGCGGGTCTCCTGCCCGGCGCCACTGGTTTTCCAAGAACAATAATACCGGAGCAGTGGCGTGGACTGGCTCACAGAACACAAGCTGCCGATCGGGCCGTGGGCGCGCACCTTGGTCGATTGGCTCACCGACAACGCCTATTGGGTGTTTGACGGAATCTCGGCAATTCTCGAAACGCTGATAGACGGAATCCTCTGGTTGCTGCAGACGCCGCATCCATTGGTCATCGTTGTTGTCGCCGTCGCCATCGGCTACCTGGTCCACAGGACCATATCCTTTGCGGCTTTCGTGGCAATTTCCCTGCTGCTGATTATCAACCAGGGCTACTGGGAAGAAACGACGGAAACCCTGGCGCTGGTGGTTGCCGCATCCGTGGTCTGTATGCTGGTCGGCGTGCCTGTCGGCGTGCTGGCCGCGCATCGCCCCCGCTTCTACGCCGCACTTCGTCCCGTGCTGGATCTGATGCAAACCATCCCGACCTTCGTTTACCTGATCCCGGCACTGATCCTATTCGGTCTCGGCATGGTGCCCGGTTTGATCGCGACCGTCATCTTTGCCATTCCCGCACCGATCCGCCTGACGCAGCTTGGCGTTTCCTCGACACCGACCGCGCTGATCGAAGCCGGAAAGGCCTTTGGGGCCACCAAATCGCAGCTGCTCTGGAAAATCGAGCTGCCCTACGCCCTGCCACAGATCATGGCTGGCCTGACGCAGACGATCATGCTGTCGTTGTCCATGGTCGTGATTGCCGCCCTTGTCGGTGCAGACGGCCTCGGCGTGCCGACATTGCGGGCCCTGAACACGGTGAATATCGCCCAAGGTTTCGAAGTTGGTGTCTGTATCGTCCTGATCGCCATCGTGCTTGACCGCTTCTTCCGCGCCGAAGAGGGAGGCAAACGATGAGCGAGACCAACAAATCGGCTGTCGTTTCCTTCAAGGACGTCGACATCGTTTTCGGCGAAAAGCCTCACACGGCTCTGCCGCTGATCGATGCCGGCAAGACCCGTCAGGAAATCCAGGCAGAAACCGGCCAGATCCTCGGCGTCGCCGGTGCGACCTTCGACATCTACGAAGGCGAAGTCATCGTGCTGATGGGGCTGTCCGGCTCCGGCAAGTCGACGCTGCTCCGGGCCGTCAACGGTCTTAACCCGGTCATCCGGGGCGAGGTGCAGGTTCATGACGGCAAACGATACGTCAATCCGGAAACCTGCTCCGAAAACGATCTGAGGGAATTGCGCCGGCACCGGATCGGCATGGTGTTCCAGCAGTTCGGTCTTCTGCCCTGGCGCACGGTGGCGGAGAACGTCGGCTTTGGCCTGGAGCTTGCCGGCATGCCCGCAAAGGAGCGAGCCGCAAAGGTCGAGGCGCAGCTCAAGCTGGTTGGCCTGAACGGCTGGGGCGAAAAGCACGTACACGAACTTTCCGGCGGCATGCAGCAGCGTGTTGGCCTCGCTCGCGCCTTTGCGACCGACGCGCCGCTTCTGCTGATGGACGAACCGTTCTCGGCTCTCGACCCGCTCATCCGCGACAAGCTGCAGGATGAATTGCTCGACCTGCAGAAAGAACTCAACCGGACCATCATCTTCGTCAGCCACGATCTCGATGAAGCCGCCAAGATCGGCTCGCGCATCGCGATCATGGAAGGTGGACGGGTGATCCAGCTGGGCACGTCGCAGGAAATCGTCAAGACGCCGGCAACCGACTATGTGGCCGAATTCGTCAGCCACATGAACCCGCTGAACGTGTTGCGCGCGCGCGACATCATGGTGCCTCCCGGCAGCTTGCCGGGCTCGCTCGCCAGCGGCCTGACCTGCGATGCCGACGCTTCGGTGCGTGAAGTCGCGCAGCTGAAAAAGTCCAGCAAGGATCCGGTCGTCGTGAAAGTAAGCGGCTCCATCGTCGGTGTCATTGGCGAGAAGGAGCTGCTGGACTGCATGGCGTAAGGCGTGTGGCGACCTGGAGTTTTTCCGCACATTGAGCCTCAGCATGAGGCTGAACAAATTGGCCGAGCTGAGTGGGTGAGGATACGGGGCTTGGTTTAATCGTCAAAAACAAACAAAAAACGGGACCGAAAGGTCCCGTTTTTCGTTGTTCAATCCGCGCCAGCCGTCCCCGGACGGAGGCTGCAGCCTGAAACCTTAGAGCAGCTCGAGCTGAGCAGCCTGCTTGCCGCGGCCGCGACGGTCGTCTTCAGCAACGAAGGAGATCTTCGCGCCTTCGACGGGCGTTCCGATACCGGCCTGCTCGAATGCGGTGATGTGGACGAAAACGTCCTTGGAACCGTTTTCCGGAGTGATGAAGCCGAAGCCACGGTCATGGTTGAAGAATTTAATGGTGCCGTTCTCGCGCATGGAGAAACCTTTCCGCTGGTTGGATGCGCCATCCCGTTTCCGGCAGGCGCGGATAAACGAGAAGTCAACAAGAAACGGAAAGCTTGGAAATTCAGAGCAGCGCTTGATGGAGCCCTGCCGAAGTCAGTCTCACCGGGTCTTTCGTCAGTCCCGTACGGCACAACGCGTACCGATGGAGAATAATGTAGGTCCAGGTGGCGCTTACGGCAAGCGAAAGATTTTTGCAGTGGTCAAACCGAGGCCACAAAGCCGATAAATCCTGTTCCGGTGACAAAATGACAGCTTGTGACACCAGTCACAGAGCCCGACCGGGGGGCGGGTTAGTTTCGTCTCATGAGTTGAGGCGGACAGCAGGGCCTCACGACACTGGAAGGGACACCGTCATGTTCAAGAAGTTTGCAGTTACCGCCTCTGCGCTGGCTCTTGTTGCCGGCGTCACACTGACCTCTCAGGCCACACCCGCACATGCCGCCAAGGGCTGGCAGGTCGGTGTCGGCGTCGCCAGCGGCCTTGCTGCCGGCGCGATCCTCGGGTCAGCACTTTCCCAGCCGCGTTATGTTGCTCCGCCCCCGGCTTACTATCCGGCCCCGCCGGCCTACTATCCGGCACCGGCTCCAGCTCCGGTCATCTACCGTCCGGCTCCGTGGAGCCCGGCCTGGTACAATTACTGCAGCCGCAAGTATCGTTCGTTCAACCCGAACACCGGCTACTTCCTGTCCTATTCCGGACAGTACCGCTTCTGCCAGTAAGGCAGTTTCCAACTTCGCCGGGCCAAAACCGGCCTGAAAAGGCCACCGGCCACTCCCTGCAAGGGTTTCCTCCCCTCCTTGCAGGGAGTTTTTTGTTGGAACACCGATGTCGCCAGGAAGAATTTATAAGTCTGCCCCTAGGGTGATATGCGTTTCGCCGCGCGCATGATGGTCTCAAGCTGGTTCAGAAAGCGCGATCGGTCGGCCTTGGTGAAGCCGGGCCCGCTTTCTCGGATCTCTCCTATTTCACGCAGATGCGTGTTGAGATCCCGCATGGCAAGGCGCATGCCGATGGCATCCTCGCGAAACGGCTTGCCTGTCGGACCGATGACAAGAGCGCCCGCCTTCACACAGCGTGCCGCAAGCGGCACATCGGCGGTCACCACAACATCACCCGCCACAGCACGTTCCGCGATCCAGTTGTCGGCTTCGTCCGGTCCTTCAGGAACGACAACCCGCTCGATCAGATCGCCTTCGGGAAGCCGCATCCAGCTGTTGGAAACGAACTTGATCTCAACATTGTGGCGCTCGCCCACGCGAACGGCTTCGTCCTTGACCGGACAGGCATCGGCGTCGATGTAGAGCACGGTCATGTTGTTTGCTCTCCTTTCGAGCGTTGGAGAAAGGCCGCAATGCCGTCTGCTGCCCGGGCACCTGTCGCAAAACACGCCTGCAGGAGATAGCCGCCCGTCGGCGCTTCCCAGTCCAGCATTTCACCAGCGGCAAAGATGCCCGGCATCTTCTTGAGCATCATGCCTTCGTCCAGTTCGTCCAACGCGATGCCTCCGGCGGAAGAGATCGCCCGGTCGATGGAATAGGGCGCGTCCAGAACAACGGGAACGGCCTTGATGCAGCGTGCGAGGCTTTCCGGATCGAAAGGGACATCGCCGGCTTCGCGCAGCAGTGCCATTTCAACGGGGCTCAGCCGAAGGACCTTCTTGAGGAACGTGGCTGCAGACTGCTTGCCCCGGGGTCTTGAGAGTTTCGCTGCCAGTTCGTCAATTCCGGCCTGCGGCCGCAGATCGATGTGCAGTGTCGCCGAACCGGTCTCGTTGATTGTTTCGCGCAGCTCGGCGGACAAGGCATAGACGGCACCACCTTCAAGGCCCTGGGCCGTCAAGACCGCCTCCCCTTGCACCCTTCTACCGCCATGAGACAGGGCGATACGCTTGAGCGGCGTACCGGCAAACCGCTCTTTCAGAAAATCGCTCCAGTCGGTCTGAAAGCCGCAATTTGCCGGCTGGAACCGGTTGATGCGAACACCGCGCTCTTCCAGCATCGGCACCCACGCGGCGTTGGAACCGAGCTTCGGCCAGCTTGCACCACCCATGGTCAGAAGGCAGGCACGTGCGGTGAGGGATTGCAGGGCGCCTTCACCTTCAGTGTCTTCGGCGGCACTTTCATCCCGTGTCCTGAGCTGAAGCGGTCCATCTCCTTCAATGGCGCAGAGCGCATGCCGGGTCATCAGCCGGACGCCATTGGCATCCAGCCGGCGCAGCCAGGCACGCAGCAAGGGGGAGGCCTTCATGGATTTCGGGAAGACCCGTCCGCTGCTGCCGACAAAGGTTTCTTCGCCAAGGCCTTCGCACCAGCGCCGCAGCCTTTCGGGTGGGAATTCCTGGATCAATGGCGCCAAAAAGGGTTCGGCCTGCCGGTAGCGCGCGAGGAACGCGGTCAGGTCTTCGCTGTGGGTCAGGTTCAGGCCGCCTCGGCCAGCCATCAGGAACTTGCGCGCGGGCGAGGGCATGCGGTCGATAACCACAACGCTATACCCGTTTTCGGACAGGCGCTCCGCAGCAAAGAGGCCGGCCGGACCGGCACCGGCAATCAGGACGTCGAACATGCGGCCTTATAGTTCAAGGCGGGCTGCAAAGACCACCATCGATTTTCATCAGAGCCGGTGTTGGTGTGTCGAGAATTATTGCAAGTATTTGTTATCAGTCTCATGAGAATATCATCCAGGGGGTGTACCTGCGGAAGTTTTCCCGACGGGTCTGCTTCCTGTGAAAGGAGCCGTGAATGGAAAAAGGCACGGACCTGGTAGTCGTTGCCGATCCGGACAAGGACGTTCAGGCAGGCTTTGAACGCCTGTTCGGCAGTCACATGAGGGTTGCCTGCTTTTCCGAAACGGAAGCTGCATTGCAGTTTCTGAAGCAGAACCATGGCACAGCAGTCATTTTTTCCTGTTTCAATCTGCCGGGTCGTGGCGGAACAGCCTTTCTGCGAGCAGCGGAGACCATTGCACCTCAAGCCGCGCGGGTCATGCTGACCCGGGAAAACTCGGCAGATGCGATCAAGAAGACGCTCAATGAGGCCCATGCCTTCATGTATCTGGAAAAGCCCTGTCAATCGACAGATCTGGCCAGCGCCATGGAAACAGCTCTTTCCCATCATTTACAGCTAGCCAAGGACCGGGCACTGCTGGAGCGGACACTTGCCGGATCCGTCAAGTTGCTGATCGACATGCTGGCGCTCTTCCACCCGGAAGCGTTCCGGCGCACGAGCACGGTCCGCAAACAGGCCCTGCGGCTGGCCAAGCGCCTGGGGATGAAAAAAACCTGGGAACTGGAAATGTCGGTGATGTTGTCACCGCTTGGCGAGGCGCTGCTGCCCAAACAGATCCTTGCCCGCTACCGTGCCGCACGCGGCCTGACCGAGCAGGAGCGCAATATCCTGGACCGGGCACCGGACCAGACCCGGGATCTCCTGAAAAACATACCGCAACTGGAGAAAGTCTCCGAATATCTGTTTCTATCCGGCCGCGGTTTCGACGGCTCGGGCTTTCCCAAGGACGGGCCAACGGGCAAGGAAATCCCAATGATTGCCCGCATCCTCAAGCTCTTGACGGATCTGTGGTATGCAAGCCCGGAAAGCGGACCGGATGCAGCGGCCTTCGAGGCGCTTACCATCAACAAGCGCAAATATGATCCGATGCTGCTGGAGCTGGCCAAGGAAACGCTGATGGACGACGTGCCGGAGGCACGCAAGAAACTTGTTGCCGAATGCTACATCCGTTCTCTGCGGCCAGGCGATGTGCTGATCGACGACGCCTTGACCGAAACCGGTCACGAACTGGTTCTGTCCCGCGGCCATATGCTGACACCCACCACCATCCGCCGGCTGGAACATTTCCACCAGGCCGCAGGCGTTCGCCAACCCATCCGCGTCGAACGCCATTCGGCACCCGAAGAAGCTCTGATCGATACGGCTTGAAGGTGGGTAACAAACGGCAGTGGTGAGAGCGCCCGGGCATATGGCAGTTTAGAGAAGGCGTTCCCTCTGCCGCACCCCTTCCCCGCAAAAGGGAAGGGATATCAGCCCGGCAAAATCATTTCGTCAGGATCAGCTTGCCCTGTTTGGTGATCGACAGACGATAGGTTTCGTCGTTGTGGCGGATCTGGATCTGGCGCTGGCCGCTGAACAGGTCGCGCGTGTCGAGTTCCGATTTCTGCTCACGCGGCGGTGTTGCCGCAAAGGCGCGCGTGGCGCGGCTGCTGGAACCCAGGGAGAGGCGGTGCTTCTGGCTGTTGGCGGTCGGTGTCATTGCGCGCAATCGGTCCTTGGCCTTTGTGTTGCTCCTGAAACTGTTCAAAAAATCAGTTTCTTAGCGGAGCGGTGGGACATCGGAATCAAAAGATGAGTTTCAAACTCAACTTTATACTTGACACTCATACTCAAGTTTTCCTATCAAGGCAATGCCTGATCGAAACGGAACCGGAAATCGCGTCCTCTGGTTTAGGATTAGACAGGACCTCCGGGCAACCGGAGTGACAAATGCCAGGCCAGCCAACCGCCCTCTCCTCTCCCTCAGCGGCAAGCCAGCCCGGCCTTTTCTTTGAGAGAGCCCACGCAAGACGCGTGGCATGCCTTTCCTTTTCCCGACCAATCGTCACATGTTCGAGGCATACGAAACGAAAAAGGCGCCGACCGGATGGTGGCGCCTTCGAAACTTTTTTATGTCTACAAAACCTTACGCGTTGGCCGCGATCGGGGTCTTGGTCATCTCGATCTTCAGGAGATCGCGCATGCCGAAGCGGTCTTCCGAAAGGTCGGCAATCGACTTGCCGTCCAGAACTTCCATGAATGCCTCGAGCGCTTCATGCAGCAGGCCATTGAAGCCGCAGGACATGATGAGCGGACAATCCTTGCGGCCACTGTCGAAACATTCGGCAAGAAGGAAGCTTTCTTCAGCGGCGCGGACAACTTCGCCAACCGAAATCTTTTCTGCCGGGCGAGCCAGCATGACCCCGCCGTTCCGGCCACGAATGGTCTTGATCAGATTTGCATCGACCAGAACCTTCATGATCTTGAACAGGTGGGTTTCGGACATGTCGAAGCTGGCCGCGATATCCGCGACCTTGCTTGGTTTGTCCGGGTTGACGGCGCAGTACATCAGCGCGCGCACGGCATAGTTTGTCTGTTGTGTCAAACGCATGCACTAGATATGAGGTCCCCGCCCTGAAAGGTCAATTCAAAATTTGAGTGTGAGAGACCACTTTTTGGCGGAATCGTCCGAAAACGGCCCTGACCCCGCCCTCAGGCAGGCTGTCCGGCGGGTGCGAAAGGCTCCAGTTCCCCGGGCAGGTTGTCCTTCAGGAACACATCGATGCCGATACGTTCCTGTCCTTCGATGATCGGCACACCATCACAAAGCGCCTTCAGGACGCGGATGGCGCTACGGATCTCGTGACCCGGGTCCTGCGCAATCACCGCATCCAGCACATCGTCCTGAAGCGCTTCTCGCGTGTAGGGTGTCAGTTCGTGTCCGACAAAGACGATGCCCTGGCTGCGGCCGCTTTCCTTCAGGGCCGCAATCGTGCCGCGGTTGCCCGCGCCGATATTGTAGAGCCCGGCAAGATCGGGATGTTCCGCAAGAAGCTTGCGCATCAAGTCCGCATTGCGGGCGTTGTCGTCCCCCCCCTCACGCACCTTCAGCAGTTCCAGATGGGGATAGTCCTGCTCGATGACCGCCCGGCAGCCCTGATAGCGTTCCGCATGGTCGCGAAGGCCGAGCGATCCGGCAATGATACCGACTTTGGCCGGGGACCTGGGCAAGAAGCGTCCGAGCAACCGTCCGGCGGTGCGCCCGGCGGCGACGTTGTCGATGCCGACAAAATGCTGACGGCTGGAGGAAGGATGATCGGAGACCAACGTCACGACGGGCACCCCCCTGTCCTGCAGCCGGTCGATGGCTGCCTGAACCTCCGGGAACGCGGGCGCGACCACCGCGACACCGTCGCATCGCGAGCGGTCAAGAATAGCAAGCGTACCGGCCACCCTGTGCCCGTCGAAGGCGTCGATGGGCTCGACATGCACATGCATGCGGTCACCGCTCATTGTTTCGGCGTGGGACAGCGCTTCGCGGGTCAGGTCTTCCATGAAGGCGTTGGGGCCATTTGGAATGAGGAAGTGCAGGCGGTAGACCCGTTTCTTGGCAAGGCCGGCGGCAAAGACATCCGGTTTGTAGTTCAGCGCCTCGACGGCCTGCTTGACCTTTTCGATGGTGACCTTCCGGACACCCGGCCGCCCATTGAGGACACGATCAACCGTTGCCAGGCTGACACCCGCTGTTTCGGCCACATCGTGGATCGTTACGCGCTTCATTCATCCCCCCGGACGTCAGCCATTTGCCGTTACTCCGCACCGGCACAGACCTTTTCCGCGGGAAGAGGACACTCAAGGCAACGGTGAAAGAGCAGCTTGGTTCCAAGCTTTCTTTCAAGCCACTATAACCAGCTTTGAGGGGCGATCATCAAAAAATGCTGCGCCGCGCAAAGTCTTCTACCAATTGATGATTACGAAACTCAGGCCACCTGGCCGGCGGCATGACCGGACGCCCAGGCCCACTGGAAATTGAAGCCGCCGAGATGGCCGGTGACATCGACCACCTCACCGATGAAATAGAGACCCGGCACCTTCGTGCTTTCCATGGTCTTGGAGGAGAGTTCCTTCGTGTCCACGCCACCAAGCGTGACTTCCGCCGTGCGGTAGCCTTCGGTGCCGACCGGCGTCAGCTGCCAGCGGTTCAACTGTTCTGCCGCCCGGCGCAGGACCTTGTCCGACTGGTCGGCCAGACGACCTTTCAGGGCAAACACCTGCGAAAGTTCGTCAGCCAACCGGTTGGGCAGCAATCCGCCGAGTGCTGTCTTCAGGTCCTGTTTCGGGTTCTCCTGCCGGGCTTGCCGCAGGGCTTCGAAGACGTCGGCCTCAGGAGACAGGTTCACCGAGATGGGTTTGCCTTCCTGCCAGTAGGACGAAATCTGCAGCACCGACGGCCCGGACAGACCCCGATGCGTGAAGAGCAGGCCTTCGCGAAAGGACGTCTTCTGGAACGAAACGACCGCATCCACCGAAACACCGGCAAGCCGGCCGCACAGTTCCTTGTTGGTATCGGAAAAGGTCAGCGGCACCAGCGCCGCGCGTGGGGCAATCACGTTGTGGCCGAAGCGCTTGGCCAGATCATAGCCGAAGCCGGTCGCGCCCATCTTGGGGATCGACGGTCCGCCGGTCGCCACAACAAGCGATGCCGCCCGCAACGGCCCCTTGGACGTTGACACGGAAAACCGGTCGTCGGGTTTTTCAATCGCCTTGATGTCCGTTTCCAGCTGTAAGGTGCCCCCGGCCGCTTCCAGCTCGGCCAGCAGCATCCGGATGATGTCCTTGGCGCTATTGTCGCAGAAGAGCTGGCCGAGTGTCTTCTCGTGCCAGGAAATGCGGTGCTTTTCGACCAGTTTCAGGAAGTCCTGCTGGGTATAGCGCTTCAGCGCCGACACACAGAACCTCGGGTTCCGGGAGAGAAAATTAGCCGGCGAACAATGAATGTTCGTGAAGTTGCAGCGCCCCCCGCCGGAAATGCGGATTTTCTCCGCCGGGTTTTTGGCATGGTCAATCACGAGCACCTTGCGCCCGCGCTTTGCCGCCTCAATCGCACACATCAGCCCCGCGGCACCGCCACCAAGCACAAGAACATCCAGATCACGCATGGCGGGGTGTATAGCGGGAATTTCGGGAGGGGGTAAGGGAGATGTGAGCTTGTTTTCTCTGCCCCTCCGTCTTTCCGGACAAGCGCAGCCAATGCTGCGCGCCGATCCGGAAGCCAGCGCGTAATCGTGAGCATGAGCGAACTCTTGTTTGACAGAAAAGGAAGCAGCCGCGCTTTCAGCGCGGAATAAGTCTGGTTTCCGGATCTGCGTTCGGCTTTGCCTCACTTGTCCGGAAAGACCAAGGCTGCGGTTGCCGCGGGCTCCAAACAGAAAAACCGGCGGCCCTTTCAGGTCGCCGGTCTCTTAAAAACGCTTCTTGCGAAGTCGCTTATTTCATTTCGGTCAGGACTTCGAAGCCATTCGCGCCGACTTCCCAAAGGGCGTAGGTGCCCGGGACGTCGCCCTTTTCATCGAAGTTGTGGTCGCCGGCTGCGCCCTTGTAGTCGATGGCCGTGCCGGCTGCGATCAGTTCCTTGGCCTTCTTCCACTCGCCCGGACGGATCGCTTCGCCTTCGCCGTTGGAGATTTCGGCCATTGCCGCTGCAACGTCTTCCTTCTTGCCGCCAGCCTTTTCGACCGCCAGTGCCAGCAGGAACGCAGCGTCATAGGACGTGGTGGCAAAGATCGCATCCGGATCGCCGCCAATGCCCTTGAAGGCTTCGTTGAAGATGTCGAGGGATTCGGACTGTTCGCCAACCGGCGAGGACGAAACGAACGTCGCCAGGTTTTCGGCACCCAGTTCGTTGATGACCGCTTCGGACTTCATGCCGTCGCCGCCGACGAACTTGTCGAAGAAGCCGTTTTCGAGAGCCTGACGCAGGATGGTGAGGCCGGTGCCGTCGCCGTAGTCGAAAATCACCAGCGTGTCCGCGCCGCCCTTGGCGAGTTCGGCAAGGTTGGAACGGTAGGAGGCCTTGCCTTCCTCATGCGCTGCGAACTGCGTAATCTCACCGCTGAGTTCATCGACGAATTCCGCCTTGAACGCATTGGCAAGACCGGTGCCGTAGTCGTTGTTGAGGTAAGCGACGGCGACCTTCTCGTAGCCCTGCTCCTTCAGGGTACGTGCCAGTGCACGGCCCTGATAGTCGTCGGAAGGCACAGTGCGGAATACGGTGCCCTTGTCGTCGAGGGTGGAGATTTCCGGCGAGGTGCCGGACGGCGTGATCATGGTGATACCAGCCGGAATGGTGACGGAACCGGCAGCAGCCAGAACCGCGCCCGAGCAATGCGGACCGACGACGCCGATGACGCCTTCGATGTTCACGGCCTTGGTTGCGGCATCAGTGCCGTTCTGCGGATTGCAGGCGCTGTCGCCGACAACACCAACCAGCTTTTCGCCATCGCCGATGCCGCCCTGCTCGTTGACCTGCTGAAAGGCCAGCTGTGCGGCGTCGATCATGGCCGGAGCCATGGCTGCGATCGGGCCGGAAATGCCACCGAGCAAGCCGATCTTGACATCGGCCTTTGCCGGCACGGATGCCAGCGCGGTTGCGGTCATCAGACCGGCTGCAAGCGCGAGAATCTTGGTTTTCATCAAAGTACCTCCTCATTATTCCGGTCTTCGCCGGGACTTTGGATTTTCGAGGCTCCGCCTCCCGATACCGGGAAGCTAGCCTGAGGAACGGATCTAAGTGTGATCCGCACCAGATCTTGTTGCACGCCGGTCGCCTCTAAGAGGTTCCGGCAGCAGGCCTTCCGGCCGGAAGCGCAGCACCAGCTGCAGCATCAGGCCGATCAGGAACAGGCGAATATATTTGGCCTGGATCGCATATTCCGTCGGCAGGCGGTCAGTTGCGATTTCCGACATCGACCAGATGATCCAGACCACCGCAGCTCCCAGAATGGCGCCGCGGTTGTTGCCGGAGCCTCCAAGGATCAGCATGATCCAGACCAGGAAGGTCGCGACCATCGGGTCGATGGCTTCCGGGGTGATCGAGCGGTTGAAATGCGCGAACAGCGCGCCGCCCAACCCCATCAGGGCCGAGCCGAAAATGAAGGCCTGCAGGCGGCGGAACTCGACATCCTTGCCCATGGCCTTGGCCGCGCCTTCATTATCGCGGATGGCGCGCATCATGCGGCCCCAGGGCGCGTTGAACTGCCGTTCGACCAGCAGGTAAGCCGCAATCAGAACGACAATGACAATGGCAAGATAGGCTGCCTGAGACGCCATGTAGGCGCTTTCCTGCGCCAGCGACGGAAACTCCGCCGCCGGGCGCGGAATGCCGGAAATACCGCGGGCGCCATTGGTCAGCACCGGTTCGGACTTGACCACAAGGCGAATGATTTCCGCAATCCCGATGGAGGCAATCGCCAGATAGTCGGAGCGGAACCGCAGACAGATCTTGCCGATGGGCCAGGCCACCAGAGCTGCGGCAAGCATCGCCCCGATCCAGCCGACGAAGAACGGCATGTCAAAGCCGCCGATACGGCCGTCGGCATGTTCCGTGGTCAGGATCGCGGACGTATAGGCGCCAACTGCGAAGAACCCGGCAATGCCGGCGTTGAACAGACCGGCAAAGCCCCACTGGATGTTGAGCCCCAGCGCCAGCAGCGCATAGATGCCGATGAAGATCGCCATGAAGAGGGCGTAGTTGAGAAGACCGAGATATTCCATTTTCTCTCCCTCCCCTTATAGCACTTTGCCTTTGAGCAGCCCGGTTGGGCGCACAAGCAGCATGAACAACAGGATGGCGAAGGCCATTGCGGCCTTGTATTCGCTCGGGATCACCAGAACCGACAACTCCTCGGCAATGCCGACGATCAACCCGCCAAGCACGGCCCCCTCGATCCGGCCGACCCCGCCCAGGATGGCGGCAGCGAACATCGGCAGCAGCATCTGCCAGCCCATCAGCGATTTCAGCTCCGTGTTGAGGCCGAGGAACACACCGGAGGCGGCACACAGACCGCCTGCGATCACCCAGGTCAGCATCACGACCTTCTTGTTGTCGATTCCAGAGAGCAAAGCCAGATTGGGGTTGTCCGACATGGCGCGCATGGCCTTGCCCCACTTGGAGCGGGTCAGGAACAGCTGCAATCCACCGACAAGCGCGAACATGGCGATCACCGTCAGGATTTCGCGGTCTCGTATGCGCAGGCCGAAATAATTTTCCGGACGGACGATACCGCGGGAATAGGTTTCCGTATCGACACCCCAGACCACCTGCACCACGGCGCGGATCATCAACGCTATGCCGAGCGAGGCCATCACGGTGACGATTTTCGGTCGCTCGCGCAGATGTTCATAGAACACCTTGTCGATGCCGACGGCAACGGCGGCGGTCGCGATGATGGCGATCGGCAGGGCCAGAAGCGGCGAGACGCCAAGACCGGTGACAACCGCCAGCGCAATGAAGGCACCAAGCGTCGCCAGGTCACCATGCGCCAGATGGGCATAGCGCAGGATGGCGAAGATCAGCGTGATGCCAACGGCGCCAAGCGCATAGATCGAGCCGAGCACGATGCCCGGAATGACGTAGAAATTGATGAGCTCAAGAAAATCCATACCGCTCAGCCCCCCAGGAACATTTCAGCGACTTCACGGTCGGCCAAGAGGTCGGCACCACTACCTTCGTGGCGGTTCTTGCCGGCGGCCAGGACATAGCCCCGGTCGGCAAAGGCAAGCGCCTGCTTGGCGTGCTGCTCCACAAGGAGAATGGCGACACCTGTGTCGCGCACGTCCCGGCAGATCTGGAAGATCTGTTCCATGTATTTGGGCGAAAGCCCGGCGGTCGGTTCATCGAGAAGCAGAAGCTTCGGATCGAGCATCAGCGCCCGGCCCATCGCCACCATCTGCCGCTGCCCGCCCGACAGGGACCCTGCAAGCGTCTTGTGGCGTTCCTTCAGGTCCGGAAACAGGGTGTAGACCCGGTCATAGGCAGCGCTGAGGTCACCCTTTTTCAGGAAGCCGCCCATCTCCAGATTCTCGTGGATCGACATCTCGCGAAAAATGTTGTCGACCTGCGGGACGTAGCAGATGCCGCGCTGGACGATGCGGTTGGGAGCCCAACTGGTGATGTCGTCGCCGTCGAACAGCATGCGGCCGCCGCGGATGGTCAGGAGACCGAAAACGGATTTCATGGCCGTGGACTTGCCGGCACCATTCGGGCCGACGATAACGACGATCTCGTCCGCATCCACATGCATGGAGACGTCCTGAAGGATGTCGGCGTCACCATAGCCTCCGGTGATGCCGTCCATGGAAAGAAGCGCAGTCATGCGGCATCTCCCGTGGTTTCGCCCAGATAGGCTTCCAGCACCTGAGGATTGGACCGCACGGTCTGGAAATCGCCCTGGATCAACACCCTTCCCTCGGCCATGCACACAACGGGATCGCAGAGTTTCTCGATCATTTCCATGTCATGTTCGATCAGGATGAACGTGTAGCCACGCTCCTTGTTCAGGATCTCGATCTTGGTCTCGAGCTTGCGCAGCAGGGTGCGATTGACGCCTGCCGCCGGTTCGTCGAGCAGCACAAGTCTGGCATCTGTCATCATGGTGCGGCCCAGTTCCAGAAGCTTCTTCTGGCCACCGGAAAGGTTGCCGGCCGGCTCGTGCGCCACGTGGGTCAGCTCCAGGAACGCCAGGGTCTCATAGGCCTTTTTCTCGACCTCGGCCTCGGCAGCCTTCACCCGCCCCCAGGCGAGCCAATTGGAAAACAGGCTTTCGCCCGGCTGAGACGGCGGCACCATCATCAGGTTTTCCAGCGCCGTCAGCTTGTGAAATTCATGCGGGATCTGGAATGTCCGCACCAGTCCCTTGTGAAACAGCTCATGGCTGGCCAGGCTGGTGACGTCCTCGCCCAGAAACCGGATGTGTCCGCTTGTCGGTTGCAGTGCCCCTGCGATCAGGTTGAAAAGCGTCGTCTTGCCAGCCCCGTTCGGGCCGATCAATCCGGTGATACTGCCTTCCTCGACGCGGAACGAGCAGCCATTCACCGCCCGGAATCCGCTGAAATCCATAACGAGCTGATCAAGCTCCAGCATTCACGCTCCTTGCCGCTCCCAACGGTCAGTCTTTTTCTTATTCCGGCCGCGCTTTCCCGTTTCCCGGGATTAGCGGAGCGGGCGCAAAATGGCCCGAACCGGCGCGGCGTCCAGCCCTTCTAACTTCATTGGCAGCGCAATCAACTCATAATCACCGGGTTCCACCGCAGAAAGAGCAAGATTTTCCAGAATCAGCATGTCACGGGAACGGGCGATCCCGTGACTGGGCAGGGTTTCAGAAGGATCCGGGTCGACGGAGGGCACATCCACGCCGATCAACTTGACACCGGCGTCCGCCAGCAGGCTCATGGTTTCCGGTGCCAGAGCCCTGTAGCCTGCCGGCCAGACCGTGACGTCTCGTTCTTCGGCAAGCCGCACAAGCACTCGGGGCGGGCAGCCTTCAAGGAACGCTTCCAGCTCTCCGGGCTGGCAAAGCGGACCGGCACCGCGTGCATCGATCAACCGGGCCGGGCCGACGAAATCATGCAGATCAAGCTGATCGATCGTCAGACCGTCCGGGTCGTAGTGCAGGGGTGCATCGGCATGGGCACCGCAATGGCTCGACATGGAAAACTCGCCGACATTCACCGGACAGTCCTCTGAGATCGTAGCCGTCCAGGAGCTGCGATAAGGCGCGTCGCCGGGATAGACCGCTATACCCGGCCGCACGGGCGGTGTGATGTCGAAAAGATCCGTCATCTTGAAATATCCTGCTGAAGGGCAATTGCCGCGTTTCAGACAGCTTGAAACAACCATGGCCGGCAAGTGTTGTAAAGCTGAGCAGACACGCCGGCGACAGGCAGTCAGCTGTCGCAAAACCAGCGCGATACGGCCATTTGCAAGCGGGGAAAGCTCAAATCCGGCATCCAAGGTGTCGCACAACAATCTGTTGGCGTTTGATGCAAGTTTTATCTAACGGCACTATTCTAAATTCAGAAACTGAAAGTATCACCAGATCTCGTTAAGTTTGTCAGCGGTTTTCCCGATTTTAAATTGAATGATATATTCACGTTCCTTACACTTCTGCAAAGTTGCGAATTTGCGTTGCCAGACACGAACTGGCGGCTTCGTCCGTCATGATTTTTGATTTCGAATGCGTTCATCCCGGAGAACGACCCTGTCACATATGTCCGATCTTTCCCAGACGCAGCGGGCAACCGAAAAAAGGAAAGCGTCCCTGTCTTTTACACTCGATGACGGCAGGGTGGATCAGGAGCTGATCTTTTCGATTTACGATCGTCTCGACACCGGTATCTGGATTTTCGATTTCGACGAAAAATGCATTGTGTGGGCCAATCGCAAGGCGCTTGAGATTACCGATGCCGAATCGCTGGAAGAGCTGCGGGCACGCGACATGGGCTCGGACATGTCCCATTCGGTGGAACAGCGCCTGCGGCAGTACCAGCAGGATTTCACCAAGCATGACGTGAGCTTTTCGGAGATCTGGACACTCTATCCGAATGGCAAGGCTCAGGTCCTGCAGGTTGTCATGAGCGGCATCCGGCTGAATGACGGTCGCATGGCGCTGCTGTGCGAAGGCCGTCCGCATCACGAGCAACAGCCGGAAACGCTCCGAAGCGCCGAAGCGCTGATGCACACCACGGTGATGATCTCGCTGTTCTCCGAAGACGGACAACCTCTTTACCGCAACACGGCCGCGAGGGCAGCCTGCACCGATCTCGCGTGCACCTTGTGGGATCATTTCATCGATCAGGTTCTCGCCAAGAACGTGATGGGCGTCCTCACGGAGAAAGCCACGACCAAGTTCGTGGCGGAGGTCCGGACGAGCGACGGCCTGCGCTGGCACGAAATCACCATACGCCGCTGCCACGACGCCGTAACAGGAAAGCCTGCCTTTCTGCTGAGCGAGATCGATGTCACGGAGCTTCACCAGACCAAGGAACGCGCCCAGTATCTTGCAAGCCATGATGCGCTGACAGGGCTGTCGAACCGGACCTATCTGAAGGAACGCCTGTCGCATGTGAGGCAGACTGCGAAGGACAACAACCTGATCGCAACGCTGTATCTCGTGGATCTGGACGACTTCAAGATGGTCAACGACACGCTTGGCCATGCTGCAGGCGACCATCTTCTGCAGCTTGTTGCATCCAAGCTGAAGGATCTGGCCGGAAACAACGACATCGTCGCCCGTCTTGGCGGCGACGAATTTCTGATCTGCCACCTGTCCTCGCCCGAAAGCCCGCGACCGGACTGGTTCGGACAGGCGCTGCTGCAGGCCTTTACCAGTCCGCATCTGATTGAGGGCAAGCCTCGTCATGTCGGACTGAGCATCGGCTATGCCCATTATCCGGCCGACGGTACGGACATCGACCAGCTCATGCGTCATGCGGACCTTGCGCTTTATCAGGCCAAGTCGGAGCGGAAGAATAAATGCGTCCGCTACAAGGAATTCATGCGCAAACTCCGGGACAAGCACATGTCCCTGAAAAAGGATCTCGAACGGGCAATCCGCGAGAATGAATTCCTGCTGTATTACCAGCCGATTGCCTGTACGCGCACCCAGCGTGTTGTCGGCGCCGAGGCCCTGCTTCGCTGGCAGCACCCCGAAAAAGGCCTGGTCAGTCCCGACGACTTCGTGCCGGTTGCCGAAGAAACGGGCCTCATCAACGAGATCGGCACCTGGGTCAGCCGGAATGTTGCCTACATGCAGTCCGGGCTCAAGCTGCTGAACGTTTCCGTACCGCTGTCGATGAACGTCTCACCCAAGCAGCTTTCGGACCCCACCTTTGTTGCACGCATGCAGAGCCTGCCGAAGGAAACCGGCTGCAATGCGAACGACATCTCGCTGGAAATCACCGAAAGCGTTCTGCTTGGCGATATTCCGCATGCCTACGAATCCCTGACGAAGCTGAAAGCCGCAGGCTACCGGATCGTTATCGACGATTTCGGCACCGGCTATTCCAACCTGGCCTATCTGCACAACTATCCGATCGACGGTATCAAGATCGACCGGATGTTCATGAACGACATCGCCACCGGCGGCGCCATCGTGAAGCTGATCCTGTCGCTGGCATCAGCGCTTGATGCCAGCGTTGTCGCCGAAGGCGTGGAAACCGTTGAACAGCGGGCCTGGCTGTCTGAAAACGGCTGCAACCGTTTCCAGGGCTTCCTCTATTCCAAACCGGTGCCCGAAGAGCAGTTTATCGACATGCTGCAGGCCCAGGTTCGCGTCGCGGCTATGTGACCTTGGCGCGGGTCTTGAACTCCGGCCGGTTCCAGCTTTCCGTATCCAGAATATCCTTCAGGATCTCAACCGCATCGACAATGTCCTGATGCGACAGGTACAGCGGCGTGAAGCCGAAGCGCATCACGTCAGGTGCCCGGAAATCACCGATCACGCCGCGGTCGATCAGCGCCTGCATGACGGCGTAACCTTCCTTGAAGCGGAACGAGACCTGGCTGCCGCGGGCATTCGGATCCCGCGGGCTGGCCAGTTCCAGTTGCGGGCACTTGGCCTCGACTTCAGCGATGAACAACTCGCTGAGTGAAACGGACTTGCGGCGGATGTCCGCCATGTCGACGTCCTCGAAGACATCAAGGGCCGCATGAAGGCTCGAAAGCGCAAGAATGGCGGGCGTGCCGACCGTCATCCGGCTGATGCCGGAAACCGGCCTGTAGTCGAGATCGAACGCGAAGGGGGCCTCATGTCCCATCCAGCCGGTCAGCGGCGAGGTGACCTTGTCCTGGTGCTCGGGGGCGACATACAGAAATGCCGGAGCACCCGGGCCGCCATTCAGATACTTGTATCCGCAACCAACGGCAAAATCCGCTCCAGCGCCGTGAAGATCGACCGGGATCGCACCGGCGGAGTGGGCAAGGTCCCATATTGCCAGGGCACCTGCTTCATGTGCCGCGCGGGTGATGTCCGCCATGTCATGAACCCGGCCGGTACGGTAGTCGACCTGCGTCAGCATCACCACCGCGACGTCTTCACCAATGGCGTCCTTCACCGATTCCGGATCGACAACCTTCAGTTCATGACCCTTGTCGAGCAATTGCTTCAGGCCCGAGGCGACATAAAGATCGGTCGGGAAATTGCCGTTGTCGGAAAGAATGACCTTGCGCTCCGGCCGCAGCGCCAGCGCCGCAGAAAGGACCTTGAACACATTGACAGAGGTGCTGTCGCAGGCGACGACCGTTCCGGCTGGTGCGCCGATCAACTTGCCGATGCGGTCGCCCGTGCGGGCGGGAAGGTCGATCCAGCTGTGGGTGTTCCAGGCCCGGATCAGGCTGTTGCCCCATTCCTCGTTGATTACCTGCGCAATGCGGGCAGGCACGTGTTTCGGCAGCACACCAAGCGAATTGCCATCCAGATAGATGACCCCGTCCGGGATCTGAAACGCCTGTTTTTTGGAAGCCAGAACATCTGCCGTGTCGGCCGGGTGCTGCGAGGTCATGAGTAGCTCTTGTGTCGGATAGTTGCATTTGAAAGGAAGCGGCACGCTATCAAAGGGGCATTTCGCAAACAACTGTTTCCGCGAACCGTTTGATCCGGTTCTAACCCGCACGGGAAAACGTCTGTTTCAGCCGCATGTCGCAAATAACACAAAAATGCCCGTTTGAATGGAGGACATCCGGGCGCTATCTGTTAGCGTGACCTCAAAGCGCCGGCAGGGCCGGTGCATCTGACATATGCGGTTCAAGAGATGTTCATCAGCGTCTTCGACATTTTCAAAATCGGCATCGGGCCGTCCAGTTCTCACACGGTTGGCCCGATGGTTGCCGTTCACCGTTATCTTGACCGGGTGCGGGGCCTGTCCGGCGCGGAAAACCGCGCGACGCGGCTGACCGTCACCCTGCATGGCTCGCTTGCCTTCACCGGCAAGGGCCACGCCACGGACAAGGCCGTGTGTCTCGGCCTGCTGGGAGCCAGGCCCGATTCCATCGATCCGGACAAGGTCGACCCGATGCTGGAAGAGCTGGAGCAGACCAAGAAACTCAAGATAGACGGCCTGCCGGAGCTGCATTTCGAACCGTCCCGGGATGTCATCTTCGACTATGGCCCTCCACTGGCGCTGCACGCCAATGGCATGACCTTCCATCTGCTGGATGCTGCCGGCGCCGTCATCGACACCTTTGTCTATTATTCCATCGGCGGTGGTTTCGTGGTCAGCGAATCCGAATTGCGCAAGACCAGCAACGAACCGGTCAACGAGCTTGCCAAGCAGGATGTGCCATTTCCCTTTGCCAACGCCAAACAGATGCTTGAGATGGGCCGGGAAGCGGAGCTTTCCATTGCAGAGATGAAGCTGCGCAACGAATGCAGCGACAAACCCCAGGCTGAAGTGGAAGAAGGCATCGACCGTCTTTGGTCTGCCATGGATTCGTGCATCAACCGCGGCATTTCCCAGACCGGCATTCTGCCCGGCGGCCTGAAGGTGAAACGCCGTGCCGCAGATATCTACCAGAAGCTCATTCGTGAAGGCCGTACGAACCCGCCTTTCGAGCACAACGTGGTCGACTGGCTCGGCGTTTACGCTATGGCCGTCAACGAGGAAAACGCTGCCGGGGGCCGTGTCGTCACGGCACCGACCAATGGTGCTGCCGGGGTCATTCCGGCCGTGACCCGCTATTACCTCGATCACTGCCCCGGCGCGGACCAGGCCGGCATCAGGACCTTCCTGCTGACGGCGGCTGCCGTTGGCGGCATCATCAAGGCCAACGCCTCGATCTCCGGTGCCGAAGTTGGCTGTCAGGGAGAAGTCGGCTCGGCCTCTGCCATGGCGGCTGCCGGTTTGTGCGCGGCGCTTGGCGGCACCAACGAGCAGATCGAGAATGCGGCGGAAATCGCCCTGGAACACCACCTCGGCATGACCTGCGATCCGATTGCAGGCCTGGTTCAGGTCCCTTGCATCGAGCGTAATGCCCTTGGTGCGGTCAAGGCTGTCACGGCGGCCTCTCTGGCGCTTCGCGGCGACGGTTCGCATTTCGTGCCGCTGGACGGCTGCATCGAGACCATGCGCCAGACCGGCATGGACATGATGGAGCAGTACAAGGAAACCTCGAAGGGCGGGCTGGCCGTCAATATCGTGGAATGCTGATCCGCCTTTTCCCGCCCGGCGTAAGCTGAACATCCCCGGCGGCCAGAACCTGCGCCGCCGGCTCTCTCTTTCAAGGGGCCGACATGGCGCTTTACATCACCCCGCTTTTCGCGGGCCTGCTGACGCTGCTTTACATTTTCCTGAGTGTTCGGGTGATCGGCGTACGCAAGAGCGAACGCATCGGCCTCGGCGATGGCGGCCATGGCGGTTTGCAAAGACGCATGCGCGCCCACGGCAACTTTGCAGAATATACCCCGCTGGGGCTGATACTCATGTTGCTTCTGGAGCTGACGGGCGCCACGCCCTGGCTGCTCTGGGCTCTTGGGGTCGGTCTTTTCACCGGCCGGGCCCTGCACGCCTACAGCGTCAGCCAGGAACCGGAGCCGCTCAGGTTCCGGATTGCAGGCATGGCCCTGACATTCACCGTTCTGGTTGTCGCGGCACTGATGTTGTTAACGCGCTCGGCAAACGGTCTGCTGACCGGCTGATCAGATCTGCTGCAACCGGGTCTTGTGTGCGTGCGCAATGTGAAGTCGGGCAGCGGCTTCTGCTGCGGCACAGTCGCCCCGTGAAATCGCGTCAACGATTGCGGCATGTTCCTCGACCGCCGTTTCGCGCCGTTCCGGCGTATCCAACGTCGTGCCCGCCATCAGGATGAGCGACAGGCGCAGGTGGTCGATCTGGTCGACCAGATAGCGATTGTGAGAAGCCAGGCACAAGCGGCGGTGAAACTCCCGGTTCGAGCGCACCAGGCTGTCCTTGTCCGCAATGCGCTTGCGATCGGCGCTGACCAGATCCTGCAGGATCTCCACTTCCGGCTTTGACGCATGCTTGGCGGCAAGTCCGGCGGCCGTTCCTTCCAGAACTTCCCGCATGAAGTAGACTTCGTTGATCTGGCCATGATCAAGGGTTGGCACCACCATGCCACGGTTGGGCTCGTGCACGGCGAGGCCCTGTGCCTCAAGCCGTTTCAGGCCTTCGCGGATCGGCGTTCTGGAGACGCCGAATTCTTCCGCCAGGTCTGCCTCGCGCAATCGGTCTCCGGGTTTCAAGACCCGCTCTTCAATAAGGCCGATCAGCCGGTGGTAGATTTCAGATCCGTTCATGATGTCTGGTTAGCGGCAAGCTGGGGTTCGCGCAAGCAATTGCAGCTTTCGGGTCGCTTGACCTTCCGAAACAATGTCTTCCGGAAGAGAAGCGTTTTTGCGATTACCGGGAGAAGCGCCTCGCTACGCACGCTCAGGTGCCGGGCGTAAACAGTTTGCCGCCGACAACCGGTTGGCGGACACCGGTCGTGCCTGGAAAGGTGGTTGGCAGACCGGCCTGCAAACGCGCGCCCAGGAATGCCATTGCCTGGGCTTCCAGGGCATCGCCGTCGATCCGGTAGTCGTCCGCCGACACGACATCTCCCGCAAGAAGGTTCGCCAAGGCTTTCATCAGAACCGGATTGTGCCGACCGCCGCCGCAGACCAGCCAGAGCCGAGGAACCCGCGGCAAAAGCTTTTCCGCGCTGGCAATGGCGGCTGCCGTGAAGGCGAGCAAGGTGGCAGCGCCATCCTCCAGGCCAAGACCTTCGGCAAATTCGCCGGAGAAACTGTACCGGTCGAGGGACTTCGGACCCGGCTCGGACAGGAACGGATGGGTGAGCGCTGCCTGAAGACGATCTTCATCGACCGTGCCCTTTGCCGCGATCGCCCCACCCGCGTCATAGTCGCCGGCACCGTGCTTGCGGACCCAGTCGTCCAGGAAGGCATTGCCCGGTCCGATATCGAACGCCAGCAGCTTGTCGCCTTCAATATAGGTAAGATTGGAAACTCCACCGATATTGAGGAAACACAAGGGCTCCTTGTCTTCGCCAACCAGTGTCTTGGCGAGCGCCTGGTGATAGACCGGCACCAAAGGGGCTCCCTGCCCGCCTGCCACCATATCTGCCAGGCGAACGTCGCCGATCACCGGAACATTGAGATCCGTTGCAAGAGACTGCGGATCACCCAGCTGGACCGTTTCGCCCTTGGCCGGATCGTGCCAGACCGTTTGGCCGTGAAAAACCACGGCATCCGGCGCGAGACCGTGCGTTGCCAGAAACCCCAGGATCGCCTCGGCATGGTCGCGCGTTACCGCGGCGGCGATTTCCGGCCAGTCGTCGCGTCCCGTTCCCTTGCGCGCAGCGGCTTCCAGCACCCGGCGCTTTGTCTCGGGCCGGTAGCTTGCCGTTTCTGCAGGGCCGAACCGGGCAACCGTCCGGCCGTCGGTTTCGATCCACGCCAGATCGATACCGTCGGCCGAAGTGCCCGAGATTGTTCCAAGGATGGAGTAGTGATCGCTCACAGGCTTTCCTGAACTGCCTTGAGACCGGCTTCTGCGATGTCGAACAGCTCGTTCACCTGGGCTTCGGTAATGATCAGCGGCGGACAGAAGGCCATGGCGTCCAGCATGTTGCGCGAAATCAGGCCCTTGTCGTTGAACATTGCATTGGTTTTCGCGCCGAGTGCGCCGGGCGTTGCCGCAAGCGCCTCATGCGACAGTTCCGCGGCACCGATCAGCCCGATGCCGCGCGTCTCGATTACCAGCGGATTTTCCGCAAGACCGGCAAGGCGTTTCTGGAAGGTCGGTGCGATGGCTCTGACATGACCAACCAGATCGCGCTCCTCGATGATCTTCAGGTTTTCAAGCGCGACAGCTGCTGCAACCGGGTGCCCGCTGCCGGTGTAACCATGACCAAGTACGCCGATCTTGTGGCTTTCGTCCGCGATCGGCTGATAGACCTTATCGTTGATCAGAAGCGCGGAGATCGGCTGGTAGGACGACGACAAAGCCTTGGAGAGGGTCATCATGTCCGGCTGCAGATTGTAGGTTTCCGTGCCGAACATGTTGCCGGTCCGGCCAAATCCGCAGATCACCTCATCGGCGACGAAGAGAATGTCATATTTCTTCAGAACCGGCTGAACTGCTTCCCAGTATCCGTCCGGCGGCACGACCACGCCGCCGGCGCCCATCACCGGCTCGGCAAAGAAGGCCGCGATCGTTTCAGGGCCTTCGGCCAGGATCAGGTCTTCCAGGTCCTGCGCACAGCGCTTAGCGAAATCCGCCTCGCTTTCACCGTCCTTTTTCATGGTCCGGTAGTGCGGGCAGGTGGTGTGCAGGATCTGCGGCAGCGGCAGGTCGAACGAGCGGTGGTTGTTGGGCAGGCCCGTGAGACTGGCCGAGGCGATGGTAACACCGTGGTAACCGCGCACGCGCGAAATGATCTTCTTGCGCTCCGGCTGGCCAAGCGCATTCGACCGGTACCAGATCAGCTTGATTGCCGTGTCGTTGGCCTCAGACCCGGAGTTGGTAAAATAGGCCTTCGACATCGGCACGGGTGCCATCTCGACCAGCTTTTCCGCCAGCTCGATCGACGGTCCATGGCTCTTGTAGGTGAAGGTGTGGTAGTAAGGCAGCTTCTCCATCTGCCGGGCAGCCGCATCGACCAGGCGCTTTTCACCGAAGCCGACGGCAACGCTCCAGAGACCGGCCATGCCTTCGATGTAACGCTTGCCGTTGATATCCTCCACATAGATGCCTTCGCCCTTCTCGATCACCAATGCGCCTGTCTCTTCCTGACGGCGGGCGTCTGCGTAGGAATGGAGCTGGAATGCCGTGTCGCGGGCTTCAAGGGAATTCGGCAGCTGTGCCATGAAGGGTCTCGTCTCAAATGCGGTTGGAAAGATCCGGCCGCAGGCGACTCAATGGTTCCTGCGCGGTGGAGCACACGGTAGGCCATAGCCTGACAAAATTGAAGAGATTGCTTGGGACGATTTTTCCTGCAAACGAGCCTCGAAAGGCCGGAGCCACGTGCGAGGCATTGCACGTCGTGATCTTTGGCTGAAGACCGTTTTGCCTGTGAGGGCCGTCACATGTCTCCGGGGGCCAGACGGGCTACTTACATCTTGTCCGCAGAAACGGACACACCACTGGCCGGAGCAACCCTCAAGCAGATGGCCGGTGGGGCAAACGGGCGGAGGCAGAAAGCTTCCGCCCGTCCGCTTTTCGGCCAACCCGGGATCGCCTAGCGCACATTCAGTTTGTCGCAGAAAGCGCGCGCCGCTCCGGCATGGCTTCGTCCGCTGTCCATAGCGCAACTTCGAGCTCCTGCACGCGCCCCCTGATTGCGACAGCTTCCCTGCGTGGCGGCATTCCCAACATCTCACCACCAGCCTCGGCAGCGTTCGTCAGGGCGGTGGAAAGGACGATCGAAGCGCCACGTGACTTGCCGACCTCCATCAGCCTGCTGGCAACATTCACGCAGTCGCCGGTTGCCGCGATCTGCTGCTGGTTCTCATGCCCCAGACGCGACAGCACCACCGGACCGAAATGGCCGCCAAGGCGTACGTCGCGAATTTCGGCATCGAGCCCGGAGGCAAGGATCCAGCCACGTACGGCAACGACGAGATCAAAGGCACAGCGACAGGAGTCAGCGGCATCCTTTGGTCCGGCGTCCGGAATACCGAATCCGATCATCGCGCCGTCACCCATGAAGTCCAGTACCAGCCCCTTGTTGCGCGCGGCCTCATTGACGACCAGCGTATGGAATGCCTTCAGAACATCCCGGGTTCGGGCAGGACCCAGCTTTTCCGAAAGGGCGGTGTATCCGGCCAGATCAATGAACAGGATCGCAACCGGCTGCTCCCGCGGGACCAGCAGAAAGCCGGGATCATCGGCAATACGCCGGGCAAGATCCGGCGCCTGAAACCGGCTGAGAGCCTCACGGGCCGCCACCAGCCGGCGTACCCTGAACCACTCGAAGCCTTCCCTCAGCACCGCAAGCGCGACAACCGGCGGCACGCTTGCCGCAATCGGCAATGCCGCGTTGAGCCAGATGCCCTGGTTGAAACAGATGACGACGACGGTCATCCAGCCCAGCAATAGCAGCAGATAAACGATGGTTGCGCTGGCCAGCGGCAGAAACACGACAACGGCCATGCCCAGCAACGTAATGGAGACGGCAGCGAGTGCATCGAAGCTGCGGACCCGGCTGTCGCGTAGCAGAACCGATCCGTCCAGGAGGTTGGCAATTCCCGTCGACAGGACTTCCACCCCAGGCAGGATAGGGTCGAACGGAGACGAAAACCGGTCGCCGACAGCCGAAGCGGTGACACCAAGAAGCACCAGACGACCGCCAAGAGCAGCCTTGGCGGCTGCGGCATCCAGAAGAAGCGATTGCGCGCTGACGGTTCTGATGGTGCCGCCCTTGCCATAATAGTTCAGTGGCTGCTGCCACTGCAGGTCCAGCGACTGCACTCGCCCGGAAATCCGGATGCCTTCCGCAGTGACCGATGGAGGCGCACCCAGGAACCTGGCAACAGCCAGCATGCCAAATGAGGGAGCCAGCCCCTGGTCGGTCTTGAAAATAAGAGGAATATGACGCGGCGTGCCGCCGGCATCGGTCGAGACATTGACGAGGCCGACGCTGGCTGCTTCCGCGAAGGCTTCAAACGGGCGCAACTCGGTTTCGGGAGCCGGCACCAGTACCGCCGCAGCCCTTTCAAGCGGGAACTGGCCACCGGCCGCAATCACCGTAGGCAGAGAAGCAAGCGCCGTCGCAAGGCCGGCGTCTGCTGCCTCGTTCGATTTTCCCATCAGCAGAATGTCGATGGCCAGGGCCTTGGCGCCTGCGTCCCGTATCCGGCCGACCAGCTCGGTCAGAAACACCCTGTCGACCGGATAGTGACCGGCTGCGGCCACCGTCTGATCGTCGATGGCCACGATCACCACATCCTGCGGCGCTTCGCGCGGTCCCTTGATATGGATACGAAGATCGAGAAGCACCGTTTCCAGCCGGTCAAGCACGCTTGCCCGTCCGGCAACATGGCCCAACGCCAGGGAGCCTGCCCAGACGGCCCCGACGATCATCGCCAGGACCACGAGACAGACGTAGAGCTTCAGTTTCATTGACCGAAACGGGACATAAGCCCTGCGGCCCTTTCCGCTGACCATGTGGCCGGTGCGAAGGGAAGGCCCGGGGCAACGTCCGCTCCTTCACCGGCTGCGAGCAGCACCGTATCGCTGCCATCCGGCCGGGACACCGACACGTGACCGCGCAAAACGAAGACTGACGTGCGCTCCGGCCCGACATCCACTGCGTAGATCGTGCCACGAACGGCGGCAATGGCGTGAGGGGTTCGCACCTGGAACGGGCCACTGCCCGGCTCGACCTCGATCAGCATCGCATCGGTTTCGAGATCGACGTCTTCCGGGCGCGTGGCGCCTGCGGCGGTGTCGATGTTGAAAGCACTGGCTGCTTCTGCTTCGATCACGAGACCGTTCGCGCACTGAAACACAGTCCTGGGCGGATCCTGGACCTGTGTGCGTTCGCAGCCGTTCACATTTTGCGCCATGGCCGTTGAGGAAGCTGCGAGCATCAACCCGATCAGGGTTCCGGCCAATTTCAATCGTCTTGTTGACATTGCAATCCCGATAGGCTTGTCAATTTTAGGTAAGGCATCGCCGTGAGATACCACCATGGTATGACACAACAACCGTTGTAACCACCGTTGTACTGGTGCTCGCATCACACGAGAAAGAGAGAATATGGCTACCGAAGAGAGTTTGAATAAGGAAAAGCTCCTGGGACAGAGCTTTATTTTCGAAGCGCTGGATGACGAAAGCCGCAAGGATCTGGCCGCTTTCGCACATGTCAAACGCTACACCGCAGGCGATATCATTTTCGACATGGGAACGCCGGGGCAAAGCATGATGGCAATTGCGGAAGGCTCGGTGCGCGTCAGCATGCCGACGCCCAGCGCCCGCGATGTCACCTTGTCGGAACTGCATCCGGGCGACATCTTCGGTGAAATCGCCCTGCTCGATGGCGGCGAGAGGTCAGCAAACGTGCGCGCCTTGACCAACTGCAAGCTGGTCGTGGTCGAACGACGGTCTCTGATTGAAGTGCTCAATCGCGATCCGGCTCTTTCCATCCGGCTGATCGAGTTGCTTTGCCAGCGCGTTCGCCGGTCGGACGAACGGATGATGGAAATCGGTTTTCTCGGTCTGCCGGAACGTCTCGCCCGCCTGCTTCTCCGCATCACCGTGACCGCTCCCGGCACTGAAGAGAAGCCGCTGACCAAACTGTCGCTCTCCCAGTCGGAAATCGCAGAGATGATCGGCAATACGCGAGAGACGGTGAACCGATGCCTGCGCAAGTTCCAGAAAGCAGACCTGATCGACCTCAAGGAAGGCTGGCTGATCATCCGGAACCGGGAAGGCCTGGAGGACGTCGCGGACTTCGTGTGAGGAACACGGGAGCCGTTTTGGCCAGAACTCGGGACGCGCTGGCCGTCATCAGACAGCCGATGTCGGGGCAGTGTCGCGCGTCACAGGCCCCGGCGAATGATCTTTCCTAGGTAAGAGGGACAGGCGAACACCGCTTCGCCTTCACCAAGCCAAAGGAGATCCAGATGCTCAGGAAAACCATCTTCACCGCCGTTGCCTCCGCAGCCCTGGCAACCACGACCTTCGCCCCTGCCGCCTTTGCCGGGGGCTATGGAAAAAGCAACCACAAGGGCTATCAGCACCAATGGGCTTTTGGCGCTCGTGATGCGGTTGTGACGCGGCATATCGACTGGTGCTTTGGCCGCTACAACTCCTATCGTGTTTCCGACAACACGTTCCGGTCCGGGCAAGGCTCGCGCCTGCAGTGCTCCTCTCCGTTCATTAGCCGCTGACCATTCGCCTGACACGAGACATTTGCCGGCAAGGCGGGCAGAGCACGGAGATCATATCCCGGTTCTGCCCCGCCGGAATGCGCTTCCGGCAAGAGCCAAAATCAGATGCCGTTTTCTTCAAGAAAGCGATGGATGGCACCAAGGCACACCTGCCAGGCAGGTTCCTGATCGACCAGAATGTGATTTCGGCTTTCCAGTGCCACGAATTGCGCCCCCGGGATGCCTGCCGCAACAGCCTGGCCGAGTTCCAGCGGAATGCGCTGATCGTATCTGGAGTGCAAAACGATTGTCGGCGCCTTTACCTGCCCAAGGCGGTGGCGGACATCGATACGGCCGAAGGCTTCCTGAAACCGCGCCGCGTTTTTCGGCGAGGTTGTCTGACGCTGAAAATCGTCGAACCAGTCCAGGGTTTCCGCGTTGGCATCCGGCATGAAGGTTTGCGAGAAAATATGCCGATAGGCCGGATTATCCGTCCCCCAGCCAAGTTCCGTCAGCGTGATCACCGCCTCACGCCGGGCCTGTTCCTCCGGTGAGGCCAGATATCGCCAGCCGGCAGCATATCCACTGATCAGGATCAGTCCGGAAACGCGCTCGGGATGACGCACGGCGTATTCAACCGACACGGCACAGCCCTGAGAGATGCCCACCAGCGGAAACCGTTCCAGCCCCAGGGTATCGGCAACGACCTCAAGATCCTCGACAAAGGCGTCGAACCCGAGATCGTCCACATCCCAGTCGGACAGACCGCAGCCTCTCTCGTCGTAGCGGATGAACGTGCGGCCGCGGGAAAGCTCTGCAAAGCTTCTGCCCCAGATCGGGCTCGACCAGTCGAACTCCAGGTGGTTCAGCCAATTGGCCGCCTTCAGAATGGGTGGACCGGCCCCGATGCTGGCATAGGCGATCCTGGTGCCGTCTGCCACATCGCAAAATCCGATGTTCTGCGCCCTGAGCGCATGGGCACGGGCCTTGCGAACCCTGTCTGCCGGGTCGGCCGAACTCGTCTCGGCAAGCACGACGTGGTCAGACGAAAGACCGGAGGTCGATGTGACCCGCTGAAGGCCTGCCGGCGGCGTGTCACTTCGCATCCGCTGGTGCGCCTCTGCGCCTTCCGGGTCGGCTTCCAGCCACAGTCGCTGCCACTTCCGACTGGCAGCCGGGCCAATATCCCTGTGGGTCGCCAGACGCTTGTAAACTTCCACCTGTGCCAGATGGACGTCTTCACGTTCAGCCGTCAGCCAGGCATCGAAAGCCTCGTCGCCGGCACCGTCCAGCCCGTCCAGCAACATGTTCCCGAGCCGCGTGGCCATGTCCTCAAGCTCGGTGACGCCAAGCAACCCTGCCTGGTTCCGAAGCCTTGCGTGAATATCGAGAATGTCGATACCGATGCCCTCGGCATCGAACTGGACGCGCTCGCGGTCGGCGATGATACGCAGCCGGTCCGGCGTATCGACCGCCCGCCGCAGCTTGCTGAGCGCCCAGCGCAGCGCCGCTTTCGGATCGTCCGGAAGGTCCCAGAACAGCTCACACAATCGCTCACGCCGATGCGGCCGCCCTGTCGCGACCAGAAACGCAAGAAGCGCCCGTGCCTTCTTGGAGGCCGGCAGAACAATTTCCTGCCCCATGGCCCTGACGCGCAGTTCCCCAAGGAGCGAAATTTCCAGCGCCTGGGACATGTATGTCTCTGAACTCACTTTGGAAAAACACTTCGCGTCTTTGTAGCACCTAAAAGAAGGCTGGTAAAACAAACCTGTCAGAACGACCGCCGGCGCCTTCGCCAATTGCCAGGTTCTACGTCCATTAACCGAAATTCCGTTATTGCCCCTGGGCCTGCACCCGGCCGAGATGACCCATCACCCGCCAAAACGATCCTGAAATCGGATCAAAACGAATTATTATTGCTAAGTTTCGTCGTCGCAAAAATTCTTTTCAAAGAAACAGGAAAAGCGCCTTGTTTTGGACACGGTTTCAACTTAGGTAACAGTTATCGATATTGTTTGTCGAACTTTGTGACTGCGCGGTTTACCGTGTTCTGAACGATCTTCCCATCAACGTCGACCTAACCGCGCCGCCCCGCATACCGTGAGGCGCGCAAACTACCATGACCGATTGAAAGGAAATCGTTATGCCAGTAGGTACCGTAAAATTCTTCAACACCACCAAAGGCTTTGGCTTCATTCAGCCGGAAGATGGCGCTGCCGACGTGTTCGTGCACATCTCCGCTGTAGAGCGCGCAGGCATGCGCAGCCTGGTCGAAGGCCAGAAGGTCAGCTTTGAAGTTGTCCAGGACCGCCGTTCCGGCAAGTCCGCTGCTGACAACCTTCAGGAAGTCTAATTCTGCATCCAACTCTGTTCGGTGACCACGGATGCACTGGCACCGGGCAGCAGGATGAATGGAAAAGGCCGGGGTAACTCCCGGCCTTTTTTGCAATTACCACCAGTGAACGGTTGGAGACGCGCAGATGACTTCGTCCAAGGATAATGAAAGCCCCCTTCGCACACGACGGGAAACTGCGGAAAGCAAAGCGGAAACAACCCGTCGGGTCGCGCGTGAAATCAATGAGGCAGAGACATCTGCCCGCGACGCCAAGACGGCCCGACTGAAAGCTGCAAGACTGGCGAGCCAGGACAAGCAGGCGGCTTCCGCCACGAATACCGCCAAGGGCAAGTCAGCCCCGACAAAACCCCGCAAACCCTTTGTGACCAAAGCCTGACGCCAGGTTTCATTTCTCTTTTTCCCAGGGTTTCTTGCGGGCACTGTCTGCAAGGCGAGTGAAACGGGCATTCAATATGGACCGCCCCTGATTGCCGTTTGGCGTTCGCTTCTGCTTCTCCGGCCAAAGCCCCGGAACCATGGCCCACCGTCAGGCGGTCGCCAGTTCCATGACCTGCGCCGGCTCCCTGCAACCGGGAAAGAGCTCGTATTCTACGTGTTCCACAACTGCAAATCCCAAAGATCCGTAAAAGGCGATCGCGCCTGTGCTGGCGCATAGCACCGTGACCTGCAGCCGCCTTGCGCTCGAACCTTCACGCTGAACATGCCGGATCAATCTGCGTCCGGTCCCCGATCTCTGGAACGCCTGGCTGATGTAACAGCCCCAGACATAGACAATTGCCCCGCGAGCTGCGTAGACGCAGCTTCCGACGATCCGGTCGTCATGAAACGCGAGGACCACCCGTTCATCCGTCGCAGGCAGAATGCCACCCAGATCTTCTCCGGCAAGGGATTCGACCATCGCAGTGGCAGTGTCGCTACCCAATTGTTCCTGGTAGGTTTCGCGCCAACACGTCGAAAGAAAAGCCCTGAGACGGGATCTGGGCAGCCCGTCTAATAGATCGCCATCAGACGCAAATTCGACCAGCTCCACCACGTTTCCTGTTCCTGGATCATCAGGCACTGACAGATGAGGAACACCTCTTCTCGCTGATGAGCGAAACCGGTTCTCCAGCAGCCTAACGGTGGCTTGAACCGAATGTTTTTTCAAGCAGCGTCGAACTGGAACCAGAAGCTGCTTCGCCAACCGCTTCAAGTTGATCCTGCGTGGTCATGCGCTCGTACGCTTCCCCATCGGACTGTATGCGATACTGCGGCATGCCATCGCGAGCAGGCAACCTGCCTGTCACACGATACGTCAGGCCGGACATGCCCTTGCCACCGAACACGTTTTTCAGGCGCACGGCCTGCCCTATCCTGAAACTGTGGTCTGAAGAGCCACCCGAGACTCTGCCGTGGCTGGTATTCGTGACCGTTTTCCTGGTCATCATGATTGGGTATCCTTTGATTTGAAGTATTCGCCGGCCGAGATCCGCCAAGTGACGCCACGCTATCGACAGATACGTGTATCGGCCCGTTCAACCGGCATACGGTGGCCGCTTCCGTAAATTGTCCTTGATCCGACGAGGCCAAATGCGTGACGGCAAGCGGTAAACATCTGCGCCGCCAAACGTGTCATGACCGATTTCGCGGGCACACTTGTCCAGGGAGGGCGCAGGCCTAAGCAGCACCCTGACAAGGAAAAAATACACTTATGTACTTTGAGTTTTTATGACAAAACAGGCGGTAAGATTGATTTATATTTTGTGCCGCACTTATTTTCCTAATTTTCAGCATACACATTTTACAATAATAATCAAACATCAAAATATTTTGAGACTTTTATTTCTTCCAATTCTTATGAAATGACCCCAAACGGCCCCTAGTAATAGGGACCACCCAAGCCGGGCGACCGTAATCACCAGCCCAAGAACATGCGGCGCGTGTCATCGGACCCAAGATCCGATTTCCCGGATCAGGCATGTTGGGATTCGGCAAACCACCCGCTGACAACCTGGCCTTCACACGAGATTGACGCCCCCGAGAACCTGTCCGGTCCATCGCATGGAAAGCAGGAACCCGATGCACGAATGTAGCCGTTGCAAAGACGGCAAATGCTGAAGTTGCTTCCTGGAAGCTGTCCAGACAGGCCGACAACGCTTCAGCGCAATGCACACAGGTGCAAGCAGATCAAATACTGATGGTGCAGGAAAAGTGGCGCACCGGGGAGGATTCGAACCCCCGACCCCCAGATTCGTAGTCTGGTGCTCTATCCAGCTGAGCTACCGGTGCGTATTTGCGAAGATCTTGTCATCTCGGTTGAACCTGCCGATGACCGGTCTTGGCGCTGCGGGGCGTGTCGTGTGCCCCGGACAGGGCGCTTACCTACTGCGGTCCGATGGGGATTGCAAGAACCTTTTTGAACTTTTTTTCAAAGAACTGTCACACAGTTCGGAAAGCCGCAGAACTCCTCGAGACTTAGCGGTGAATAAGATCGCCCTTCCCGCTCACGGCTTGCGGTCGGGAACCTCGAAACAGAAACATGTGCCGGTCCGGTTGTCTTCCAGCCGCACCGATCCGCCATGCGCCTTGAGCAATTCGGCGACAATCGCCAGCCCGAGACCGACGCCGCCGTTTTTCGAACCGCTGTGAAATGCCCTGAACAGTGCCTTGCGGATATTGTCCGGAATGCCCGGCCCCGTGTCTGAAACCCGAACTCGGACACATGTGCCCTCACGCTCGGCCTCGATGGTGATCCGGCGGACCAGCGTTTCGTCCTTTTCCGCCTCCAGCGCCTGAAAGGCATTGCGGACGAGATTGAGCATCACACGGAAGATCTGTTCCGGATCGGCGTCGATCTCGATTTCCACCGGCACCTTGTTGTCGAAACGCACCGTGGCATGATCCACGAGACCCAGCACGTCCGCCACGTCGTCACCGACACGCCTCAGAGCCAACAGACGGCGCTGCGGTGCCCGTTCCTGGGCCTTGCCGTAGGACATCACCGCCTGAGTGTAACCGACCGCCCTGTCGAGTGTTGCCAGGATCTTGGGGGCAAGGCGCTTGACCGTCGGGTCCGGCACATGCTCCAGGCGCTCCAGAAACAGCTGCGCAGAGGCCAGCAGGTTGCGGAGGTCGTGATTGATCTTGGAAACGGCCAGACCGAGGTCAGCAAGCCTCTGCTTTTGATGAAGCGCCCTTGAAAGAGCCTCCTCCATGCCCGCCAGACGGATTTCGGCGTCGCCGAGCTCGTCGCGGCGGCCGGAAATCGACATGATGCGCGAAGTATCTTCCGGGCTTTCGGCAAACCGTTCCATGGAGCGCGTCAGGCGGCGCAGCGGCCGGATGAACAATGCCCTGAGGGTGATGTAGACAAGGCTGGCGGTGATGATCGAAATCACCAGCGACAGTGCAAGAATGCGGCCGGAGAAGGCCAGCATGTCCTGTTGCAGGAGGCGCACGGGCAGGACGACATCGACATGCTCGGTATGGCCCATCTGGCCGGCACCGATGATACGCATGGCGCCGTCGCCACGATAGGTGAGGATCTCGAAACTGTGCAGGATGGCCGACCAGGGGGTGACTTCGGCCATGTCGACAACGAAGTCCATCTCGCCCGGCACATTGCTCATGGCGATCAGGCTGCGCCGCGAGCCTTCGTCGAGGGAAATCGCTAGAGCACCGGTTGTGCGCAGCAGTTCTTCCTGAAGACGCGGGGCGATGGTGTTGGTTTCCGCAAGCACAGAGGCCGCGACACCTGCCGTGGTCAGCCGGTCCGTGAGCCAGGTGTTTCGAAAATTGGCGATCGAGGGCACATAGATGAGGATTTCCGCAAGCATCACGAAAAGCACCGTCATCAACAGGAGTTTGCCTGACAGGCCGCCAAATCGATAATGCCCGAAGCCATCGCCGGGAGAAGCGGGCGTGGCGGCGGGTTCTTGCGGGACAGCCGATCCTTGCGGCGCGCCCTCATGTTTCATGTCACGTCTTTCCAAATCCCAAGGCCCCGGCCCCGCATCAGCGATGGTACCACAGCTTCTCTAAAACAGACGGCACCAGCGGTCACCCGAACAGACGCAGGAAACCGATCACTTTGCGCAGCCAAGCATTTTTGGGCGCTTCCGCATAGTAAGAAATTGCCGCACGGCGCACGAGTTCACCCAGTGTCGGATAGGGCGCGATGAACCCGGCAAGGTCCTTCATGGTCATCTTCTTCGACAGGGCGAGCGACAGAAGATTGATGACCTCTCCTGCCTGGGCACCCGCGATATCCGCGCCAAGCAGCCTGCCGCGCGGCCCGGCAATCAGCTTAAGGCGGCCCTTCGTGAGGCCTTCTGCCTGGGCCCTGTCATTGCCGGAATAGTCCGCCGTCAGCACCTTGACCTTGTCGCCATAGCGCGAGCGGGCCTCGGCTTCGCTCAGGCCGACATGACCAAGTTCCGGCGTTGTGTAGGTAACCCAGGGCACGATGTCGCTGGTCATGGAGACCGGCAGCCGGAACAGGATGGAGCGAATCGCAAGACCTGCCTGATAGCCGGCGACATGCGTAAACTGCAGACCGCCGGCAACGTCGCCAATGGCATAGACGCGCCGGTTGCTCGTTCGCAAACCCTTGTCGACAGCAATGCCTTTCCGGTCATGATCGATGCCAGCTTCTTCCAGGCCGAGACCGTCGACGTTGGGCGCACGGCCGGTCGCCACAAGCAGATGAGAGGCCTCCACCGTCACCGGCTTTCCATCCGCCTCCTTCGCACTGATCGCCAGTCCCGCACCGGATCGTCCAACCTTTTCGACAGCCGTTTCTTCCAGAATGTCTATGCCTTCGGCACGCAGGGTATCCAGCACCAAAGCCGCCAGTTCCGGATCGTCCTTGCCAAGAGCCTTCTGCGCTTCGAACACGGTGACTTTCGAACCAAGACGCCGGTGGGCCTGCGCCATTTCAAGACCGATTGGCCCGCCGCCGATAATCGCCAGATGCTCCGGACGATTGCGCAACTGGAACAGGGTTTCGTTGGTCAGATAGGGAACGTCCTCGAGGCCCGGTATGGGCGGAACGAAAGCGGAGGAACCCGTTGCGATGACAAAACGCCGGGCCTTGATACGGAACGCACCGGCCAACACCTCGTCGGTTCCGGTGAACCTTGCCGTCTCGCGCAGGACGGTGACGCCGAGGCCTTCGAAGCGTTCCTGGGAATCATGTGGCTCGATGGCGGCGATGACCTTGCGGACATGATCGTTCGCTTCGGCAAAGTCGACTTTCGGCTTGTCGCCATGCACTCCGAACCGGCTCGCAGCTTCCTGCGTATGCGCGGCCCTGGCGGCGGCCAGAAGCGCCTTGGAGGGCACACAGCCGTAGTTGAGGCAATCGCCGCCCATGAGCCCCTTTTCGATCAGCACCACCTCGACGCCAAAGGCCGCAGCGGCCGCGGCAACGGACAGGCCGGCGGAGCCTGCGCCAATCACGCAAATGTCCGGGGTCAGCAAATTGGCCATGACGGGCTCCGATTCGGCAGGAAACTGGCGGAAAGTTTAACGATTGCGGACTTTTTTCAAGATCACCGGAATGAGGCTGGCGATTCCGAGTGCAAAAAACGCCGCCAGCAGCTGTGGTGTTACCAAGGCAGCAACGTCGATCTGACAGGTTCCGGACGCCGCGCAGCCGGGGTTGGCAGCTTCCTGTGCCGCGATGACACTGTCGAGGCCGGAACCGATGAAGGTGAAGGCAAAGGTGCCCGGAATGATGCCGACAAACGTTGCAAGCGTGTAGGAGGGCAACGGCATCTTGAAGATTGCCGGGGCGATGTTGACCAGCCAGAAAGGGAATACCGGTGTCAGCCGCAGGAACAGGAGGTAGTGAAACGCATCCTTGCGAAACCCTTCGGCCAGACGGGCAAGGAAGGGGCCGGCCCGATTGGTGAGCACCTCACCGAAGGAGGATCTTGCAACAAGAAAGACGGCGCAGGCGCCGATCGTCGCGCCCAGAACCGTTGCGACACCGCCAATTACCCAGCCAAACAGAAAACCGCCCGCGATGGTCAGCAAGGATGCCCCGGGAAACGACAGGGCGACCGCCACGGTATAGATGGCCACATAGGCGAGAATGGCGAGCACCAGGTTCTGCTCGACATAGCCAGCAAGGTCCTGCCGCTGCATGATGAGGTTCGACAAGGTCAGCTGCTTGTGCAGGCCAAGCGCGAATCCGAGCACCATCAGGCCTGCGAGAACCGCCAGTGGAAGCCACTTTCTGAGCCTTTCGGCTGCCGTGCGTTCCTGCGTCTTTCCGCCGGTCTGCCCCGTGTCCTTCGGCGGCGTCATCCTGTTGGCCTCGTCACCCAGCATCCACTCTTCCATCAGCTCGCTTCTTGTCGCAGGGGCGCCCTGCTTTTTTGTTCTGATAGGCAGATGTACCTTAAACCTCGTAAAAAGAACTGTGCTTCACTGATAAGTGACGCTTGCCCGTTTCAGGTTCACCTGTGCGTGATCGAAAGGAAAACGCAGAATCTTAGGCGTGCAAAGTTGACTTGAGGCGGCATGGCCCTTATAAGCGCGCTCGACCGGGACATGCATTCGGACCCAAGGCTGGAAAAGCCGCGCTCTTCATGGCGCTTCGGGTGCTTCCTCCAAAGAATTTAAAAAATGAACAAGGGCCGCGCTCTTAGCCGCGCGGGGAAGAACAATGAAGCGTACGTATCAACCGAGCCGTCTTGTCCGCAAGCGTCGCCACGGCTTCCGCGCACGTATGGCCACCAAGAATGGTCGTCAGGTGCTTGCTCGTCGCCGCGCGAAGGGTCGCAAGAGCCTCAGCGCCTAATCGGCGACCAGCCCGCAGTGCGCCGGGTTGGCGGCGACTGCCAACACCAATCCGCCGCTATGGACAATTTGAAAAAGCGCTCCGAATTCCTGGCGGTCGCCAAAGGCGGCCGGCTGGGCCGGCGCGCTTTTGTCGTTCAGGGCTTGAACCGCGACAGCGACGACGCGTCGCGGGTTGGCTACACGGTTACCAAGAAAACCGGCAATTCGGTTATGCGCAGCCGCATAAAGCGGAGGCTTCGAGCCGCCGTGGCCGAACTTGCGCCCGAAGATATCCCGCAAAAGGCGGATTTCGTGCTTGTCGCTCGCGACAGCGCACTCACTCTTCCCTTTGAAAAAATCGTTGCAGACCTTAAGTCTGGCCTGAGCCAGGTGCTGGATCCGCAAACGCCGCGCGGACGGGGAAAACCGCGCCGGCAGGGCTCGCAGCCCAATCGAAACAGCGCAGGAAACAGGGGTAAATCCAGTTGATTTCTGAAAACCGCAACACGATTCTCGCGATCGTTCTGTCCCTGATTGTTCTGCTCGGCTGGCAATATTTCGTTGCCGCGCCTCAGTTGGAACGCCAGCAGGCCGAACTTCAGGCCCAGCAGGAGGCCGCTCAAAAGGCCGCGACCGGCACAACAAACCCGGATGCACCGCAACCGACCGGTTCGCAGGGCGCCAACACCGCGGCACCGGCGGCCGGGCAACAGGCCGCCTTTGCCAACCGGGATACTGCGCTTGCCGCTTCCCAGCGCGTGACCATCGATACGCCCAGCCTTGAAGGGTCGCTCAATCTGAAAGGCGGCCGCCTCGACGATATCCGGCTGAAGGACTATCACGAGACCGTCGACAAGAGCAGCCCGACCATCGTGCTGTTCTCACCGTCCGGCAGCCCCAAGCCCTACTACGCTGATTACGGCTGGGTCGGCGATCCGGGTTCGAACATCGCCCTGCCCGGCCCAGATACCATCTGGTCCATCGACGGCGAGACGACACTGACCCCGTCGACACCCGTGACACTGTCCTGGGACAATGGTGCTGGCCTCATCTTCAAGCGGACGTTCTCTGTCGACGACAACTACATGTTCACCGTCAATCAGGCGGTCGAAAACACCGGCGCCGACGCGGTAACGCTTTATCCCTACGGACTGATCGCTCGCAAGGGCATGCCGGAAACCAACGGCATCTACATTCTCCATGAAGGCCTGCTCGGCGTCTTCGGCGCGGACGGCCTCAAGGAAGTCGATTACGACGATCTGATGGAAGAAGGCTCCATCCGGCCGTCCAAGGTCGACCAGGGCTGGCTCGGCATCACCGACAAGTACTGGGCCGCGACGCTCATCCCGACCCCGGGTCAGGAATTCCAGCCGGGCTTCAGCCACTCCGCCACCACCGACGTCTTCCAGGCCGACTATCTCGGCAACGGTGTGACCATTGCAGGCGGTGCGACCGGCGAAAGCAGCTCGTATCTGTTTGCCGGCGCCAAGGAAACCAAGGTTCTCGACGGTTACGAGGAAGCGCTCGGTATCGAACGGTTCGAACTCCTCATCGACTGGGGCTGGTTCTACTTCCTCACCAAACCGATGTTCTTCGCGATCGACTGGTTCTTCCACCTGTTCGGCAACTTCGGTGTCGCCATCCTGGTCGTCACCGTTATCGTCAAGCTGATCTTCTTCCCGCTCGCCAACAAGTCCTACGTCTCCATGAGCAAGATGAAGCTCGTGCAGCCGCAGATGACGGAAATTCGGGAGAAATATTCCGACGACCGGCAGAAGCAGCAACAGGCGTTGATGGAGCTCTACAAGAAAGAGAAGATCAACCCGCTGGCCGGCTGTCTGCCGATCCTGGTGCAGATCCCGGTGTTCTTCGCACTCTACAAGGTGCTGTACGTCACCATCGAAATGCGCCACGCACCGTTCTTCGGCTGGATCCAGGATCTTTCGGCACCGGACCCGACCACCATCTTCAACCTGTTCGGCCTGATCCCCTGGGATCCGCCGCAGATGCTGATGCTGGGCGTCTGGCCGCTGATCATGGGGATCACCATGTTCATCCAGATGAAGATGAACCCGGCTCCGCCCGATCCGACCCAGCAGATGATTTTCACCTGGATGCCCGTGATCTTCACCTTCATGCTGGCCTCTTTCCCGGCCGGTCTGGTGATCTACTGGGCATGGAACAACACCCTGTCCGTGACGCAGCAGTATGTGATCATGCGCCGTCAGGGAGCCAAGGTGGAGCTCTGGGACAATCTGGGGGCGCTCTTCAAACGCAAGAAGCCAGCTCCCGACGACAAGAGTTAGTCCTCTGGCAGTTGCCTGAAAACAATAAGCCCCGCCAACCGGCGGGGCTTATTCATTGAGAGGCCGGTCATCGAACCTTTTGATGTTCTTATGACGCCCCCTGACTTCCGTCGGCAGGACATTGCCGACTTTGTCCCGCTCCGCCTGTCGAGTGAATGTTCGGCATGGAAATGACCGGCAAGAGTTCGCCATTTCTCGACAAGACCCAGCGTTGACCACTTCAAGGCCCATGCGAGCGCAGTGACGGGCGTCACTGGCCATTTGGCCCCTCTTCCATCAAATTGTCTGCCAGAGACGCAAAAGCTTGTGCGGCCGGGTGCTCGCAGCCGAAAGCGCCTGCTCAATACCCGGTGACACAAGCCAGCCAACCAACACCTGAAACTGAAACCGGCACACAGCAAAGCGTGCGCCTGATCCCTTTTGTGCGGCCGCAAGCATGGCCACATCGTGGAGAACGTGAACATGTACGCAGACTACGACGCCTTCAAAGCAGCGGTTGAACCTCACTGGCAGCGATACTGGGACGACAACGCGTGGGTTCAAAGCTGGTCCAACTGGCAGGATCGGGACAAAATGGACCAGTTTTGCCAGGCTGCTTACAATCTCTACAGGGCTGCCGCAAATAACCGATTGCCATACACCTTGCTTGGCGGCACCGGTATCCGGATGTGCAAAAACCTGATCGCAAACTTCGGTGTGACGGCTGCCAGCGGCATCCAGGAAGACGTAACCAGGAAGCATGTCCAGACGGAACAAAGAGCCCGCAACGAAGGCAAGGGCACGCACACGGACGCGGACAAGAATATCATCCCTTCCGTGCCCGTCACAGGAGGCGCCATCCTAAGTGAAAAGAAGTGGACGCCTCTTCTAAACGATGCACTCATCATCGGTGCGATCACTGCCCACAAGACCTTCAGTCTGACGCTGGAAACCGCTGAGGCCGGCCTTTTTCGCCAGTGCGGCGAGGATTTGCTGGACGAAGAGGTCCCGAAACTGCAGAAGATTCTGCCGCATGTAACCAACCGGAGAAATGCAGAGCACCTTGTGAAGGGAACCGTGGACTATCAAAAGAACCACTGGAAGGAGTTCATGAACCGGAACGCCGGCATGTTCTGGACCTTCGGACAGTACACGGACAGACAAACCAACAGGAAAGCATCATTCCAGAACCCGCGTGTGCTGGCGCGCGAACTGCTTGGCCTGGCGTTTTTCGGCTATCAGCCTGCGTTCGGACAAGGTGAGCTCTATTTCAAGCCACCGAAGGACAACGCCCCGGACCCGACATTCCAAGCCTATGTGAGAGGGCTTAATGATATCGGATTTCACGAAGGCAACAGACACACACGCATCAGGTTGATGTCGAGAATCTCCGAATTCCTGTTCGACGACCCGAGGGCAGTCCAAATGCCGCAGGACAGGGCTTTTGGTGAAAGGCGTGTCGACGCCCGGGTTCGCATTCCCACCTGAACGCTACTCCAGAAACCGGTGCCACCTGTCGGGTCCACTTTCGACGCGGCTCTCGACCGACCAGAAGAACCCCATTCAAGCGGGACTTTTCAAGTCGTCGCCTGCCAGACTTCCCCACGGCGCCCGATGTGAAAAACGCAGGCAGGCGCCGTCTTTAGGCCTCGTTTCCATCATGACAGTGCCCGCTTTGCCCGACACGGTTCGAGATATATTTCCGGAGGTGTCCCTTGCGCGTACTCAAAATCCTTTCCGCCCTCGTCCTGCTTCTGACTGCAGCCGCCTTTTGTTTACGGATTTGCCGGTTATCTCGATGCCCGAGCCGATGCCTTTCGCCTGTCCGCGCGCGCCGACAGGCTGATTGCCGGCGGCCGAGGCGGTGTCGATCTCGGGCCGAGGCAACTTGCGAAATTGCTGCAGGTCGAGGATCCCGGCTTTGTGGACCATTCCGGCGTGGATCTTTCCAGTGCCGGAGGCGGTCTCACCACAATTACCCAATCGCTTGCCAAACGCGTCGGTTTCGAAACATTCCATCCCGGTATCGCCAAGATCCGGCAGACCGGTTACGCAATCGGGCTGGAACATGAGCTTACCAAGCAGGAAATTCTGGCTCTCTGGCTCGACACCCTGGAAATGGGCCATGGGCCCGACGGTTGGATGACCGGGTTCTTCAGGGCAAGCAATGCCATTTACGGGAAAGCTCCGGCAGAGCTTTCCGAGAGGGAATTTCTCTCCCTTGTCGCGGTCCTTATCGCCCCGTCCACATACCATCTTGGAAAAGACGATCCGAAACTTGAAGACCGAGTTGCGCGGATCGAACGCCTGGTTGCCGGCAGTTGCAAACCGCTGGACAATGGCGACGTCTGGCTGGAAGGCTGCCGCGACAAATAGACAAGCCCTAAAAGGTTCCACCTTGACCGGCGCCGGAACCTCGTGTTTTTATCCGGCACCTTGACGCGAGGCTCTCGCGTCTTTCAACCGATCCCGTTTGGAGTGCCTGGACCAATGATCCGATAAAGCAAGACCTGATCCGCAAGGCGAAGCCGCTCACCGGCAGGTCAACCGCGTCCGACACGCGTTTTCCAGTTTCCCTTGTTTTCTTGCTTTTAAGGAGGCCCCATGCACGGCCCGTCCCCCGACACGCTCTATCCCTTCAACGGCGAACCGCACACGGTTTACCTGAAAAACGTGATCACCCGCCCTACCATCGAAGTGGGCGACTTCACCTATTACAACGATGAAAACCACGCAGCGGAGTTTGAAAGCCGCAATGTGCGCTATCACTTCGACTTTGTCGGCGACCGGCTGAAGATCGGGAAGTTCTGTGCGCTGGCGCAGGGAACGACGTTCATCATGAGTGGTGCCAACCATGCCATGACGGGTTTTTCGACCTACCCTTTCAACATCTTCCATAACGGTTGGGAACAGGGCTTCGATCCTGCGACCATTTTCGAACACCTGAAGGGAGATACCATTGTCGGACATGATGTCTGGTTCGGAACCAATGCAACGGTGATGCCCGGTGTCACCATCTGCTCCGGGGCAATCATCGGCGCGCACGCGGTGGTCGCGTCCGACGTCCCGCCCTATGCGGTGGTGGTCGGCAACCCTGCCCGGGTGGTAAAACTCCGGTTTGATGAAGCCACTATCGAACGGCTGCTTGAAATCGCCTGGTGGGATTGGCCGGCCGAGACGATCTCCCGGAACCTCAATGCGATCCGCGGCGCGGATATCGAGGCCCTGGAGGCCGCAGCGACAGGGTTGGGCGGTGAGTGTGATGCCAAACGAAACAGCGCCTGATCCGAACGGTCCGGCCGTGCGGACCAAAAGACCTGCAAGGCGTCCCTTTCATAAGGGTGCGCCTTGCGGGGTTGCAGGCTTGAACCGGCACGCCAAAACTAGTGACGGTTGCTTTCAGGCAGGGTAGAAGGCGCTTATGAGCGAAGAACAAAAATATTCCGATGAAGACCTCGAAGCCGGCCGGCTGATGTTCTGCCGTCCGTGGGATTTTCTCACCAGCGTCACCGACATGGCCAACCTGCCAGAAGCGGCCGGAGCGGAGATCGCCTTTGCGGGGCGGTCGAACGTCGGCAAGTCCAGCCTGATCAACGCGCTGACCGGCCGCAAGGACCTTGCCCGGACTTCGGCAACCCCGGGCCGGACACAGATGCTGAACTTCTTCATTGCTCCCGAGACGCCGCTGACGATCGTCGACATGCCAGGATATGGCTATGCGCAGGCGCCCAAGGAACTGGTGGAAGCCTGGACCCAGCTGGTGTTTTCCTATCTGCGTGGTCGGCCGAACCTGCGCCGCGTGATCCTTCTGATCGACAGCCGTCACGGCATCAAGAAGAACGATCTCGAAGCGATGGAACTGCTCGACAAGGCAGCCGTCGTCTATCAGGTCGTGCTGACCAAAGCCGACAAGATCAAACCGCCGCAACTCGTTCGCCTCATCGAGGACACGAAGGCAATCCTGCGCAAGCGGGTCGCCGCCCATCCGGAGATTCTGGCCACGTCCTCGGAAAAGAACCGCGGTGTCGACGAACTGCGGGCGGAGCTGTTTCTTCTGGCCACCCAGTGACCCGTCACTCCTGCGCCGATTGTGAAGCCACTTCAAACCGGCTATAGCAGGGGACTTTCGCGAGACGTTTTCCCAGCCACGGTGAGTATTTCCGTTCCATGACCACGCCTGACACCGCCACACGCGCCAACATCATTGCCCATGCCCTGCCTTACATGCAGCGCTACGACAACAAGACCGTTGTCGTGAAATACGGCGGCCATGCCATGGGTGATCCGGAACTCGGCCAGGCCTTCGCACGCGACATCACGCTGCTGCGCCAGTCCGGGGTCAATCCGGTGGTGGTTCATGGCGGCGGGCCGCAGATCGGCAAGATGCTGCAGCGGCTGAACATCGTCAGCGAGTTCAAGGGCGGTCTGCGCGTCACCGACAGGGCCACCGTCGAAGTGGTCGAGATGGTTCTTGCCGGTTCGATCAACAAGGAAATCGTCCAGCTGATCAATGCCGAAGGCGGCCGCGCGGTCGGACTGTGCGGCAAGGACGGCAACCTGGTGACCGCCCGCAAGCTGACCCGGACCGTGGTTGATCCGGACAGCAACATCGAAAGCGTTCTCGATCTCGGCTTCGTCGGCGAACCGGACAAGGTCGACCCGACCGTTTTGAAGCTGGTGCTCAAGGAAGACATCATTCCGGTTGTCGCCCCGGTCGCCCCGGGCGAAGACGGCGAGACCTACAACATCAACGCCGACACCGCTGCCGGCGCCATTGCGGGCTCGCTCAACGCCAAACGGCTGCTGTTCCTGACGGACGTGCCCGGCGTTCTGGACAAGGACGGCAACCTGATCAAGCAGCTCACCGTTGCCAAGGCGCATGAGCTGATTGCCGACGGCACCATTTCCGGCGGCATGATCCCCAAGGTCGAAACCTGTATCGAAGCTTTGGACCGCGGCGTTGAAGGCGTTGTCATCTTGAACGGCAAGGTACCGCACGCGGTGCTGCTGGAACTGTTCACCGACGGCGGCGCAGGGACGTTGATCCGCCCGTGACAGGAAAACGCCCCCTGCCCCACGAGGGCCCGCAGGCTCATCGCCGCGACCTGAGGATCTTCAAAGGCGTCGAAGCCTGGGTCTTCGATCTGGACAATACGCTCTACCCGCACGAGAGCGACCTCTTCCCGCAGATCAACGAGCAGATCTCGCGCTATGTGCAGAAGATCCTGAACCTGCCGCCCGATGAGGCGATGGCGCATCAGAAGGAACTCTATCACGAGTTCGGCACGACCCTGCGCGGGCTGATGACCAACCACGCCATCGACCCGGACGACTACCTGCGTTTCGTCCATGATATCGACTACTCGACCCTGAAACCCGATCCGGACCTTGCAGCCGCGATCGAGGCCTTGCCGGGCCGGAAGTTCATCTTCACCAACGGCGACCGCCCACATGCGGAACGCACGGCGGCTGCGCTCGGCATCGCGGATCATTTCGAGGATATCTTCGACATCGTCTCGGCGGATCTTGTGCCCAAGCCCAACAAGGTCACCTACGAACGTTTCCTGGCACATACCGGCGTCGCGCCGGCACGTGCTGCCATGTTTGAGGACCTGGCCAAGAACCTGAGCGTGCCGCATGCGCTTGGCATGTGCACGACGTTGATCCTGCCGACCGGCACGCGGGACGTGTTCCAGGAAACCTGGGACATGGAAGGCGAACCCTATCCGCATGTGGATTTCGTCACCGATGAACTGACCGGTTTCCTGAAGGCCGTGCTCGGCGCCATCAGCTAGCGCCCGACCGCAGGTCAGCCCGCAATATTGCAGAAAACTGTGAAGGCACTGCACAGTTCCTGCACATCGCCAGATGCATAGAAGACCTGCCGGCCCCTTGCGGACCGGCCGGTATCTTCAGCTGAGGCGTTACATGTTACCCACCGGGATCGTCCAACCTCTACAAGCCCCCTCCCGTCCAGGCTCCGGAACGGAAAGGCTCATCAATCACCTCCTGCACAGGCTGCGTCCGGTCTTCGGCAAGGGCCTGTTCGGTCTGGCGGCGACGGAGTTTCTCGCCTTCGGCCTGAAGCAGACCTATGCCTGCATCTTCGGCGGCCTGTTGCTCGCAATCATCCTTCTGACGCGGTTCGTCTATCCGGAAGACGCCGCACTCAGTCGCTACGACTTCCTGTTTCTCGCGGCCCTCGGTCTTCAGATAGCAATGCTGGCCACGCGTCTGGAAACGCTGGACGAAGCCAGGATCATCCTGATCTTTCATGTGGTCGGCACGGTCATGGAGATTTTCAAGACCTCCGCCGGGTCCTGGGTCTATCCGGAGGAAAGCCTGTTCCGCATCGGTGACGTGCCCCTGTTCACCGGGTTCATGTATGCCTCCGTCGGCAGCTATCTCGCCCGCGTTTCCCGGATCTTCCACTTCGCCTATAGCGGTTATCCGCCGTTGTGGACCACATGGCTGTTCGCGCTCGCGATCTACGTGAATTTCTTCAGCCACCATTTCATCATCGACCTGCGGCTTGGCCTTTTCGTCTTCTTGTTTTTGCTCTTTGGACGAACCTGGGTACATTATTCGGTGTTCCGCTACAGGCACAAGATGCCGCTGGTGCTGGGCTTTTTTCTGGTCGCCCTGTTCATCTGGATTGCGGAGAATATCGGCACTTTCGCCCGCGCCTGGCAGTATCCCGACCAGGCCGATGCATGGACACTGGTTTCAATCGCAAAGTTGAATGCATGGGTGCTTCTGATGATCATTTCCTTTGTACTGGTCACCCTTGTGAACAGGCCGAAAAGGGAAAGTTCCGCCGAAAATGCCTGACCGATCTCGACAGGGTCTCCGGGGTTCATTATTGAAGAATATTCAACTTTCCGGAGATCGACCATGGCGTCCCTGCGTGCGCTACATGCCTTTTCCCTGCTGGCCCGCCACGGGCGTGCGTCGCTTGCGGCCGAAAAGCTCGGGGTTTCGCCTTCGGCGCTGTCCCACCTGATGCGCAAGCTGGAAAACGAGCTTGGTGCGACGCTGGTCAACCGGGATGGGCGTGGGCTCACCCTGACAGAAGAAGGACAGCGCCTGGCCCTGAGCATGGGCGATGCCTTCGACCGCATCGAAGAGGCTGTCGACAGCTTCCGTCGGCGCGGCCGGACGGAGCTGAGGATCAGCACCGTCTCGACCTTTGCCACCCGCTGGCTGATCCCCCGCTTGCCGGATTTCCAGGCGAGCCAGCCGGATGTGGAACTGCTGTTGTCCGCCTCCACTCGCATGGTTGATCTCGATCGCGAAAACTACGATTGCGCCATACGGCTGGGCACCGGCAACTGGCCGAGTGTCGAGAGCCACCTCTTGTGGAAGGAACACCTGGCGGTGGCCCTGGCACCCGGTCTGCTGCGTGGCAAGGATGCCACCGACACATCCGTTCTGAGCGGCCTCAGGCTTCTGCACAGCGCCTCGCGGCGTGGCGACTGGGTGCGTTGGCTGGAGGAGGCCGGGCTCAGCCATTCCGACACGAAATCGGGAACCGTGCTGCAGAGCCGGGATCTTGCCATCCAGGCTGCCATAGCAGGCATGGGCGCGATCGTGATCGACAGACGCTTCGTCTCCCAGGAACTGGAGGCAGGACACCTGATCATGCCGGACTGGAAACTGGTTGAACTGGAGACCGGATACTGGTTTGTGCGCTCGCCCGCCCGCACCTTGACCCGCCCCGTGGCCGCCTTCCGGGACTGGCTGCAAACCACTGTCTGAACACTGCAATTGGCAACACCTGCTTGCCATCTTCTTCAAAAAGGCCCCATTATTTGCGCGAGCTGCCAGATATCCATTCAGCACGATGGTCTGACGCAGCTTTTCATGGGGATACTTTGGGGGAAGTATTATGCGTAAGGGGCTTTTGAGCGCCGTCTTGTTGGCGTTCTCATTTGTTTATTTTGCCGCCGCTGCCTTGCCGGCATCAGCGGAAACACTGCACTGGCGGTTCGAAAGCAAACATCCGAACATTGTCGATGTGGAACTCTATTCCGATACCCGCCGCGGACACGTCTGGCCGGGCAACAAGAAGATCTACGTGCTCGACGACTTTTCGACGAAGACGATCAACATATCCTGCCAGCGCGGCGAAAAGGTCTGCTATGGCGCCTGGGTGCGAAATCGCAACAATCTCTACTGGGGCGTGGGCTACAAGAACCGCAATCGCTGTTCCAACTGCTGCTACACCTGCAATGGCGGTCAGACCAAGGTGATCGTCCTCAATCCTTGAGGAGCAGATAGCGAAACGGCCGGACGTGATGCCCGGCCGTTCCACCTGACAATTGCCGACCGACGATCAGACGCCTTCGAGCGCGATCGCGATACCCTGGCCGACACCGATGCACATGGTTGCAAGAGCGCGCTTTTCGCCGCGCTGCTGCAGCTCCAGAGCGGCCGTGCCGGCAATGCGTGCGCCTGACATGCCGAGCGGGTGCCCGAGTGCGATGGCGCCGCCGTTCGGATTGACGTGGGGTGCATCCTCGGCAATTCCGAGCTGGCGCAGGACGGCAATGCCCTGGCTTGCGAAGGCTTCGTTGAGTTCGACAACATCGAAATCAGTCGGCTTGATGCCAAGCCGTTCGCACAGCTTTTTGGTTGCCGGTGCCGGGCCGATGCCCATGATGCGCGGTTCGACACCTGCAGTCGCACCGCCGGAAATGCGGGCGATCGGCGTCAGACCGTACTTGCGGATCGCTGCCTCGGACGCAACGATCAGGGCTGCCGCACCGTCATTGACGCCGGACGCGTTGCCCGCGGTGACGCTGCCGCCTTCGCGGAAGGGTGCCCGCAGTTTGGCCAGAGCTTCCAGCGAGGTTGCACGCGGATGTTCGTCCCTGTCGACGACAATCGGATCGCCCTTGCGCTGGGGGATGGTCACCGGCGTGATTTCCCGTGCCAGACGTCCGTTTTCCTGTGCTGCCGCCGCCTTTTCTTGCGAGCGCAGAGCAAAGGCGTCTTGGTCCTCGCGGGAGACGGCATAATCTTCGGCAACATTCTCGCCGGTTTCGGGCATGGAATCGATGCCGTATTGCTTCTTCATCAGCGGGTTGACGAAACGCCAGCCGATGGTGGTGTCGAAAATCTCGTTCTGGCGTGAAAACGCTGTTTCCGCCTTGGGCATGACGAAGGGAGCGCGGGACATGGATTCCACGCCGCCGGCAATCGCCAGCTCCATTTCACCCGCCTTGATGGCCCGGGCCGCACTGATGACCGCATCCATGCCCGAACCGCACAGGCGGTTCAACGTGGTGCCGGGCACGGTTTCCGGCAGCCCGGCAAGCAGCAGGCTCATGCGCGCCACGTTGCGGTTGTCTTCACCAGCCTGGTTGGCGCAGCCGAAAAAGACTTCCTCGACCGCCGCCCAGTCCATGTCCTGATTACGCTCCATCAGCGCTTTCAGCGGAATGGCGCCAAGGTCATCGGCGCGGACGGAGGACAGCGCCCCGCCGAAGCGGCCGATGGGCGTACGGATATAGTCGCAGATAAAGGCTTCAGCCATTTCACACCTCGGGAACAACAAGATCGGCGACAGCGCCGGGAACAAGAAGCTCAGCACCGGTCACCGCCTGAAGATCTTCAAGCGACAGGCCGGGCAGTTTTTCACGCAGCACGAAGCGGCCGTTCTCGATATCGATCACCGCAAGGCTGGTATAGACGCGAGTCACGCAGCCGACACCGGTGAGCGGCAGCGAACAGCGCTTGACCAGTTTCGGCTGGCCGTTCTTGGTGACGTGGTCGGTGATGACGGCAACCCGCTTGGCACCATGCACGAGATCCATCGCCCCGCCGACTGCAGGCACACCCTTGGGGCCGGTCGACCAGTTGGCGAGGTCGCCGTTTTCGGCAATTTCATAAGCGCCCAGAATGGCCACATCCAGATGACCGCCGCGCACCATCGCGAAGCTGTCGGCATGGTGGAAAAAGGCCGCGCCCGGCTTCAGCGTGACGGCTTTCTTGCCGGCGTTGATCAGGTCCCAGTCCTCCGAACCAGGCTCCGGGGCCTGGCCGAAACCCAGAAGTCCGTTCTCGGTGTGAAAGATCGCCTCGCGTCCCTCCGGCTGGAACTGGGCGACCTTTTCCGGGAAGCCGATGCCGAGGTTCACATAGGCGCCGTCGGCAATATCCTGTGCCGCACGCCAGGCAATCTGGTTGTTTGAAAGCTTTTCCATCTCAGGCCTCCAGCGGATAGGCGGCATTGGCGCGGTTGAGGTCTTCTTCCTGCAGCGGATTTGCCACCTCAACGATCTTTTGAACGAAGATACCCGGCGTGACGACGACTTCGGGGTCGATCCCGCCCGCTTCGACGATCCGGCTTGCCTGCACGATGGCCTCTGCCGCGGCCATGCACATCAGCGGATTGAAGTTACGGGCTGCCATGCGATAGGTCAGGTTGCCAAAGGTATCCGCTGTTTCGGCTTTCACCAGCGCGACATCCGCCTTCAGCCAGCGCTCCTGCACGTACATGCGGCCGTCGAATTCGCCGACGGGCTTGTCCTTTGCCAGATCCGTTCCGTAGGACGACGGTGTGTAGAAGGCGGGAATACCCGCACCGCCCGCACGGATTCGCTCCGCGAGCGTGCCCTGGGGCACCAGCTCCAGCTCGATGCCGCCTGCAAGGTACATCTCGGTAAAGACCACCGGATCGGCAGAGCGCGGGAAAGAACAGATCAGCTTGCGGACCATGCCCGCCTCGATGAGCGCGGCCAGGCCGACATGGCCGTTGCCGGCATTGTTGTTGATGACGACGAGGTCCTTCGGATGCCCCGTTTCGCGATAGCGGTCGATCAGCGCATGGATCAGCTCGATGGGAGATCCGGAACCGCCGAAGCCGCCGATCATCACCGTCATGCCGTCCTCGATCCCCGCCACGGCGGTGGCAAGGTCGGAAACCGTCTTGTCCATCTTTGTCTCCTTTTCGGGCAATGCCCAGAGCTTCCTGCGTGCGCCATGAGTGCACAAGGTTTCAACACCTCAAGGCCGGCCAGAATTCGCCCCTTGTCGTGTCCATGGAGATAGCGACGGCAAGTGTCTTTCGTCCAATTGATTTGTGCGATATGCTTCATTTGTTTACATATCGCACAAATCAACATCAGCAAGAGACCGGCGAATGATTGCAGAGCGGGACATCATGGGGGGCCTGGCCAAGGGCTTGCAGGTTATAGAAACCTTCACCGCAGACCGTCCTCGCCAGTCGATCTCCGAAGTCTCGAACGCATCCGGTCTCGACCGGGCAACCTCCCGCCGGTGCCTACTGACATTGGCCCATCTCGGGTATGCAAACTGGGACGGCAAGTATTTCACCCTGACGCCGCAGGTGCTGCGGCTGGGAACTGCCTGCCTTGCCACCATGCCCTTGCCACGTGTGGTGCAACCCCTGCTCGACCGCCTGTCGGAACAGATCGGAGAAAGCTCGTCGGTGTCGATCCTCGACGGTGACGAGATCGTCTATGTAGCACGGGCCGCCCGAACGAAAGTCATGTCGATCGCGCTGATGCCGGGCTCACGGTTGCCCGCTCATTGCTCCTCCATGGGCCGCGTCATGCTGGCCGCCCTGCCGGAGAGCGAGGCGCGGGCAAGGCTGGAGGCCATGACCCTGACGGCACTGACGCCAAAGACCCTCACCCGGGTGGACGCCATTCTGGCCGAACTTGCCAATATCCGCAGCCAGGGGTTCGCGACGATCGATCAGGAGGTCGAACCAGGACTGTGTTCCATCGCGGTTCCGGTGCTGAATTCCCACGGCCACACCATTGCGGCGCTCAATGTCGGTTACAGCAGCACGTCCGCCACGCCGGAAACGGCAACAACGGAGTTCCTGCCTGCCCTCCTGAAGGTCCAGTCGGAATTGCGTCCGCTTCTGACGTGAATTGTATTTGAGTGAGGGGCAAATGAATGTGCCTGCAAATCGTCTCCTTCTCAGTCGCACTTCGCCTGCAGGTTGGCACTCAACTTTCTCCCTCGCCCTCTCCTTCGTCATCCCGGACGCAGCGCAGCGAAGATCCGGGATCGGAGAGCCAAGGTCTTTCCATTAGAGGACAATGCAGCACTGTCTGTGGCTCTCCGATCCCGGCTTGCGCTTCGCTTGGCCGGGATGACGATGGAAACTTTGTCAAGGTGGAGACGCAGTGCCTTTTCAAGCCAATGACTGGACCTCTTGTTCCTCAGCCCGAACCGAGCCTGTCTTCGTGCCCGTGATCACCTGCAGCATCGGGGCAAGTTCCGGGTGGCGAAACCTGAAACCTGCGGCGACCAGTTTCGCCGGCACCACACGCTGGCCGGCCAGCATCGTTTCCCGGCCCATGTCACCGAGCGCCGTCGACAATAGCCAGGCAGGCAGGCGCAGGAATGCCGGGCGGTGAAGTGCCTTGGCCAGAGCCCTCGTGAATTCCGCATTTCGAACCGGCACGGGTGCCGTAGCGTTGACGGGGCCGGACAAATTTTCATCGGCCACCGTGCGGGCAATGATGCGGACCAGGTCGTCCCGCTCGATCCAGGACATCCACTGGCGGCCAGACCCCATCGCCCCGCCACCACCGAATTCAAACGGCGTCAGCAGCTTTGCCAGAATGCCGCCCTCGACACCGAGAACGAGACCGATCCGCAAGAGCACGACACGCACTCCGTCCCGCTCCAGCTTTTGTGCCGCCTGTTCCCAGCGCTCGCAGACTTCGTGGACGAAGGCAGGGTCGAAGTTTGCGTCTTCGGTCAGCGTTTCGTCACCGCGCAGACCGTACCAGCCGATGGCGGAGCCGTTGATCAGGCAAGCCGGTTTCGTATCGAGGCGCTCGACCAACGCCCGCAATGCTTCGGTCATTTGAACACGGGAGCCGATGATCCGGGCGCGTTTGCGGCTCGTCCACAAGCCATTCGCGATCGGATCTCCGGCCAGGTTGACGATGGCATCGAAGCGCTCGGCATTGTGGATCCGGTCAAGACTGGTGATCACACGAACAGGGTGGTCCAGGTCATCCGCCTTGCGGAGGTCTCGCGTGAGAACCGTGACGAAATGGCCGCCTCTCACCAGCGCTTCCACCAGCCGCTGACCTATGAACCCGGTGCCGCCCGTCACGAGGATGTGCCGGCGCGGCGGCAGGGCTGTAACCAGTCCCGCCGGATCTGCACCAGCAAGCCTGTCGCTGCGCGCGGCCGCAAGCAGGTCCCGCGCGCTGAAGAGCCCGACACCAAGTGCCGAAACCGTGGAAAGCACACTCCACCAGCCGTAGCTGACGGGCACCAGCGCGCTGGGGAGGAACGACCATTGCCACAGAACTGGCGCGGCCAGTACCAGGATCGCACCATAGTTCAAGGCCAGCAGCGTGTGGTTGATCCTCTCGGTCCATGGCAGCTTTCGGGTCATGTCTTCCTCGACAAAATCCCAAAGCGTGATCAGCACCTCGGCGACAAGGATTGCCGTCAACAGCATGGTGAAGACCCCGTGCGGCTCCAGCCAGCCGAAGCAGAGAAAGATCACCGCGTAGAAGAAATTGCGCACACCGTGCAGCCGCAGTTCGGTTTTCTGCGACGGACGCCAAGCCAGGCGCTCGCTGCCTTCATGGTGCACGAGCGTATCGAATGCGCCCATGAATATCTGGATGGAGATCAACGTCCAGAGAACGGGATTATCCATGATCAAGTCTCCATGTCATGAAAGAGTGCGTCCTGGTGAACCAGTTCACCGAAGACGCGGCTCTTGAGGGAAAGGGTGAACAGGAAACGGTCCTTGCCGAGGTCCCGGTGTGTGATCGTCAACGCTCCGGGCCGGAGCCAGGCGGGCAGCCGCAACCGCCACCGTCCGGCCTGCAGAAAATAGTGGTCGCTTTCGAAACTGAGGCCGTCCGTGAGGGCATTCACCCGCAGTGCCATGCCAATCCCCGCACCGATATATTCCTCAATGCCGGTCGGGCCCTCGAACCGCTTGGAACTGTGGATCACCTGGGGAAAGCCAGAGCTACGCCCGTATTGGCGGATCCAGAACTGGCCATCGCTCGCAATATCTTCTGTGACGGTGACGACGGCAGGCTGGTTGAAAGAGGATCTGTCAAAAGGGAGTGGACCGCCAACAAGCCGCGCGAGCTGCGCCAGAATGCTTCCGGCAAGGTTCATCCGCATGGTCACGACCAGGCCTTGATAGACGACACTTGCCCCGCCGCTCAGGCGTTTGCCGAACCGGCGGCGGACGGCCGCTGGCAGGCCATGCCAGGCGGCTTCTCCCAGAAGATCGCGAAAACGGCGGTCGCCAGCTTCGGGCCGCTCCAGAGTGGCGCTTGCGTTTCGCATTTCCAATCCCTCCTGTTATGTCGGTTATTTCTGTATAAAGAGAAATTACTTGGTAAAAAATTTTGAACCTGAAATCGGGTGGCAGGTCTGCTGATCTCTCACCCGATCTTATGTCGCAGTCCGGCGCTTCCATGGAGGCTTCCAGGTAAGGCGAAGACCTGACTCGCCCCAGCTGTCAGCCCTTCTTGCCACCGATCTTGAGCAGCGAGAGAACCTTGTCGCCCATCTTCATCAGGCTGGCGAGTTTCGACTTCGGCACGCTCAGCATCTGCTCCGACCAGCGATCGGCGGTGGTCAGAAACTGGTGCATCTCCTGCATTCGCTCCAGTGCAACGGGATCAAGCGTCTTCTCCTTTTCCGCCTGGCGCACACAGACATCGATGGCGCGGATCGCCGGATCGATCTCCCGTTCCTTGCGACCTTTCGCAATCAGCAGCGCCATTTCCCAGACGTCGGTCTCGGCCACGAAGTGCTCCCGGCGATCCCCCGCGACAGGCACTCTCTGGATCAACCGCCATCCGACAAGTTCCTTCAGGGAGTTGGAAACATTGGACCGGGCAATGCCCAGTTCCTCGGAAATCTGCTCCGCATTCATCGGCACCGGGCTCAGGAACAGCAATGCATGGATCTGCGCTACCGAACGGTTGACGCTCCACTGGCTGCCCATGTCCCCCCAATAGAGGATGAATTTCTCTTTCGCCGAAGGATCGGCTTTGTCGGTAATTTCTGTCATGACAGAAATTTGTGACGAAAATCGATTGGTGTCAATGGCGAAGTTCGCCAGGGATGCGGCGCGTGTCAAAAAATCAGCAAGACAGCCCGTCAGCGACCGCTTGCGTGAGGCTCCAGGTCGGCACGGCCCATGCCGGGCGTGCCAGAACCCCGGCCTGGAACAGGGGCGGTCATCCCGGATCCGGCGCCACCTTTCTCATCTGCGCTCACCGAGAGAGCTTCTTCCAACACGGCCAGGCGGTCGAGAATGGCTGAGCGTTTCGCTTCAAGATCAGAGCTGAGCCGGTCGATGTGCTCAAGCTTTTTCAGAAGCTGCGGAATACCGCCTTCGCAAGGCCCGGACCCTTCGTCCGACAGGCAGGCGGCCATCGCACGAACTTCGCGCGTTGAAAAACCCGTGGCAATGAAATCGCGGATCCGGGCGGCACGGCGCAGATCCGCGTCACTATAGCTGCGATAGCCGTTTTCCGAACGGCGAGCTTCCATCAGGCCCGACTTTTCATAGTGGCGCAGCATCCGTTCCGTAATGCCAAGCCGTTCGGCTGCTTCCTTGATCTGCATGTCGACCCCTTTCAACACCGGCCTAGGGTGTGGACCCTAGCACCTTGACACTAGTGTCAGGGTCAAGCCCTGTTTTTCCGGAAGTGCTCGCTTCAGGCCTTCAATTGGCGAAGGGCTCCCTCCCCATCAAGGGGAGGATGCCCATATTTGCCCTTGGTCACAAATGCTCAGCCTGCCTGGCTCCGAAGCGACCAGCCACCGTCAATCGTGATCACCTGTGCGGTGAGCCACTCGTTGGCGGAACTGCCGAGCTGCAAGATCCATGGAACAAGATCGGAGGTCAGTCCGCGTCGTCCCATCGGAACCTGAGCTGCTTCTGTTTCCTCGATGGTTTGCGCGACTTCCGGCGGCAGGCCCATCATGCCCGTGAGAGCACCGCTCTTGACGGGACCGGGAGAGACGGCGTTCACCCGTACACCGTCACCTGCAAGCTCGATGGCCCAGGATCGTGTCAGATGCTCAAGCGCCGCCTTGGTGGCCGCATAATGCGCCAGGCCTGGCGCCGCATTCTGGGAGACGGCCGTTCCGATGTTAACGACAGCCCCCTTGCTGTCCCGCAAGGCCGACTGGGCCTCCTTCAACAGAAGGGACGGCGCAACGATATTCACCGCACAAATTTCCGAAAGCGTTTCGGCATCATAGGCCTCGATGGGAAGCGGTTTGCCCGCGCCCGCATTGTTGACGACAAGGTCCAGGCGGCCCCATCGTCCCAGTGCCGCCTCTACAGCGCGCCGGCTACCTGCCGGGTCGGCGCTGTCGGCTTGTACGGCCTCGATAGCATTGCTCTTGCCAGCAACGCCGGCAAGCTTTGACGCATCACGTCCCGTGATGACCACATTCGCCCCCTGCCCGGTCAATGCCAGCGCGGTGGCCTCTCCAATTCCGGAGCTTCCGCCTGTTACGATGGCAACCTTGCCCTGCCAGTTTGTCCGTTCATTCATCTTGGCTTGCTTTCCTGAATTAACACCTGCGCATTGCGCGCCAAGCCGGTGTTAGCCGCTTGACGTTAGTGTCAGGGTCAAGCCCGATTTATTGAAAAAATAACCGCGTCAGGCTGGGTGTTGCTGGACGCTGAGACCGCCATCGACAGTCAGGCAGGCGGCGTTCATGAAGGGGCATTCGTCGGAAATCATGAAGACAGCCGCCCTGGCGATTTCTTCCGGCGTGGCGATACGCCCGCCCGGATGCAGTCGCAAGGTCGCCTGCCGGGCAGCCTCGGGATCGGGAAAACTGTTCCAGTAATCGACCACCTTCTGGGTCTGGACATAGCCCGGCGCCAGGGCATTCACCCGGACATTCCGTGCGGCATATTCCAGCGCAAGGGACTTGGTAAGCCCCAGCAGGGCGTGTTTGGCCAGCGGGTAGGGAAAGGTGTGCGGGATGATGGTGAAAGCATGCGTGGAGGCAATGTTGAGAATGACCCCGCCACCCTGCTCAAGCAGGCCCGGCAACACGGCGCGGGCGCAGTTCCACGCCCCCTTCAGGTTGACGTCGAAGCAGCGGTTCCAGTCTTCGTCGCTCAGCGAAAGAGGCTCGTCGAAGACATTTATCCCGGCATTGTTGATGAGCGCGTTCAACGGACCGATCGTCTCCTGCGCGCGAACGACCACAGCGGCAACGTCATCCGTGTTCGTGATGTCCCCGGCAAGAGCCATCAAATACTCTCCTTCCCCACCCAGATCCGCGACACTGCGGGCAAGAAGTGCTGCGTCCCGGTCCATCAGAACCACGGTCGCGCCTTCGCCGAGACAGGCTCGGACGATGGCAAGACCAATGCCCTGTGCGGCGCCAGTGATCAGGATACGCTTTCCTGAAAGCCGATCAGCCATTGTTCTTCTCCCTGGTCTCCGACACATGCAGAAATGTCATCTTTATCGTTCCCGCCAGTTCCTCCCCCGGCTTCAGAACGCTAAGGCCACCGAGATCCGGCATATTGTGACCGTTCGGCAGATGGCTCATGGGTTCCAGACAGACAAAGTCTGCAGGTGCCTGCGGGGCAAAGATCATCATGACGTCGAACACCGGATCGCAGCTGAGATCAAGAGCGAGCTCCATATCCGGCCAGTGCAGCCGGGCCTTGCCGGAAAAACCACCGAAGGCATTGTTGATCCAGCGCGGCGGCACAATACGCGGCATCGAAAAATCGAGGTCTTTCGAAATGTCCTGCAAGCCATCCGGCAGATGTCCCTCCCCCTCGCGCCACATGTCTCGCACCCTCGTCTGCAGGGTCATGTCGGGCGCTCGCCGGAAAAACGGATGAAACCCGATACCGAACGGCAGGGCCTTATTGCCAAGGTTCGTCACGCGAAGGCTCAGGGACAGGCGGTTCTCTTCCAGATGAACCTTCTGGTGCGCCTGGAAGGCGTAAGGGCTTCGGGACGATTGCTTTCTGACCAGGTCCAGCTCAATCGCATTGCCGGTCCTGCCTGCCAAAGCCCAGGTATCCAACCAGCCGTCACCATGCAGAACAAGCGGTTCGTCGGTGTTGGGCTGAAGTGTGAAGCTCTCCCTCCGGAAGGTGAAGCGATTGCCTGCGATCCGGTTTCCGAAGGGCACCAGAGGAAAACAGGCCGCGGCCCCCTCCGGCCCGCCAGCAGGCAGAAGGATCGGCGTGCCCCGCCATGCCGCCTGCACGATGGAACCGCCCCTTGGGCTGACGGTGACCGTCAGATCCCCTTGCGAGAGCGTCCATTGCTGAGCGGCATCCGCAAACATCAGCGGCTTGCGGAAGAGCGCAGGTTGTCGAGAAGAACCGCGATGAGCAGGATCAGGCCACGCACGACATACTGGTAGAAGGCCTGAATGTTCAGGAGGTTCATGACATTTTCGGCAATGCCCATGATCATGACGCCGACAATGACACCCGTCATGGCGGCGCGGCCACCGGCCAGGGAGACTCCGCCGAGGACACAGGCGGAAATCACCGAGAGTTCAAGGCCGGTGGCTGCATTCGGTTGGCCGGATGTGATGCGCGAGGCAAGCATGATGCCTGCAACAGCGCAGATCAGGCCCTGCAAGGCAAAGATCCAGATCCGCATGGACACCACATTCACCCCGGCAAGACGGGCCGCTTCCGGATTACCGCCAATCGCCAGCGTGTTCTTGCCGAAGACCGTGCGGTTCAGCAGAAAGCCGAAAGCGATGAAAAGTGCACCCATGACCCAGATCGGCGTTGGGATGCCCAGGAAACGGGACAGGGCGAGCTGGTAGAATCCGGGGTCGTTGATGCCGACGGCCCGGCCGTCGGACACAATCAGCGCCAGTCCCCGGACGATCTGCATGGTGGCCAGGGTTGTGATCAGCGCGTTGATGCGGAAACAGGCGATGACGAAGCCGTTGACCGCACCCACCAACGCACCGCTAAGCAAGGCTATGATGAGCCCCATAACGATGGAGCCGGTCATGTTGGAAGCAATGACGGCGATCATGCCGGTGAATGCGACCGTCGATCCGACCGAAAGGTCGAAGTCGCGCGAAGCCAGGCAGAACATCATCGTGCAGGCGACAATGCCGATTGTCACCACCGACTGCAGCAGGCCGAGGATGTTGCGCTCGGTGAGGAAGTTGGGAACGGTCAGGGAAACGATTGCGAAGGCCACCGCGAAGATGACGACCAGGCCCTGGTCTCCGAGCAAAATTTTCTTGAGAGAATTCATCTGAAACGGTCCCGTTCACACCGTGTGGGCAGCATTTCTGTCCGGCAAGGCCAGGGTCAGAATGCTGCGCTCTTCAAAGGTTTCCCGCGCGAATTGGCCGACCATGCGGCCTTCGCACATGACGATGATGCGGTCGGAAATACCCATCACTTCAGGCAGCTCGCTGGAAACGACCACAATGGCCATACCGCCTTCCGCAAGCTCGTAGAGGATGTCGTAGATCTCCGACTTGGCACCGACGTCGATCCCGCGTGTCGGCTCATCGACAATCAGCACCTTCACACCCTGTTCCGACAGCCAGCGGCCCAGGATGACCTTCTGCTGGTTGCCGCCGGAGAGATTGACGATGTCCTGCTTCCGCGATGGCGTGCGCACCTTGAGCCGGGCGATGAAGCGATCCGCAAGAGCTGCTTCCTTGCCAAGCTGGAGAACGCCGAAGGAGGACATGTGCCTGCGTGAGGAAATGGCTATGTTTTCCTCGATGGACCGCCCCTGGATGATGCCGTCGTGCTTCCGGTCTTCCGGACACAACACGAGCCCTGCATTGATTGCACCGCGCGGATTGTCTGCCGGTACTTCCTTGCCGTCGATGGAGACCGCGCCACCGCGCCGCGTGTCCGCACCATAGACAAGGCGCATCAACTCGCTGCGTCCGGCGCCAATCAGGCCGAAAAAGCCCAGGATTTCGCCCTGCCGAACCGAGAATTCGGCCGGTCCGGGAAGCTTTTCGCCGCACATGCCGGACACTTCCAGCCGCACCGGCCCGAACGACCGCTCACGCCAGCCCCAGATGTTGCCGATTTCACGCCCGACCATCTCGGCAATGATCTGGTCGCGGGTCACATTGGCAATGTCGGGGTGATGGGCTGCAAGACGGCCATCCCGCAAAACCGTCAGGCTGTCGCAGAGGTGGAAGATTTCCTCAAGCCGGTGAGACACGTAGAGGATCACCGTGCCCTTGGCCTTCAACCGGGCGATCAGCTTGAACAGGATCTCGCTTTCCCTGGAGGACAGGGATGACGTCGGCTCGTCCAGTGCGATGACCCGGGCCTCCATCATCACGGCCTTGGCGATTTCCACCATCTGGCGCGCACCGATGGACAGCGAAGCGACCTTGGCATTGGGATCGACATCGACGCCGATCTCCTCAAGCCGGTCGCGCACGGTCTCGACCAATCGCCGGCCTTCGAGGACGCCACCCCGGTTGGGAAATCGGCCCAGCCAGAGATTTTCCGCCACTGTCAGCTCCGGCACGAGCTGAAGTTCCTGGTGGATCACGATCACTCCGGCCTCGAAGGCATCGCGCACGGACCCGTAGTTCTGCTCGATCCCGTCGATGGAGATGGATCCGCTGTCCGCGGACTGGTCGCCGGAAAGCACCCGGATCAGGGTGGACTTGCCGGCACCGTTCTCGCCCATCAGCCCATGTACGGCTCCCTTCTCCACCGAGAAGGAGATGTTCGACAGGGCCTGAACACCCGGGTAGCTCTTGGATATGTTTTGTACTGACAGATAAGACATGACGCTCGCGCAACAGTTCCCCGGCGACCGCAAGACCGGTCGCCGGATCAGGTGTCAGTCGGGACGGATCACTCGATGCCCAGGTCCTTGCGCACGTCCACATAAGTGTCGCGCAGGGCCAGCGAGCCGGACGTCAGGATGAGCGGCTCCGGTGCCTTGTTGTTGGCAATCCACTCGTACATGTTGAGCGCGGTTTCATAACCGTGGCGCTTCGGCGAGATAATGACCGTACCGTAGAAACCGGTCGCGCTCGGTTTCTTGAACTCGTTGATGGCCGATTCAGCGCCGCCGATGCCGACTCCAATGACATTCTCAGCCGGGATGCCAACCGATTCCGTGGCCCGCACCGCGCCGAGAACGGCTTCGTCGTTCAGGCCGAAGGCAATCCACTTCTTCACGTCCGCGTGCTGGTTGAGCACGGTGGTCGCTGCGTTCAGGGCCGCTTCGGTATCGGTCTTGGCCTGGGGCGCGTCATAGATGTTTTCCGCGGGGAAGCCGGCAGCCGTCAGTGCTGCGATAGCGCCCTCGACCCGGTCGATGGCCGTCGGAAGCTGGTCGTAGGAAACGCGGATCGCGCCCACTTCGGACATGTCCCAGCCGCGCGCCTCGATCTCGGCCGCAATGGACTGACCGACGGTCTCGCCGATCTTTACCGCGGAAATGCCCATGTGCGGCACGCTTTCGATGGGTTCGCCATCGGCGCCGACAAGTCGGTCATCCACGGTCATCAGCTTCAGGTCGTTGGCGGCTGCTTTGGCTACAATCCCCGGTCCGAGCTTCACATCCGGCACGCAGATGATGAAGCCCTGCGCGCCTTGCGCACCCAGGTTATCGATTGCTGCCTGAACCTTCTCTCCATCCGGTGCGCCGATTTCAACAAGGGTGAACCCTTTTTCCTCGGCAGCCTTCTGGGCAAACTTCCACTCGTCCTGGAACCAGGGCTCCTCCGGCTGCTTGACGACGAAACCGATTTTCACGTCAGCGGCATGGGCAGAACCGACGAGGGCAAGGGCCATCACTCCGGTCAGAACGGCTTTCTTCAACACACGCATTGCAGAACCTCCCAATTCATTTCGAGGCGCCCAGCCTCCCGGGGCGCTTCAACAGACCTACTGTGAATCATCATACCAGTCAATTGCCTTTGTATGATGTATCGGATAAGGTTGCCCGACATTCGATGACGCACAGCGAAACGCGCAGTTCGCGCAGAGCAAAAAATCCGCTAAAAATGCGGGAACTCATTCCGCGGAAAACAGGGAGCAGGCCATTGGAAACGTTGAGGGAGGAGACGGCGACCGCTGATCAGAACAGTGGCAAGCGCCCTCGCGTGCGAAAGAATGTGACGGCTGCTCTGGCGGAAGACATCTGCTCGGAAAAATATCCGGTCGGCGCCCAGCTCCCGCGGGAAAACGACCTGTGCGAAATCTATGGTGTCAGCCGCACGGTCATTCGCGAATCCATCAAGGTTCTGGAATCCAAAGGCATGCTGCGGGTGAAGCCACGTGTGGGAACCGTGGTGACCGACCGGGAGGACTGGAACATACTGGATGGGGAAGTGCTCGATTGGATCGGCCCCTTCATCCATGAGTTCGACCTGCTTGGATGCATCCTGGAAGCCCGGCGCACGATTGAGCCGGCAGCAGCGGAATTTGCGGCCAAACGCGCCACCTTGCAGGAAATTGCGGCGCTGGAAGCGGCCTGGATGCGGATGCGCGACTCAAGTTCCGATCCTGAAGCCTTCACCGAGGCGGACGTCGATTTCCATAGCGTGCTTATGGCCGCCAGCCACAATCAGGTGTTTCGGCGTCTTTCCAGTGCCATTCATACGGCCCTGCATTATACGCTGCATGCGTCCAACACCGCGGTGGAGAGCCGGGACCTTGCCATCGAACTGCATGGCGAACTTGTGGATGCCCTGCGTCTGCGCGATGCACCGCGGGCCCGGGAAGCCTCGAACCGGATGCTTGACCTGGCCGAGCATGACCTGACTGCGGCCCAGGCTGCTGCAGGTCGTGTCGATCTCTGACCACCCCTTCGCCTGCCGCCCGATGACCGCGCCTTTGCCGGAAGCTTAAATAATGAAGATCACCAAACTCACGACCTATATCGTGCCGCCGCGCTGGCTTTTCCTGAAGATCGAAACCGACGAGGGCGTCACCGGCTGGGGCGAACCCGTGGTCGAAGGCCGTGCCCTGACCACGGAAGCGGCTGTCCATGAACTTGCCGACTATCTCATCGGCAAGGATCCCTTCCTGATCGAAGACCATTGGACGGTGCTTTATCGAGGCGGATTTTACCGGGGCGGCGCGATACACATGAGCGCCCTTGCGGGCATCGACCAGGCCTTGTGGGACATCAAGGGCAAGGCTCTCGGCCAGCCGGTTCACTCGCTGCTTGGCGGCCAGGTCCGGGACAGGATCAAGGTCTATTCCTGGATTGGTGGCGACAGGCCTTCGGAGCTGGCAGACAACGCCAGGCAGGTGGTCGAGCGCGGCTTCAAGGCGCTGAAAATGAACGGTTGCGCCGAGCTTCAGATCGTCGACAGCAACACGCGGCTGGACAAGGCTGTGGAGGCGATCGCGAGCGTGCGCGAGGCCGTTGGTCCGGACATCGGCATTGCGGTGGACTTCCACGGGCGGGTGCACAAGCCCATGGCCAAGGTCCTGGCGCGGGAACTTGATCCCTACAAGCTGATGTTCATTGAAGAACCGGTGCTTTCCGAAAACAAGGAAGCCCTGCGCGATATCGTCAATCACACCTCGACGCCGATTGCCCTTGGCGAAAGGCTTTATTCCCGCTGGGACTTCAAGTCGGTCTTGTCCGACGGCTATGTGGACATCATCCAGCCGGATCTGTCACACGCGGGCGGGATCACGGAATGCCGGAAGATCGCCGCGATGGCCGAGGCTTACGATGTTGCGCTCGCGCCTCATTGCCCGCTTGGTCCCATCGCCCTTGCCGCCTGTCTCCAGGTCGATGCGGTGTCCTACAATGCCTTCATTCAGGAACAGAGCCTCGGCATCCATTACAACAAGTCCAACGACCTGCTGGACTACATCACCAATGCCGATGTCTTCGCCTATGCGGATGGCTTTGCGGCCATCCCGCAGGGACCAGGCCTCGGTATCGAGGTGAACGAGGATTATGTCGTCGAGCGCGCCAAGGAAGGCCACCGCTGGCGCAATCCGATATGGCGTCATGAAGACGGAAGTCTCGCCGAGTGGTAACTTGAGCGACCTTGAATGAACCCTGACGGGGCGTCTCAGGACGCCTCGCGCCAGCGCTCCTCGCGAACGAATTCGATCAGCCTGTCCGAGGGCATCGCCGGCGCAAAGGCATAGCCCTGCAGAGCATCGCAGCCGAGATCACGCAGGATCCTGGCATGCTCCATGGTTTCCACGCCTTCGGCGACAACCTTGATGCCGAGCGACTGTCCGATTTCGATGATCGATGCCACCAGGCGGCGCTGGCCTTCCGAATGGGTGATCGGGATGACCAGCTGACGATCGATCTTCAGCCGCTTCGGACGCAGGTGAATGAGGCTGACGATGGAGGCATAGCCCGTGCCGAAATCATCGATCTCGATGTCGATGCCCATGTCCCGCAGGTGTTCGAAATTGGCGGCGATAAGATCGTTCTTGTCGTCCAGGAAGATGGATTCCAGAAGTTCGAACGACAGTGAACCGGGTTCGAAGGCAAGACCGTCGAGGCTCTGCATCAGGTTTGCGTCGTTGAGCCTGCCAGCCGACACGTTGACCGACATTTTCGGAATATGGATTCCGGCCGCTTTCCAGCGCGCGGACTGCCACAGGGTCTGCTCCAGAATGATCCGGTCGATCAGCGGCACCACATTGAGCTCGTCGGCCGTTTTCAGGAACACGTCCGGTGTCAGGATGCCTTCGGTGGGATGGTTCCAGCGCGCCAGTGCCTCGACACCGGTGATCGCCAGCGTTCTCGCATCGAACTGCGGCTGGAAGTACGGCAGGAATTCCTGACGCTCCAACGCACACAGGATGTCGTCGGCAACCTGCTTGTTGCGGACGATTTCCGACTTCAGCGTGTCGGAGAAGAATTCGAACCGGTTGCGGCCGTTGCTCTTGGCCCGGTAGAGGGCGATGTCCGCATCGACCAGCAGGTGCCGGCCGTAGTCGCTCAAGGTCGTGTCGGCCATGGCGATGCCGATGGACACGCCGAAGCGACACTGATGATTTTCGAAAGTCACCGGCTGACGCATCTGCTCGATGATCTTTTCAGCAAGGGCGGCCAGGCTTTTCTCGTCGGTCGGCTCGGTGATGGCAATGACGAACTCGTCACCGCCGATGCGGGCCACGAACTCGCTGGAACTGACGTTTTCCATCAGCACCGACGCGGCATGGGTAAGCATCGAGTCACCGGCTGCGTGGCCAAGCGTGTCGTTGATATGCTTGAAGCGATCGAGATCGATATGCAGCAGCGCCGTCGGCTTGTGCGGGGCCTGCTCGTCCAATAGCTGCCGGTCCAGGAACCGGCGGTTCGGGAGGCCGGTCAGACTGTCGTGCAGCGAATGGTGCTCCATCAGCGCACGGGCATCCTCCAGTTCGCGGTTCCGGTCTTCGGCATTCTGCTTGGCATTGAGCAACCGGGTCTTGAGCTGGAAGTCCTGGGAAACATCCCAGTTGACACCCAGAATGTACCGTTGGCCGCGAGTGTTGGTGTGAACGGCGCCGATGGCCCGGATCCAGCGGGTGGAGCCGTCCTGAAGGATCACACGGAAGTCGGAATGATAAGTTCCGCCGGTGTCGATCGCGTCCCAATATTCCTTTTCGGCGCGCTTCAGATCCTCCGGGTGCAGGCACTCGGACCAGACGTCGTATTGCGACGTGTCGCGCCACTCCGGGATGTCATAAAGCTCCCGCATCCGGCTATCCCAGGTCAGCACACCGGTGTCCAGGTTCAGTTCCCAGATGCCAATCTTGGACGTGTCGAGGGCCAGCTTCAGGCGCTGAGACAGACCTTCCATCTGCACCTGGCGGCGTCTCAGTTCGCGGATATGCCCGCGCCGCTGGTCGTACAGCTGTCCGGCGATGAAGATCGGCAACAGAACCAGCAGCCCTCCGGCCAGCATCAGCAACCGGACTTTCCAGGCATCGTCTGGCATCGCGGACCAACCGCCTCGCGGGATCGCAGCGATCCGCCAGCGGCCGGTTGGTAGAACCACTTCGGACAATACCGGGTTCTGGGCCAATATCTTTTTGTCCCCGAAGAAGACCGTATTGTCTGCCATCGTGGCATCGCGGCCGATAATGGCGATTTCCACGGGAAGTGCAGGATCAAGCAGGCCACTGTCGGCGTAAAGCCGGTCGGCATCAACGACGGCGGCGACCAGACCCCACAGGCGCTTTGTGCCGTCTTCATTTTCCGTGAACACTGGGAAGCGCCCAACAAAACCCCGACCGCCCTGCAAAAGATCGACAGGTCCGGCGAGCACCATCTCGCCCGAATTCACCGCCCGAAGGGCCGCATCGCGCTGCTGCTCGTTTTTCCGATAGTCGAGCCCGATGGCCTTTTCGTTACCGGCCATCGGATACATCAGCCTGACGACAAGATCCGGTGCGCCGGCGACATTGCGAAGCTGCGAGTGATCGCCGATGAGACTGCTGGAAATACGACCGAACTGGTCCTGATCAATATCCGGCTGTGTCGCAATCAGCGCGACAAGCCCCCGGACAAGCTGCAGGTTGCTGTTGATGTTGCCTTCCAGCCGGGCACGGACAATGCCGAGTTGCTCGGCGACATTCGCGCGCGCACTCTGCAGATGCACGGACCGGTTCTGAACTTCCGCGAATATTCCGGCCGCAAGTGTGACGGCAAGGGCAATGCCGATCGCCGCAACGCTGGCCAGGCTGGGCCGTGTCAGAATATGACTGGCTCCAATTCGGGAAAAAAATGTCTTCGGCATCTCATCTCGTTAGGTCGAGAAATCTCCAACGACCGACGATCAGGACACCGCAGTCTTGGAGCTTATCTCAGAATAACCTTAAAAACGAAACAAATGCCTAAAGGTCACTTTACAGTTTGACTGAAGGAATTGAGCCTTGCTGCTTCAAGGTCTCCGCCGCCCTAACGCAGCAGGATAACCCCCACGACCGCCGCAACGATGAGCATGCAGCCGAAAATCTCGGACCGGGCGATCGCTTCCTTGAACACCAGCCATGACACCAGAAAGGTGAACACGAGTTCGACCTGGGCAAGTGCGCGCACATAGGCGACATTTTGCAGCGTCATTGCCGTGAACCAGCCCACAGACCCGGCCACGCCGGAAGCGCCAACCCAGACGGCTGCTCGCCAGGCGCGAAGGCTGGCGCGCAACTGGTCGGGTTCACGCAGGACCATCCAGCTTGCCATGACGATTGTCTGGAAAGCCGTTGCATAAACCAGCGCGTAGGCGGCCTGCATCGGCACCCCGGTGCCTTCCAGCGACAGCGAAGCCGTGCGGTAGGCGACGGCGGACGCTCCGAAAAAGGCAGCCGAGGCAAGGCCGATCAATGCCGGACGTCCGACCAGCGAAGTGCGGATGGCAGCCAGTGTCAACGGAACCCGTGCCAAGGAAATGACCACCACACCGATGACGCCGACCAGAATGCACAGTCCAGCCGCCAGGGAAATGTGTTCGCCGAGAACCACGAAGCCAAAGAGCGCCGCCTGGATCGGTTCCGTCTTGGAATAGGCGGTCCCGACGGCAAAGTTGCGGAAAGAGAACAGGTGGATCAGCAGAAACGTGCCGAGAATCTGCGCCAGACCGCCCAGGGCCCCGGCAATCAAAAGCGTTGGTGTCGGTTCAGGCAGCGGGAACTTGAACACGACGTGCAGCACGGCGGCATAGGCGATCGCGAAAGGCACGCCGTAGCCGAACCGCACAAATGTTGCCCCGGTAGTACCAAGCTGACCTTTCAGGTGTTTCTGGAGGGCCGTGCGCAGGTTCTGGCAGAACGCTGCTGCAATGGTGATCGGGATCCATAATTCCACGGAAAGTACTCTTGTCGATTTTGTTGAATTGATTTCACCCTAGCGATTTGGTCGCCGCTTTAAACTGCCGAGATCGCAACCAACATTTTATTTTTTCTCAACTCATCGACTTGGACGACAGATGTAATCCAGCCAGCAATCCCCCGAGAATGGCGCCTTGTTTGACGGCTAGAGGACATCTGCCGACCCTCACGTGCTTGACAGCACCTTGCCGGGCGGCTTAGGTCCGCGCCAGAAATGTTAACGCCCGGAGACCATCTGCCTGATGACCCACGATCTCGCTTCCCTGTCCAAGATCATCGACGCCGCCTTTGAAGACCGTGCCGCCATCGACACCACGACCACCGGTGAAGTCCGGGACGCGGTCGAGGAAACTCTGAACCTGCTCGACCGTGGCAAGCTGCGCGTTGCGGAGAAGAAGGATGGCGACTGGGCGGTCAACCAGTGGGCCAAGAAGGCTGTTCTGCTGTCGTTCCGCCTGAACCCTATGGACATCATCAAGGGCGGCCCCGGCGACGCCACCTGGTGGGACAAGGTGCCGTCCAAGTTCGACGGCTGGCGCGGCATGGATTTTGAAAACGCCGGTTTCCGCGCCGTGCCGAACTGCATTGTTCGCCGCTCCGCCTTTATCGGCAAGGGCGTGGTCCTGATGCCGTCCTTCGTCAATCTCGGTGCTTTTGTTGACGAAGGCACAATGGTCGACACATGGGCAACCGTCGGCTCCTGCGCCCAGATCGGCAAGAACGTGCACCTGTCCGGCGGCGTCGGCATCGGCGGCGTTCTGGAACCGCTCCAGGCCGGTCCGGTGATCATCGAAGACAATTGCTTTATCGGCGCACGCTCCGAAGTGGTCGAAGGCTGCATCGTGCGTGAAGGTTCCGTGCTCGGCATGGGTGTCTTCATTGGCCAGTCCACCCGCATCGTCAACCGCATGACCGGCGAGATCACCTACGGCGAAGTACCGCCCTACTCCGTGGTTGTCGCAGGCTCCATGCCGACGTCCAGCGTAATGGGCAACGGCGAAGCCGCTCCGAACCTTTACTGCGCCGTAATCGTGAAGACGGTTGACGAAAAGACCCGCTCCAAGACCGGCATCAACGAACTTCTGCGCGACTGACGCAGACCACGGAGCGCCACGAGCGCGCCGACATCTGGAAATCCGGAAAGCCCCGCACTAACCCGGCGGGGTTTTTCATGCGCCCCACAAAAGCCCGACCACCTGGGAAATCACGAGCGTGAGCAAGACATCAAGGACGACCACGCCGATGGTCAGGCTCACGGTTGTCTGAAGCGCGATGCGGGCGACCTGGTAGCGATACCAGATCACGACAAAGAGGCAGGTCAGCGACAACAAGACAACGATGCCAGGCGAGATGACGTCCAGAAGAAACAGGATGTAGGTAAAGAGATACGGCACCGACGCGAGCAGGCTTGTCCAGTTGCGTACGACAATGAAAGACACGTAGCGGTTCGAAATGCCTATCGGCGCTGCCAGCAACGCCAGCAACAACGGTAGTGCCAGCCAGTCCACGCCCATTCCCAGGAACTGGGCAAACCAGTAGCTACCGTTCGGAAAGGCATCGGGATGGTAGAGGTTCTCGGCGAAAAAGAGCCGCTTTTCCGCAAGGCAGCTGACCACATAGACCGGCACCAGCAGAAAGATGACGGAGAACGAACGCCAGAACCCCTGAATGGACTGGTCGAAAAACGCCATTCCTTCCGGACGGTTGCGCAGAAGCAACCAGGACCCGTCCAATGCCGCGCGAATTTCGACCTTGCTGATCAATTCCCGTCTGCTCCGGAAAAATAGCTGAAGAGGAATTTTTTGTAGATTGCAGCCAGCCGGTCAAGGTCCTCAACCGCGACACATTCGTCCACCTTGTGCATCGTCTGGCCGACAAGGCCAAATTCCACGACGGGGCAGTAGTTCTTTATGAAGCGGGCGTCGGATGTTCCTCCGCCCGTTGAAAGCTCCGGAACCCGGCCGGTTTCCGCTTCTACAGCCTTGCTCAGGGCTTCGATCAGGACCTCGTCCCGAGTCAGGAAGGATTCGCTGGCATCGCGCTTGAACTCCAGCCCAAGCGCCAGGTTTCCAAGGTCTACCGCTTCAAGCGTCTCGGTGATGCGGGCCTTGAGGCTCTCCAGCGTCCATTCGTCATTGTAGCGAATGTTGAAACGGGCTTCTGCCCGCGCCGGAATGACGTTGAAGGCCGGATTACCGACATCAGCGGAGACAATCTCCAGATTGGACGGCTGAAAGCGTTCGTTACCCTTGTCCAGTTCCAGCGCATCAAGCGCGGCCAGAAGGCGGATCAGGCCCGGGATCGGGTTGTCGGCCAGATGTGGATAGGCGGCATGACCCTGGACACCCCGGACGGTGATGGTGCCGGACAGCGATCCGCGCCGCCCGACCTTGATGGCATCGCCGAGCACATCCGGATTGGTCGGCTCGCCGACGATGCAGGCATCGAACACATGCCCTTGTTCCCTGGCCCACTGAAGCAGCTTGACGGTGCCGTTGACGGCCGGGCCTTCCTCGTCGCCGGTGATGAGAAAGGAAATCGTGCCGCCAAAATCCGGGCCTTTTTCGGCAACGTAATCAAGCGCTGCTGCCGCAAAGGCCGCGATGCCGCCTTTCATGTCGACTGCGCCCCGGCCAAACAGCATGCCGTTGTCGATGGTCCCCTCAAACGGGCCGTGCCGCCAGTCGCTCTCGGCACCGGCCGGAACCACATCCGTGTGGCCTGCAAAGACGAAATGCGGTGCACCGCTGCCGATGGAAGCAAACAGGTTCTCCACGTCCGGCGTGTCCTCGTCCTGGAACGTGACGCGCGACACGGCAAACCCGGCCTTGCCGAGCAACGCTTCCAGCGATGCCAGCGCTCCGCCTTCGGCAGGGGTCACGGACGGGCAACGGATCAGGTCCTGTGCGATTGCGACGGCGGAAGTGGGCATGAAACAGTCTCTTTGGTTAAGTCGTATGCAAGGCTCACGCGCGTTCAGCGCTTGCGCCAGTAGCTGTTTGGCATCGGGCCATGGCGGTTCGGCTGGCCCTGGCTGGGCACAACGCCGAGAAAGATCAGCATGATCACATTCAGGATCGGAACGAAGATCAAAAGCGCGAGGAACCCGCTCTGACCGATGTCCTGCAGCCGCTTGACGACCAGTGCCAGTTCCACCCATTGCAGAACGAAGAACAGAACCGGAAACAGCGGATTCGTGCCGATGTAGTCGCCGGAAATCATCGATTCAGGCGTCGGTGTTTCAGCGGAGGAAAGCCACCAGATCCGAAGCGCAATTCCGAAGATGATCCAGCTGACAAGGAAACACAGCCAATAGGGTTCCCGGCCCATACGACCGATAGGGCTCAAAAGGGCCCAGATCGGCCCCGGGGCAGTATTCGCGCTCTGTGGGGGCGTTGTCATTCCATCCAGCTCAGGTTCGATTGATCTGGCAAGGAGGTAGACGCATACGCGGGCCGGATCAAGGTCTGTTACACAGTCGCACCGGCCTTGGCCAGTGCGTAATCATGCGAATTGTGCCAGTCGTATAGTTTGCACCCCTATTACCTTGGGTAATTTTAATGGATTTTGCACGTTCGGCGTGCCAATCCTAATTTTGAAGGTTCACTGCCGACGAGGGGGCTCGCTGATGACCGGTGCCTGGAAGACTAGACTAACTGCCTGTGCATTCTCAGTATTTCTGGCGTTCTTGTCCATTATGGCACTGCCGGCCAACGCACAGGACACCGGAAAAAACCTTCCGTCGCAACTTCAGCCCGAAGCCATGGAAAAGCTTGTCTCCGATCTCGATCCGGAACAGGTGAAGGCGCTGACCGATCTGATGACCCTGCTGCAGCAAGGTGCCGCAGCCAAGGGCGCGCAGACCCCGCCTCCGTCAGAGGAAGTCGAACTGATCGAGAAGGTGCAAACCGCAGCAGATCAATTCGGTGCGCTGATTGCCAACAGTTTCCGAACAGTGCCGGAGCTCTTCAGCAGCCTTTTCTCCAGTATCGGCGCGCTGATTGCGGGAACGGTCGCAGGACCCGTGCATATCTTCATCGGTGCGATTGCACTTATCCTGGCCGCCGGTTTTGCCGCCGAGTTCCTGGTTAACCGGCTATTCGCCTCCCGCCGGGAGAAAATCCAGAGCCACGCGCCCCACAGCCTCTTTGAAACTGTCAAACTGGTCTCCACACGTGCCGCGCTTGATCTTGGCGGGCTGATCGTTTTTGCAATCGTCGCCTTCGCTGTCGGCAAGATCGCGATTTTCGATCCTGTTGCCAGAGCTTTTGCCTTTCAGGCAGTTTACTGGATCGTTTTCCTGCCACGCATCGTCGCCGCTCTCCTGCGTTTTGCCCTGGCGCCGCATCGTAGCGAGTTGCGCCTCGTCACCGCAGACGACACCACCGCCAAGTCGCTTTACCGCAGCTTCACGAGCCTCTTCGCCTTTGTTGGCGTCACGTTCTTCCTGCGTAACATCATGATCGAGGCGGGCGACGGAGATGTTGCCGAAACCTTCCGCTTCTTCATCGGCTTTGGCGTCAATCTCTGGATCGCCATGGTCATCTGGAACGCCCGTCATGGCCTGACGAGCATCATTCTGGGTGATGAGCACCAGCCAACCAGCGGCCTGGAACGCATGGCCCGGTTCTGGCCCTACTTCTCGATTGCCTTCATCGCCTTCAACTGGCTGCTGGTTCAGATAACAACCAGCATGGGCATCGAGGCGCTGACCGCGGGACGCTCTCTCGCCGTGATCGCGTTGGTAGTGTTCGCGCCGTTTCTCGACACGATGGTACGCGGCATCGTCTCCCACATCGTTCCGCCCATGCGCGGGGAAGGGCCGGTTGCGGAAGCTGCCCACATGCAGACCCGGCACAGTTACGTACGCATTTCCCGCGTGGCCCTGCTTGCCTTCCTGGTACTGATGGTCGGCAGGATCTATGGTCTCAATCTGCTCGCGCTCGGTGCGGAAGACGGGTCCTCGGTCGCCCGGCATACGGTTATCTTCCTGCTTATTCTGGCCGCCGGTTACCTTGCCTGGGAAATCACCAATCTCTGGGTTGCCCACCAGCTCGCCAAGGATTCGCCGCCGCCTTCTAACGAAGATGAAGACGCGGAGATGGGCGGGGCCGGAAAGTCGCGACTTGCAACGATCCTGCCGTTGATCCGCATCGTTGTGCAGATCACGATCCTGACCCTGACCACGCTGCTCGCCCTCAGCCAGCTGGGCATCAACATCACGCCGCTTCTGGCCGGTGCCGGTGTCGTTGGCCTGGCAGTCGGCTTCGGGGCGCAGACCCTGGTGCGCGACGTGGTTTCAGGCATCTTCTTCCTGATGGACGATGCCTTCCGTCTGGGTGAATTCATCGATGCGGACGGCACACAGGGCACTATCGAGAAAATCTCGATCCGGTCCCTGCAGTTGCGCGGCACACGTGGTGCCGTTCATATCGTTCCCTATGGCGAAATCCCGAAGCTCACCAACCTGTCCCGAGACTGGGTGATCATGAAGCTGAAGTTCACCGTTCCTTTCGACACGGATGTCGAGAAGGTTCGCAAGCTCTTCAAGCGGATCGGCCAGGAAATCATGGAGATGGAAGAGTTCAAGGACGACATTCTGGCCCCGTTCAAGGGACAGGGCGTTGCCGATGTCGACGACGTCGGCATCGTGGTGCGCGGCAAGTACACCACCAAACCCGGCAAGCAGTTCGGCATCCGCAAGGAAATCTACAAGCGCGTTCAGCAGGCGTTCGAGGAGAACGGCATCCAGTTCGCGCGCAAGGAGGTGCGGGTCAACATTCCCGACACCGCGAAGCTGGACGACAAGCAGAAGGAAGCCGTCACAGCAGCAGCCGCTGCCGCGGCCGCCGACATGGACAAGAAGCCGGCTACCGAGTGAGGCCCTGCCTTGCTTCGCCTGCAACAGACCGGCCTGCCGCTTCGCCTGTGTGAGCGGTGGGCACAGCGTTCGTGGCCCCTCTTTCGAGACGCCGCTATCGCGGCTCCTCAGGATGAGGCGATACGGGCAAGAAAGGCTTCAGCAAACCGCAGCCTCATCCTGAGGAAGCCTCCAGGCTGTCTCGAATAATGGGCCCAAAGATCCTGCTCCCCATTTTCACGACCGGATAACCCGACACGCAGGTCTGCCCGCGCTTCACGTCGGATTTAACCGGCGCATAAGCCCTTCTCCCGATTGAGCCGGACACCGTTCCGTGCCTAAGATTGCCTGTCCGCGGGAGGCGGGCGGGCAATATGCTTTTGGGAGGAAGCCGCCTGATGAGTGACAACACGTCAACCCCGCACGGTAGCGGGGCATCCGCAACAACTGGATTGCGGCCCATGCCAAAGGTCAACAAGATTACCGTCAACGACGTGATCGACGCGTTCGCTGCGGGTCTGGCCGATTTCCGCAGGGCGCCGGTCTACGGTCTGGCGATCGGCGCGTTTTTCGCTCTTGGGGGCCTGTTCGTCGTCTTGAGCGCGGCCGCCCTCAACATGAGTTACCTGTCCTATCCGGCAGCGGCCGGCTTCGTCTTGATCGGGCCGTTCGCTGCGGTTGGCCTCTACGAGGTCAGCCGGCGTCTCCAAAATGGCGAGGAGCTTTCCTGGTCGCGCATCTTCGGCACAATGTGGGCCCAAAAGGGGCGGGAACTTTCCTGGATGGCCTTCGTGGTTCTGTTCATCCAGATCATGTGGATGTACCAGGTGCGCCTGCTGCTCGCGCTGTTCCTCGGCTTCCGGTCATTTGCCTCGTTCGACGAGTTTCTGACCCAGGTCATCTCCACCCCGGAAGGCCTGATGTTCCTCGCCGTTGGCCACGTGGTGGGTGCAATCCTGTCGCTGATCCTGTTCTCGCTGACCGTGGTGTCTTTCCCGTTGCTGATGGAAGAAGATCGGGACTTCATCACCGCCATGATCACCAGCGTGCGCGCCGTGTTCACATCGCCCGTACCGATGATCGGCTGGGCCTTTGTCGTGACCGCGGTTCTGATCGTCTCGATGGCACCGGCGTTCCTTGGCCTTGTCGTGTCCCTGCCGATCCTCGGTCATACGACCTGGCATCTCTACAAGAAGTGCGTGGAGATACCTGAGGAGACGTTGTGACGGGCTCAAGGGGATCCTCTCACGCGTCGCCGTCTTCTTCGCCTTCTCCGTTCGCCAACACGGCTTTGCGGGCTTGCCAGTCCTTCTTGAGTTCGATGTCCATTTCGGCGGAACGGTAGTCGACACGGGTCAGGTAAAGCCCGTCTGCCGGCGCCACCGGGCCGCAGGCGTTCCGGTCGCGGGCTTGAAGGGCCCTGGTGACATCACCCGGCCCCCATTTGCCCTCACCGACCAGACGCAGGGAGCCGACCATCGAGCGCACCTGATTGTGCAGGAAGGACCGTGAGGCGCATTCGGCAATGACGAACTCGCCCTCGCGGTAGACCCGGAATTCCTCCAGCGTCTTTTCCGGGCTTTTTGCCTGGCAGCGCGTATGGCGGAAGGTGGTGAAGTCGTGATGACCGACGAATTCCTGCGCGGCCGCGTGCATGGCGTCCGCATCGAGATGCACCTTCACATGCCAGGCAAGCCCAAGCTGGTGGGTGAGCGGCGGCAGCCGATTTTGAATGCGATAGCGGTAGGAGCGGCGGATCGCGGAAAAGCGCGCGTCGAAGCCTTCGTGCATTTCCGCAGCATCCAGGATCACCACCGGATGGGGCTGGCAATGGAAATTCAGCGCCCCCATGACCGTTCTTGCGTCCCAGTCCTTCGAAAGATCCACATGGCAGACCTGCCCGGTGGCGTGGACGCCGGTGTCTGTGCGACCGGCGCCGCCAATGGTCACCTCCTCACCGGAGAATGCCTTGACGGCACGTTCGATCACCGCCTGGACCGACGGCGCGTTCGCCTGGCGCTGCCAGCCGCTGAACGGCCTGCCGTCATATTCCACCGTCAGTTTGTAGCGGGGCATTACTCGAATTCTTCAAAGGGTGTGGCGAAGGCCACCTCGATTGGCAGGTCCCGCGATCCGGCTTCCGTCAGCGCAAGCGCCATGAAGGCATCGCCCGCATAAGGCCCTTGCACCTTGCGTGCCAGCACGGGATCGAAACCGAAGCGCGGATAATAGGACGGTGGGCCGAGCACCAGAACAAGGTCTTCTCCCAGATCCTTCAGGCTTTCCAGAGAGGCCTTGATCAGCGCCGAACCGATGCCCGTCTTCTGCAGGTCCGGCCAGACGGAAACAGGCGCAAGGCAGACAACCTGCATGCCCTGCCCCGGACCGATGGCAGCCGGGGTGACACGGCTATAGGCGATATGTCCGACGATCCGGCCGTCAGCGTCGACCGCGACCTGTTCCAGCACCAGAGCGCCGCAATGACGCAGCGTGTGCACGAGGCGGGCTTCCATGTCTGACGGAAAGGCAGCGGTGACCAGCTCTCTGACGGAAGCTTCATCGTCAGATGTCACGTTTCTGATGGCAAGGCCGGCAGCTTCGGCGGCTTGGGTCATGTCGGTCTCCTCGAACCTCAGATTAGTCCAGAACCGTGCCGTCAGAAAGCGATGCTCCGCGCAGGAATTCCGCGCCGCTCATCGGCTTCTTGCCGGCCCGTTGAACCTGTTCCAGACGTACGGCACCCGTACCGCAGGAAATCACCGGCACATCCCCACCGGTGTGGACGGATCCCGGCGTGCCGGAGCCTTCGCCAAGCGTGCTGCGCAGAACCTTGACCCGTTCCATCTTGCCGCCGAGCGGCATTTCGCACCAGGCACCGGGAAAGGGTGACAGGCCGCGAATGTGGTTGTGAACCTCCGCAGCCGGTTTCGACCAGTCGATCCGGGTTTCCTGCTTGGAGAGCTTGGCCGCGTAGGTGACACCTTCCTCGGCCTGGGTCTGGTCTCCAAGCGCCCCGCGCGACAAGGCCGCCAGCGCCCGAACCATCAGATCCCCGCCGAGCGAAGACAGCTTGTCGTGAAGGTCACCGGCCGTCATGTTCTCGCCGATGGCAACGGTTTCCGACATGCAGACGGCACCGGTATCGAGCCCCTCTTCCATGCGCATTACCTGAACGGCTGTTTCCGTGTCACCGGCCATGATCGCCCTGTTGATGGGCGCTGCGCCGCGCCAGCGTGGCAACATGGAAGCATGAAGGTTGAGACAGCCGTATTCCGGCGCTTCCAGGATCGGTTTCGGCAGGAGAAGGCCGTAGGCAACTACCACCGCGACATCTGCATTCAGGGCCGCAAAGGCCTCCTGCTCTTCTGACCCTTTGAGGCTCTGCGGCGTGAACACCGGAATACCGAAAGATTCAGCGGCCTCGTGAACCGGCGATTTCTTCAGATCCATGCCCCGTCCCGCAGGACGCGGCGGCTGCGAATAGCAGGCGACCACGTCGTGGCCCTGGCCGACGATTTCCATGAGGGTCGGCACCGAGAAATCCGGGGTGCCCATGAAGATGACGCGTAAGGACATGAGGCTCCTGAGGGGTTTTGAAGATCTGCGCCCTTATTGCGTCTCACGGCGGGTGTTGCAAGGGGGCAGCGTGCGTTGTTTGACACCCCTGCAACCAGTGCCACTCCTTCCCGAAAGTGCGAAATCGATCAGGCCTGCCGCGTGGCGTCAGCTCGCTTCAAGCCAGGCCTGGCAGCAGGACCTTTAGGCTTCCGATCATCATTTCCATCGCAATGGCTGCCAGGATCATCCCCATCAGGCGGCTCATGACGCTGGTTGCGGTCTGGCCGAGGAACTTTGACAGGAAGGGGGCGGCAAAGAATGTGCCTACGAGTACGGCGATGGAGGCGGCAATGGCAGCGATATATGCAATTTCGTGGGAAAGATCCGTGACCTGGCCACGGTAGATAATCATGGTCGAGATCGTTCCCGGTCCGAGCAGGATCGGTACGGTCAGCGGATAGATTGCAGGATTGTCCTGTTCGGAATGATGTTCCTGTTCCTCGTCCGTCCCATGATGCGCCTTGCTCTTCTCACCGGAGATGAGGTTGAGCGCGATCAGGAGAATGAGGAAACCACCGGCAAGCCGAAACGCATCCAGGCTGATGCCGAAGACCTTGAGAATGGTGTCGCCCGTGAGACCGATGAATGCTGAGCCAAGGGCAAGGCCGACCAGCACCGTCAGGGCAACCTTGCGCTCAAACCCCGGCCCCTTGTCGGCGGTGAGCGACAAGAACACCGGCAGGTTTGCAATCGGGTTCATGATTGCAAAGAGCGCAGCGAAGAGTTTCAGGAACAGGACCTGATCCATTTATGCCGCCCCCGGTTTCAGCCAGGCAGCAGCGGATCAGAGTTTTCCGGCCAGCTTTGCCTGCTTGGTGAATTTCTTGACAACGCGTTCGCGCTTCAGCTTCGACAGGTAGTCAATGAACAGCTTCCCGTTGAGATGGTCAAGCTCGTGCTGAATACAGGTTGCCAGAAGCCCGTCGGCCTTGATCTCCTGTTCGGCGCCTTCCCGGTTGAGAAACTGGACCGTTACTTCGGCAGGCCGCTCGACCTCCTCGTAGTAATCAGGGATCGACAGGCAACCTTCCTGATAGACGGACAGGTCCTCGCTCGACCAGACGATCTTCGGATTGATGAACACCATCGGCTCTTTCGGCGCGTCTTCCTTGGCGACGTCCAGCACGAAGATGCGTTGCAACAGCCCGATCTGGCTGGCGGCAAGTCCGATGCCGGGGGCATCGTACATGGTTTCCAGCATATCGTCGGCCAGTTTGCGGACGTCGTCGTCAACGGTCACGATAGGTGCACACACCTCGCGCAGGACCGGATCGGGAATGGTGATGATCGGGCGTATTGTCATGCGCCTGACATAAGAAATCGGAGCGCTCCGGTCAACGCGGAAATAGCGCGGCAGCCTCCCGTTTTCAACGCCTTCGGCCGGACCGGCTACCTGGTAAAAGACCACAGCCCTCTCCTGCTGCGCGGATGGGCCTTCGCCCCGAATCGTTCTATGTTTGTTTCATGAATGAGATCCTGTTCGATTTGAGTGGCCGTCCGGTGACGGTTCTGGAAGCTGCCATCGCCGGCGGCCTGTTTCTTCTGGCGCTGATTGTCTGGCTGGTCCTGAAGACCATGCGGGAGATCCGTTTGCGTGCCGAATCGGACGCGGTGGCCGGCGAGCGCATTCACGAGCTGGAAAGCCATCTCTCGCAACTTCTGAAATCTCAGGGGGAAATGACCGGCCGCATGCAGACCATGGCGGAAGTGTTCGGCTCGCGGCAGTCCGACATGATGCGCGCCGTCAACGAGCGCCTGGACGGCATGGGCCACAAGCTGAACCTTTCGATGGCCGATACCAGCAAGCGCACGCAGGACGGCCTCAGGCACCTGCACGAGCGGCTGGCGGTGATCGACCGGGCGCAGCGCACGATTACCGATCTCTCCGGCCAGGTTGGCCAGTTGCAGGCTATCCTGTCCAACAAGCAGACCCGCGGCGCCTTCGGCCAGGGCCGGATGGAGGCGATTGTCCAGGACCAGATGGCGCCCAGCACCTATTCCTTCCAGGCAACGCTGTCGAACAACAGCCGCCCGGACTGCCTGATCCACATGCCGAACGGTGCACCGCCCCTGGCCATCGACGCCAAGTTTCCGCTGGAAGCCTTCAACCTGCTGCGCAATGCGGAAACCGACGACCAGCTTAAATATGCCCAGGCCCAGTTCCGCCGCGACTTCACCAAACACATTCAGGACATCGGCGAGAAATACCTTCTGCCCGGCGAGACGCAGGATACCGCGTTCCTGTTCGTGCCATCAGAAAGCGTGTTTGCAGAACTCAACGAGAGCTTCGAGGATCTGATCCAGAAGGCGCACCGCACCCGGGTGGTGATCGTCTCGCCGTCGCTGCTGATGCTGTCGATCCAGGTGATCCAGTCGGTGCTGCGCGATGCAAAGATGCGCGAGCAGGCCCATCTGATCCAGGCCGAAGTCGGCCACCTGGTCGCCGATGTCAGTCGGTTGAACGATCGCGTCGGCAAACTTCAGGCCCATTTCGCACAGGCGAACAAGGATATCGACCAGATCCTGATTTCCTCCGACAAGATCTCCAAGCGCAGCCGCCGGATCGAGGATCTCGAGCTGGGAGAACTCGAAAGCGTTGCAAAAGACACTTCCAGTGCCGAACCCCAGCTGGCGATGACACCGAAGGGGTGACGCAGCAAATCTGTTGCTGCTGTTCCACCCCGGGTCTACAGTCCGGCCGGCTCGATCCGAGTCGATTTGGAGGCAGGTATGTCGTTCCGGAATTTCCTTTTTTCCAAGACACTTAACATCGCGATCACCGGCGTGATGCTTGGGGGGCTCGCGCTCCCGCTGAGCCAGAATGCAGCGGCGGAAGAGTGCTCGCAGTCCGTCGAAGCGGTCTGGCTGGACACCTATTCGGTTGAAGCCGATGCACAGGGCGAATGCGGGTCTGCGGAAGTCTCGCTCGCGGTCTTCAATCAGTCCGGTGGCATTGAATATCAGGCTACCTTTGATCAGAACGACCTGTTCGGTTTTTACGGCATCGAAACCCTCACCGACATGCAGGCAGCCCTGCTGGACTGGATCAGCGGCTACGTCGATGTCGCGACATCCGCCAAGCTGCCGGCCTGGCCGGAAGGCGCTGAAGGCCCGCAGGCCGGCGAATTTCCGTTTTATGCAGAAGAAGGCGTGACACGGGAGACATATGAGCGGGCCCGCCAGGAAGAGCGTCCCATGGTCTGCTTCATTCAGGGAACTGAAAGCCAGCTTTGCCTGGTCAAGAACCCGAAGTCCGGCGCACTCGAATCCATTGGCGTCCAGACGTTCCCCGGCTGAGGTAATCGCGCAGATTAGACAAACGCAAAATCACAACCGACAAGACCCCGGGCGAGCACTTGAATGCCCGGGGCACAGCCACCTTCAGTCCACTTACAACTCTGGCAGGCGCCGCGCCTTCGTGATCGCGCCCCATTCCGTTGCCGCGATGCGATCAATTGCCTTGTCCAGTGGCTCATAGGCGACGGTCATCGTGTAGCCGTTTGCGTGCAAAAGGCGGTTCTCGCCCGCGATGATGCCGACATGGCCCTTCCAGAACAGCAGATCACCACGCTTCAATGCAGCCGGATCATCATGCGGAACGGCTTCGCCTGCTTCCGCTTCCTGCATGTCGCTGTCGCGCGGCAGGTCGTGTCCGCCTGTCTGCGCCGCAAGTTGCACCAGCGCCGAACAATCGAGACCCAGGCTCGAGCGTCCACCCCAGCGGTAGGGCGTGCCGATCAATTCTTCGGCGACAGCCACCCAGTCATCCTCAACGGCGTCCAGCGGCACAAGATGTTTGGCAACAACCGCCGAACCATCGCTGAGGAGCGCATAGGTCAGCCCACGCGTTTCGGTTTCACCGATGACCGTGACCAGTGAGCCAATGGACAGAAGCCCCTGTGGCGGAAACTTGAGGTCGGCAACCGGGTAACGGTAGGTCCGAAGGGCGCGCACCCGGTGGGTTGCCGGCTTCACCGGCCCAAGGTCGTCGGAGGAGAACCAGCCGACGTAGCCGTCCGTGTCGAGCTGTCCCCAGGCCCAGCCTTCCGGTGTCTGCTCGTAAACCGTCACCCATTCGCCGCTGAGGGCTTCGGTGTCGATCGGCCTGTCCGGGCGCGGTTCAGGCCGGATCGGCAGCTGGTCTGCAATGACCTGAAACACCTCGCCCTCGGCGAAACGGCTAGCGGCTGCCCGGCCTTCATAGTCGATGGCGGCAAGGTCGGCACGGACCGGATGTCGGCGGCGGTCGAAGGTCTCGGTCATGGTCGATAGTCGATCCCGAATTGGATTGGATTGTCAGCGCGGCAGTTCCCGGGCTTTTTCCACCACGAGATCGCCAAGCTGCTCCAGATAAAGCGCGCCTTCCACCGTGCGGGTGATGATCACATTGCGTTTGTCGGCTTCGTCGCGTTTGCGCGACAAAAGCCGCATACCGCCCAGAGTGTCAAGCGCCCGGGTGATGGCAGGTTTGGTGACATTCAACTTGGCAGCCAACCCGCGCACCGTATGCGGCGGCGGCTCCAGATAGACTGTCATCAGGATCGTCAACTGGCGCGCGGAAAGATCCTGTTCGCTATCGCGAACAAGCGCCAGATTGACCTCGTGCATCAGTTTCAGCGCCTGCGAGGCGCGCAATTCGACGGCCATGAGTTACAGGGTCCCATCCTTTTCCCCCATCCATCTCCATGACCATCGAACCACGAAAACGTTTCGGAGCCGTTATTGTGCGCCCGCAAAACGCTCAGAGAGGACATCGAACAGACCACGAATGCCCTGGGCTTCCCCGCCCATCGGTTTTCCGGGCTTTTCCATCGGGGTCCAGCCGAAAATATCGAAGTGAACCCAGCTGCCGGTGTTCTCAACAAAGCGGGACAGGAACAGCGCCGCCGTGATCGAGCCAGCGAATCCAGCACCGGATGTATTGATGTGATTGATATCGGCAACCTTGCTGTCGAGATATTTCAGATAGGGCTGCCACAGCGGCATGCGCCACAGCGGGTCGGCGGCAGCCTCGGCCATGACCGCGATGTCCTCGGCAAGTTCCTCGTCGTCCGTGTAGTAAGGCGGCAGATCCGGCCCCAGAGCAACGCGGGCAGCACCGGTGAGCGTTGCCATATCGATCAGGATTTCCGGGCTCTCCTCGTCTGCAAGCGCCAGGGCATCGGCCAAGATCAACCGACCTTCGGCATCGGTGTTGCCGATTTCGACAGTCAGCCCCTTGCGGCTCGGCAGGATGTCTCCCGGCCGGAAGGCGTTTCCGGCAACAGCGTTTTCGACACAGGGAACGATGACGCGCAGGCGAACAGGAAGCTTTGACGCCATGATCATGGACGCAAGGCCCAGCACATTGGCCGCCCCGCCCATGTCCTTTTTCATCAGCGCCATGGAGGAACCCGGTTTCAGGTTGAGACCACCGGTATCGAAGATGACACCCTTGCCCACCAAAGTGACCTTGGGCGCAGATTCGTCACCCCAGGTGAAGTCTGCCAGGCGCGGCGCCCGGCTGCTGGCCTTGCCGACTGCGTGCACCATCGGGAAGTTTTCTTCCAGAAGGTCTTCCCCGATGACGATACGCCCGGTGCCGCCATGCTGCTTGAACAGGGCGACAACGGCCTGGGACAGTTCCCCCGGTCCGAGATCGTTCGCGGGCGTATTGATGAGATCACGCGCCAGCTGGACCCCGTCGAGAATCGTTCCGAGTCGATCCAGGTCGACAGTCTCGTCAACGGCAAGACGGCGGGACTTGCCTTCGTTTTTCAGGTAGCGGGTAAAAGAGTAGGTGGAGAGGGCAAAGCCGAGCGCTGCCTGTTCGGGATCCGGAAACCCCTCGGCAAGATGGTAATCGCCTTCCGGCAGTCCGGCGACCAGGCCGCCTAGTGCCAGCGGATGCGACAGACCGCCATCCTCTACGCCGAACAGCACCGCGGCACCATCTGCTCCCGGGACAAGCAGGGATGTTGCGGGCTTGCCTGCAAAATCGTTGACCTTGCACCAGTTCAATGCCGCTGCTCCGAGCCCGTCCAGAACTTTAGGCAGGCTTGCCTCGGTGACGGCGTGGATGGGCGTGGAGCTGGATACATAGCTCTTGCGGACTAGGCTTTCGCGCACGGGAGGACCTCCGTTGGAGATTGGATTCGATCTTCAAGACCTAGGATGCCCGGCGTTCGGACGCAATATGGTGCGCGTCGATGCACACCGCTTCTCGCATTTCGCAACGGTGCTTAACCAAGCATTAGGGTTAATTATCTATTTCTCATAAGGAAACCTGAAAGCCGCCGACAACAAGGATGTTGGAAATGCAATCGCCCAGAACTGGTTCCGTTCGCCGTCGCACTCGTCTCGCTACGACGCTGCTGGCCATGTCGGCGCTTGTCGTTGTCACTGGCTGTGCTTCCAACCGCGCCAACACCGGCACGCACTCTCCTGCCTCCGGCTACACTTCACCGGGCTCCTCACAGGCGCTGGCACAGGTGTCCAAATGGTCCAAGGCCTATGAGCGCGACCGCAAGGACCGCAGTGCCATTCTTGGCTATTCAAGCGCTCTCAGCCAGAACGGACAAATTCCGCAGGCCATGGCCGTTCTTCGGTCCGGCGTGATCGCACATCCTAAGGACCGGGAAATCTCTTCCGCCTATGGCAAGGTTCTGGCGATGAACGGCCGTTTCGACGAAGCGTTGAACGTCATTCGCGGTGCCCAGAGGCCGGACACGCCGGACTGGAGGCTGATGTCCGCTGAAGCGGCGATTTACGACCAGACCGGCAACCACGACAAGGCCCGCAGCCTCTACAAGCAGGCGCTTATCATCGCGCCAAACGATCCCAGTCTCCTGAACAACCTGGGTTTGTCGTATCTGCTGTCCAATGATCTGCCCGATGCGGAATATACCCTGCGCAAGGCAGCCACCCTGCCCGGCGCAGACAGCCGCGTTCGACAGAACCTGGCCCTCGTGCTTGGTATACAGGGCAAGTTCGACGAAGCCATTCAGGTAGCGCAGTCCGAGATCGATCCGCAGCAGGCCCAGGCCAACATCGCTTATCTGCGCACCATGATGCAGAAGCGCCAGCAGGGCTGAGGCAACAGCGCGGTTCCAATAAGTCCCGCTTTTCTCAATGAATGTACGGCCTTGAACTGCCGGCGTCGGGCCAGCATTAAATCCAGAAAATTCGGAAAATCGACCAAAGGAGTGCTGCTCAACATCGGCACTCCTTCTGCGCGTTTGGCGCATCCGGTTTCAATTGTCGCTGAGAGAACCCAGGGCCTCCGGCGATAAGCACGCCGAAGAGCGATCCTGCTGCCTATTGGAAGGTGTTGATCACCTGAATCACTGCCGGCCCCATGATGATGAAGAACAGCACAGGCAGGAAGAACATGATCATCGGCACCGTCAGCTTCGGCGGCAGGGATGCAGCCTTCTGTTCGGCCATTTGCATGCGCTGCTCGCGGGTATCGTCCGCCATCGTGCGCAAGGCCGTGCCGACAGGCGTACCGTAACGCTCGGCCTGGATAAGCGCCATCATGACGTTCTTCACACCTTCGACACCAGTGCGTTTCGCCAGGTTTTCATACGCGATACGGCGGTCGCTCAGGTAAGACAGTTCGGCCGTCGTGAGCGATAATTCTTCTGCCAGCTCAACCGACTGCACACCGACTTCTTCCGCAACGCGCTTGAAGCCTTCTTCGATGGACATGCCCGATTCCACGCAGATCAGCATGAGATCCAGCGCATCCGGCCAGGCCCGCTGGATGGTCAGCTTGCGCTTGTCGATCTTGTTCTTCAGATAGATGTTCGGCATGAAAGCGCCGAGGCCGGCAAGACCCAGACAGAAGCAGAGCTTTGACAATGCCGGGAAGTCGTCGGGCAGCACGAGAAACGCGTAAGCCACCGTGAAGGCGAAGATACCGATAGGTAACGCTATGCGCGCGACCAGGAAGTAGTAAAGCGGTGCGGAGCCGCGGTAGCCGGCCATTCTGAGATTTTCGACCGTGCTCTCATCGGAAAGCGCTTCCTTGAGATTCAGCCGGTCGACAAGGCTTTTCATCTGCGCCTTGGGCTGGTTTCGCAGGGATGCCTTGGCGTCTGCCTGGGCTGCCTGAAGACGGGCCCTCTCCTTGGCGCGCAGCTTGTTGCGCTCGATCGCGACCGATTTCATCCGCGATTTCAACGTGTCGCGGGACAGAAGTGGCATCACCAGGGAAAAGATGGTTCCCGTGACCGCCACCATGGCCAGAACAGCTGCCAGAAACTGACTGGATGCGATGGTATCGATATCCATGTCGTCTCCTAGAAGTCGAAGTTGATCATCGCGCGCATCACCATGATGCCGCAGAACATCCAGAACAGGCAGCCAGCGATGATGATGTTTCCGGCTGTGGTTTCGAACAGGACCAGAATGTAGCTCGGCGAAATGAGGTACATGATCCCGCCGACGAAAAACGGTAATGAACCAATGATCCCGGCGGAGGATTTCGCTTCTGCGCTGAGTGCCTTGATCTTGCGCTTCATGGCCTTGCGGCCGCGCAGCACCTTGGACAGGTTGTTCAATGCTTCGGCGAGGCCACCACCTGCCTTCTGCTGAATGGCAACCACGATGGCAAAGAAGTTGGCTTCTGCCAGCGGAACTCGTTCGGGCAACTTGCCGACCGCTTCGGCAAGCGAAATCCCCATGATCTGGGTTTCGGTGATCTTGCGGAACTCGGTCGCGACAGGTTCGCGGGCTTCGCGGGCAACCACCTTGATGCAGTCGCTGAGCGGCAGACCGGCCTTGACGCCGCGCACGATGATGTCGACGCCGTTCGGCAACTCGTCGAGAAACGCGTTGAAGCGGCGCTTGCGCTTGCTGGAAACGTACCAGCGAGGAAAACCCAGCGTGCCGGCGAAACCGAAGGCTGCCGCAATGAGCAGATTTCCGCTGAAAATCAATCCAAGGATCAGGAAGACCAGACCGGCAACGATACTGAAGATCACGAAATGATGGGTCTCCCAGGCCAGGCCGGCCTGCTCGATCTTGACCTTCAGCGAGACCTTCTGCTGCTTGTCCTGTTTGGCCTTCTGCCGTACCTCGAATTCCTTCAGCTGATCCTGAATAGACCGTTTGCGCCGGTCGACATCACGAAGGGCCTTGCGCTGATTTTCGCTCTGGGGCCGCGCTGCGACCGCGTTCACGCGCTGATCGCGCCGCTTGGAGCCGGACAGAGCAGGCTGAAACAGGCTGTAGATGATGCCGCCAACGGCAAGCATCACCAGGGCGGCGACGGCCAGGCCGGTGATTTCAGGCGTGAGAAACTCTTCAAGTCCGGACATGGGGTCCTCAATCAGCTACATATTCAGGCATCTCGGCAGCATCCAGTGCCTGTGCCAGACGGGCTTCTTCGCCAAAGTATCTTGCGCGCTCCCAGAATTTCGGACGACCGATTCCGGTAGAGCGGTGGCGGCCGATGATCTTGCCGTTCGGGTCTTCGCCGACAATGTCGTAGAGGAAGACATCCTGGGTGGTGATGATGTCGCCTTCCATGCCCATTACTTCCGTCACATGGGTGATGCGGCGGGAACCGTCGCGAAGACGTGCCGCCTGAACCACCACATCGATTGACGAGACGATCATCTCGCGCAGGGTTCTGGACGGAAGCGAGAAGCCGCCCATGGTGATCATGGATTCCAGACGGGACAGGGCTTCACGCGGGGAGTTGGCGTGCAGGGTTCCCATGGAGCCGTCGTGACCGGTGTTCATGGCCTGCAGGAGATCGAATGCCTCCGGGCCACGCACTTCGCCCACGATGATCCGCTCAGGACGCATACGCAGGCAGTTCTTGACGAGATCGCGCATGGTGATCTCGCCTTCCCCTTCCAGGTTGGGCGGACGCGTCTCCAGGCGCACCACATGCGGCTGCTGCAGCTGCAATTCGGCCGAATCTTCGCAGGTAATGATGCGTTCGGTGCTCTCGATATAGGCAGTCAGACAGTTGAGCAGCGTCGTCTTGCCCGAACCGGTACCGCCGGAAATCAGCACGTTACAGCGTGAACGGCCGATGATCTGCAGGATCGTCGCCCCTTCCGGCGTGATCGAACCGAACTTGGTCAACTGGTCAAGTGTCAGCTTGTCGCGTTTGAACTTACGAATGGTGAGGGCCGGCCCGTCGATGGCGAGCGGTGGCGCGATAACGTTGACACGGGAGCCGTCGGGAAGACGGGCGTCACAGATCGGGCTGCTGTCATCAACGCGGCGGCCGACCTGGCTCACGATGCGCTGGCAGATGTTCATCAACTGCGCGTTGTCGCGGAACGTCACACCGGTCTGCTCAACCTTGCCGGAGGTTTCGATATAGACCGTGTGCGCGCCATTGACCATGATGTCGGCGATGTCGTCGCGAGCCAGCAGAGGCTCAAGCGGACCATAACCAAGTACGTCGTTGCAGATGTCTTCCAGCAGGTCTTCCTGCTCTGAAATGGACATCACCACGTTTTTAAGCGCGATGATGTCATTCACGACATCGCGGATCTCGTCGCGAGCATCTTCGGCATCGAGACGAGCCAGCTGTGACAGGTCGATCGCCTCGACCAGCGCATTGAAGATCTGGGCCTTGGTTTCGTAATATTCGCTGTTCTTTTTCCGCGCTGCCGGGGCAGCCGGCTGAGGCTCGGGCGGCGGAGGCGGTGGTGGAGGTGTCGGCGCGGCCGCCGGCTGGGAAGGCTCGGTCTGGATCTTCTGCGGCGCCGGTTGTTCCGGCTGTTTAGCCTGTTCCGCCGGCGCAGGCGTGTCCTGCAACCCGGGTATGCCACCTGGCCGAAGGGTCTGGGGTCCAGACGATGAGCTGCCACGTCTACCAAACATAACGAACTATCTGCTCCGCTCTCAGGCCGGCCTAGCCGGCCTTCCGCTTCAGTTTCGAAAGCAAACCACCGAGGCTCGACCTGGACGCCCTGACGGGCTGGGCCTTGCCGGAGATGGTGTGTGCCAGGTCGTCGAACACGCGCGCAATCGCGTGCTTGCCGTCAATCTCACCAATCATCTGTCCGTTGTTGGCTGCCGTTCCAAACAGCTGCGGTTCGAACGGGATTATCGCGTGAACCGACAGGCCAAGTGCTCCGGCAAATTCTTCCGGCTTGATCTCGGGGCGTTTGGGAACGTTGACCTTGTTCATGATGAGATGAGGCGGGCGGTCGTTCGGCCGCAGCTGCTTCAACATGTCGACAACGTTCTTGGCATTGCGCAGGTTGGCAAGGTCCGGCTCTGCGACAAGCACTATCTCGTCGACGCCAAGCAATGTGTTCTTGACCCAGGCATTCCAGGAATGCGGCACGTCAAGCACGACGCTCGGCACCCCGGCGCGCATTGTCTCGACCAGCAGGTCGAAGGACTTCTCGCTGTAGTCGTAGGTTCGTTCGAGCGTTGCCGGTGCGGCCAGCAGGCTCAAGTGCTCATTGCATTTGGACAGGATGCGATCGAGATACGTTTCGTCCAGCCGCTCCGGAGAAGACACGGCCTCGAAAACGCCCTGGAGAGGATCCTGATTGTAATCCAGCCCGGCCGTGCCGAATGGCAGATCCAGATCTGCCACCACGACCTCACTTTGGAACACGCGGCCAAGTGCCCAGCCCCCGTTGTGAGCGATTGTCGAAGCACCGCAGCCCCCCTTTACGCCGAAGAACGCGATGGTGCGGCCAAGCGGCTCAGCCTCGGGATCGGCATATAGGTTGGCAATTGAGCCGATCAGCTGGAACACGCTGACAGGCGTGATCAAATACTCGCTGACGCCGCGGGAAATCAGATCGCGATAGAGCATGACATCGTTGACATCGCCGATGACGATCACCTTTGTACCGGCATCGCAGTATTCCGCCAAATGATCGAGGCTCGACAAAAGGTCTTCCCGCCTGCCGGACGTCTCAACGATGATCAGGTTTGGTGTCGGAGCCTGTTCGAAGGTTTCGATCGCCGCCGGAATACCGCCCATGTCCAGCTTCAGGTGCGCCTTTGCCATGCGCCGGTCTTCCATGGCGGCCTCGGCCACGCGCATGGTGGCGTCGGTCAGGCAGAAGCCGTGCACCGTGATGCGCGGGATGGAGCCGATATGGAGACCATCGTCGCTGCCCGCATAGTTGTGATCCGCAGGCTCGGAAATGGGATCCATGTAGCCGGACATATCTTTCAAGTCTGGGTTGGCACTCATAGCTATCCCCTAGTCCTCGGCAACTTCGGCGCCGACACCTTCGGTGAAGTCACCCGCGGTGACTTCGCCCTTCCGGTATTTTTCTATGACCACAGCACGCCGGCCCTGATCGGAAGGATCGGATGCTCGCGGCGTGATCAGGTCGGACGGATTGTCGACCATCGCCGCCAGGTTCGCCTGGCTGGCACATCCGAAGTTCTCGTAGTTGATGTTTTCGCCGAAGCCCCCGCCGATGTTCTTCGGCCAGGCCCCGCACTCGCCCGCAGTTGCCTGCATGCGCGCATAGGACAGGCGGATCGGTGCATCCGCACCAGGATCACCCACCGAGTAGGTTCGGGTGCTGATCCTGTTCCTTGAAACGCCACCGCGCTGCAATGCCTGACGGATCTTCGGCGTGATCGAATGAACCGCTGCCTCGTTGGCCCCTCCAGACGGCACCAGGATCTCGACCGATCCGTCGCCCTTTTGCCGGGACTGCTGGCCGAAGGCGGCAATGGTGCTTTCGATCGGCCCGTTGATGTTACGCGTGTTGCGTCCAACAGGGAGATCCAGCGTTTCCGGCTCTTCGGTGATCACGATCGGGTGCATCAGCCTGTAGTCGTGAGATGCCAGAAGCTGGCTCTGCGACTGGTTCTGGCATCCGGCTGCGATCAGGCACCCAAAGACCACAAGTGCGGTTTGCGAGAGCGTCTTGCTGCGGACCGTGTTTGACATGTTCATCCGTCCGTTCTCACTTGTAGATAAAGCCAACCTGACCGTGATAGATGCCTTCGGCGGCGGCTCCGGTCGGGTTGTAGATCTTGTTCAGCCGGTTCAGGAAAATCGTCTCGGCATCCGACGGCGCCATCAGGTTCTTGTCCGGGCGCTGCAGCTTGCTGACCGCAACCGGCTGAACTACGTAAGGCGTCACGAAGACCGCCAGTTCCGTCTGCTCACGCAGGAAGTCGCGGCTCTTGAACAGCGCACCCAGGATCGGGATCTGCATCAGACCCGGGACACCTTCGATCGCCTGCTGATAGGATTCCTGCAGAAGGCCGGCCATCACCAGCGTGCCGCCGGACGGCAGTTCCATGGTTGATTCCGCACGGCGCACCTTCAGGGCGGAAATGGTGATCCCACCTGCGGAGACCGCGCCATCGTTGCTCAGTTCGCTGACCTCGGTCTTTACACGCAGACTGATCCGACCTTCGGACAGAACCACGGGCGTAAAGTCGAGACCGACACCGAACTTCTTGAACTCGACGCTGATCTCGCCGTCCTGCTGGGAAATCGGGATCGGAAATTCACCACCTGCGAGGAAACTTGCGTTTTCGCCGGAAATCGCCGTCAGGGTCGGCTCAGCCAGTGTCCGGATGACGCCTTCACGCTGCAGGGCTTCCACCTGTGCGGTGATGCTCGTCGCTCCCGCAGACAGCTGCGTACCGCCAACTGCCTGGTTCACGATGGAAGGGTTCACGGTGAAGTTCGGAAGGCTGGACATGAACGGCGTGAAATTGCCAACGCCGATCGTGCCCTGGAACTGAACCCCGAGCTGCTTGATGATCGAGCGCTCGACTTCCGCGACCGTGACCTTCAGGTGAACCTGATCCTTGCCGGCGACGGAAATCAGATTGATGACTTCGCTTGCGCCCTTGGCACCTTGAAACTTCGCCGCGATATCCGCTGCCTGCTGGGCTTCCAGCGTGCTTTTGGTCGTTCCGCTGAGCACAACACTGCCGTTGATCGATTCAGCAGAAATGTTGGAACCGGGAATCAGCTTCCGGATGATCCGGGTAATATCGGATGTATCCTTTTCGACACGGACGTCGAAGCTGGCCAGCTCCCGGCCGCTGCGACTGAACAGAACCAGTCGAGACTGACCCGCGGTGTTGCCGATCACGAAGATGCGGCGCGGTGTTCTGAGGACGGCATCCGCAATCTCCGGGTTGGACACCAGCACATCGGCTGCGTCTTCCGCGAGATTGACCACCACCGACCGGCCGACGCCGACGTTCAGGATGCGGCCCGTTGCCCGTTCGCCGGCGGCGATATGGACCTGGCTCGGGAAGTTGCCTTCCGCCTGCGCTGCCGGAGCCGAGGCTCCCATCAGCCCTCCGAGCAAAACAGCCGTGGCAGCCAGCTTGTGAAGATAGTTTTTCATCGCGCCCCTCTTGCTGGACGTTCTGTTTTCAACCGGGCTCATTGCGCACCTGCCTGGCTCGTCACGCCATATTTCACGTAGCTGACACCTCGGCGGCGACCGCCCTCATCGTCCGCGTCATCGGCGGAATCCTGGGCACTGCGCAAGGCAAGCGCGATCGTGCCGATCTGCTGCGACTGAGCGACCACCTCGGACTGAGGCAGGGTCAGTTCCAGCGTGGCCGTGCGCTTTGGTGACAGGTTCTTCTGGTCCTGCTCGCCTGCGGTCGTGCTGTCGATTGCCAGGACGCGGATGTTTTCCAGGATCGTTTCGCTGAGAGCGCCCGTATCCGACTTGCGGGTCAGGATCAGGTCGACCTTGTCGCCCGGCAGAATGAAACCGCCTGCCGTTGTTTCCGCTTCCACGCTGACGGCGATTGCGCGTTTGCCTTTGGGCAGGATCGCCGCCATGAAGCCCTTGTCAGTATTAATAAGACGCTCGGGGCGAACAGGCTCACCGGCAAAAATCGGTGCCCGGGCGATTCGGCCTTCATATTCCTCGTTGGCCAGAGGCGAGGCCTCTTTCGTCACGGCTCCATAGGGAACGGCATCTTCTGGCCATTTCGCCCAGCTCATGTCGTCCGCCGTGAGTTTGGCACCGAGCGGAATATCCCTTTGGGCAACCAAAACCTGCGTTTTGGTCTGCTCGGCGGCAGGTGCCTGTACGATCTGAGGCTCTGCTGGCTTGTTGCCCGACATCATGACCATGCGGAAGGCGATGATGCCTGCCGCTACAGCAATTGCCAGGACGAAAATTCGCGCGATTTTCATGACCAAAACCCAATATTCCAATGCGCACATGCGCTGTTCCCGACTAGGATGAGGGGTAATTGGTCAAAACATGGTTAATCAGATATGGATGTTTTCGGTTAATATTCGTTAACTTTACTGAACACTTTATTAAATTGATGCATTCTGCAACGAATACTGAGCTACAACACCGTCTCACAGCTTCAAAGACACTGTTTTTGCTTGTCAGAAACGCGGGCAGACAAATTGGATAACGGCGCCCTGAAGCAGAAAAATCCGTTCGCCGGCTAGCATTTGCCAACCAGGGGCAAATGGCTCACCTCAAAGTGATGATCCATACCGGGAATCGAACACCCACGGGTCATCGGCCAGGCGCGATTCGACCCGCCTGCCAAAGCCCATCAGGACAAGACCTCAACGAATGAGGTCGAACCAATAAGTGGAGGAATATACCTGAAGACCGGCAATCGCGATTGCGATGCCATAGGGGATGCCGCTTTTGCTGTCATGCAGACGAGCGAACCATTCCTGCCGATAAAGCACGGAAGGCACCACCGCATTCTGCCGTAAGGCCAAAAGCCCCAGTGTCAGAAACATGCCGTAGACAGCAACAAAGAGAACGAACATCAGCAGTTCGTGCGAAAAACCAATCCAGAGCGCGATGGCACTGATGAATTTGACATCGCCTCCGCCCATCCATCCGAACGCGAAGAACAGGAAACAAGGGGCAAAAACGACCGCAAAGGCGAGTGCATGCATTCCCCAGGCTTGCAACGGCAAGCCTGTCGCGACCGCCAGGATGGCAAATCCTGCAATCAGCAGCAGGGAAACCCGGTTCTGGATAGTCATTGTCAGCAAATCGGATGCGCCACCGAAGGCGACCAGCATCGGAAAAATGACGAGAATTGCGGCCTGAACCATGGAACATTCGTCTCGTTGAGAACCTGATCCCTCAAGGCTAGGGGGCAGAGGTTAACATTTCGCGGAAATACGGCCCGGCAGAACAAAAAACGGGCGGAAAACCCGCCCGTTCTTGTTCAACCTGTTTGGCAGCTTGTGCCGCCAGACGACGCTTAGGAAGCGATGTCGGTAGCTGCAACGCCGAGCTGTGTCTGAATGCGGGTGAAGATCGCGCTCAGGGACGTACCGGTTGCTGCCAGTGCGCCGATGATGACGATGGACAGCAGGCCAGCGATGAGGCCGTATTCGATTGCAGTTGCGCCAGATTCGTCTTTTACGAAACGGTTGATAAGAGATTTCATGTGTTTTGCTCCAAGTACCACTGAATTGACAGCTTCAAGTCCGTCGGATCTTTTGTGTCCGATTGGACATAGGCTCACCCTAGGACAGAGAGCTTTCCAAGCAGTTAAATTTACCATCCCAGCCAAAAAGAATGCTGGCAATTATCACTATAGTTAACAAGACGTATAGATAAAAATCCGTTAATACGATCAAAAAACTTTAATATAAACACGTGTATTTCAATCTCATATAGAATTATCTACACACTTGTACGATTTGTCCAGTTTGTTTCTTAGATTTTATTTTGGGATTGATCAGCCTTATACGCTAATTCCCCGAACTTCTATTTTTCTTCCCGCCTCAGAAATTTTACCGAGGGCGAAGAATATCCACGCCCCCACGAATAAAGACAAAACAAACATAGAATCGTCCCTGAAAAAGCAAAAGAACATCCATTTACACTTCCTTCGCCGGGTCGTTAGCAGATCGTTCACCACGTTTGACGCATGATCTTCTATGGAAATGCACAATTGGAGTATCCATAGGCATGTTTGCGCAGCTAATCAGATGGACAAGCCTTTTCGCCGTTGTCTTTGGCGCGACCGTTGCGGTCGCACAGGACGGCCCTGTGCTTGTTACGGTCGATCGCGCCAAGGTCTTTCGGATCGAGGACGGCGCCGCAGCGGTTATTGTCGGTAACCCCTTTATCGCGGATGTCGCGATGTTCGATCAGAACACCGTCGTCATTACCGGCAAGAGCTACGGCACAACAAACCTCGTGATCCTGGATGGTGACAACAAGCCGATCGTCGACGAAGTCATTACGGTGAAGGCGTCGGATGATGACGTCGTCTCCGTATACAGGAAGGCCTCGCGGGAATCGCTGTCCTGCAATCCGGCATGCGAACCGGTACTGCGCCTCGGGGACTCGATTGAAGCCTTCAAGGAAACCGCAGATCAGGCAAGCGCACGCAATGATCTGGCGACCAAGGCAGCCGGCGGGCAGCAGTAACGGGTCCCCTAACGGAGTAGTCACCGAATGCGCTTGTTGAAACGGCTCCTCGTCTCGAGACGGAAAAGAGGGCGTGCGTCCTTCGGCAAGAACGACAGTGGCGCTACAGCCGTCGAATTCGCACTGATCGCCCTGCCCTTCTTTACAGTCGTTTTCGGGATCATCGAGGTGGGCCTGTCCCATTTCGTAAACCGGATGGTCGACAATGCCGTGATCAATGCGTCCCGTGAAATCCGCACCGGCCAGGCACATGATGGCGGTTATGATGCTGCCACCTTCAAGACCCGGATTTGCGGTAACCTGCCGGACTTTCTCTGTTCACTGGACCGCCTGGTGGTCGACGTCGACAAGGTCGATGCTTTCGCCTTGGCCAAATCTGCCGGCGAAAGTCTTTACGATGAAGACGGCAACCTGAAGGAAGAGTCCAACTACGAAGACGCCGGTGCGGGCGAGATCGTCGTGGTCAACGTCATCTACAGGTGGCCCATGATCACGTCGCTTCTGTCGCTCAATCTCGCCGATCATGGCAGCGAACGCTATCTCACTTCTACATTGGTGTTTCGAAATGAACCCTGGAACTAAGATGCCTCGTCATTTCGGCCACTTCCGGCGTCGGCTTGCCGGCCTGAGGAGCTTCCACGCCGACAAGCGTGCCGTGTCCGCAATCGAGTTTTCGATGATCCTGCCTTTTCTGCTGATCCTGCTGATCGGCATGGAAGAGGTCACCGGCACCTTGAACTATGACCGCAAGGTCAGCCGCATAGCCAACTCGGTCGCCGACCTTGTGGCCCAGGCGCAAACCATTACCCCTGCCGACCTGAGCGCCATGATGGCTCTGGGTGGAAAGATCCTGGATCCTTATCCGGATACCAATCTGGAAACGATTGTCGCCAGTGTAACCTTCGACGAGGACGGTGATCCCGCTGTCGACTGGAGCTATTCGTCCAAGGGCGGCAGCCCGTGGGCGGAAGGATCCACACCGCCGATCGAACTGCCTGCCACGGTGGCCGCAGCGAACACTTCCATCGTCGTGACGCAGGCCAACCTGAACTATGTGCCGACGTTCTCCGGTCTTTTTACCGAGTATTTTTCCAGGGCGTCCTCGATCGACCTGAGCGATACCTATTATCTGCGCCCGCGATTGACCGATACCGTCAAGTGCCCGGCTTGCTGAAGATAAACCCGCAACGTCTTGGAAACGGGAACTGCGGCGCCAGAACGTGTCTGTTTCACGTTACCTGATCCCGTTTCAATCGGCCGGCCACGCGCCTACGCTAACTCCCGTATTTGTAACGTCGCACATTCCGGCTAATCTGCTCCGGAATGCTGCGTCGCAATATGCACTTTTAAGTATGGGATTTTTGAACCGATGGCGACAAACAAGACTTACGATCAGATCAAGGTCGGCGATACCGCAGAAATCGTCCGCGAATGCTCCTCCAACGACCTTCTGGTTTTCGCGCACGCTTCCGGCAATCACAATCCGATACATCTGCCCGACACGGACTGGACCGGCGATGGCCTGGTCGACAAACCGGTAGCACCGGCCATGTGGGTCGGGGGGCTTGCCTCCGCGGTGCTCGGCAACATTCTTCCCGGACCCGGCACGATCTACAAGGCGCAGTCGTTCCGCTTCCTGGGTGGAGCTGCGGTCGGCGACAAACTGCATGTCAGGGTTACGGCAACCGAAAAACGTCCGGACAACATTGTCCTGTTCGACATGTCGGTAACACGGGGAGACGGTACCCGCCTTGTTGAAGGCGTTGCCGAAGTCGCCGCGCCGACAGAGCTTATCGAATTCGATTCCAGCGACATTCCAGCGATCCTGGTGCAGCGCCATCGGCACTTCAACCGGATGATCGAACTGGCAAAGACCCTGCCCGCCTTGCCGACCGCGGTGGCTGCGCCAGATGACCCCAACTCTCTGGAAGGTGCCTTGATGGCCGCCCGCGAGGGGTTGATCATGCCGATTCTGATTGGCGCGAAAAGCCGGATTGAAGCTGCAGCCAAAGAACTTGATGAAGATCTCGGTCCGTATGAGCTGATCGATATCGAAGATGAAATGGAAGCGGCCGGCCGTGCCGTTGCACTGGTCCATGAAGGCCGGGTCAAGGCCGTGATGAAGGGCCACCTTCACACCGACCATCTTCTGCACCACGTGGTCAAACGCGATGGCGGGCTCAGAACCAAGCGGCGTATCAGCCACGTCTTCGTGATGGACATCCCGGGCCGCAAAACCCCGGTCCTCATTTCGGATGCTGCAATCAACATCACGCCCGACCTCAACACCAAGGTCGACATCACCCAGAATGCCATTGACGCCGCCCTGTCTCTCGGCCTGGAAATGCCGCGCGTCGGCGTCCTGTCCGCCATCGAAACCGTAAACCCGGCGATCCCGTCCAGTCTCGATGCGGCGGTTCTTTCCAAGATGGCCGAACGTGGCCAGATCACCGGTGCGATCGTCGACGGTCCCCTGGCAATGGACAATGCGGTCGATGTGCAGGCAGCCCGGACCAAGGGCATCACCTCGCTGGTTGCCGGACATGCAGAGGTCCTGATCGTACCGAACCTGGAATCGGGCAACATGCTCGCGAAGGAATTGACCTTTATCGCCCACGCGGAAGCGGCCGGGCTGGTGATCGGAGCGAAGGTCCCCATCATGCTGACGAGCAGAGCCGACGACAGCCGGGCCCGCCTCGCCTCCTGTGCCCTCGCCCTGCTTTACATGCACTGGCAGGCAACCGGCAATCCGGCAGGCATCCTCGACCGGGACGGCGAGTAACCATGGATCCGGTCATTCTTGTCCTTAATTCGGGCTCATCCTCGATCAAGTTCACCCTCTATTCGGGTGACACTGTTCAACTCAAGGGGCAGATTTCCGGACTGGGTGCCCAGCCGCACATCTCCCTTGCCTCACGGGTTTCCGACACTAAGGTGGACCGGCAACTCTCTGCGGACGAAGGCAGAAGCCACGGGGCTTCTCTCGCAGCGCTCCTGCCGGTTCTGGAACAGGAACTTGGCGGACGCAGTGTCGATGCAGTAGGTCATCGGGTCGTCCACGGCGGCGTCACCCACACCGAACCGGTTCGCCTGACGGCTGAGATCCTTGAGGACCTAAAGGCGCTTGAACCGCTTGCGCCCCTGCATCAGCCGCATAATCTGGCAGGGATCACTGCGGCCCGGGAAGCCTTTCCCGAGGCCATGCAGGTCGCCTGTTTCGATACCGCCTTCCATCGCAGCCACCCATGGGTCAACGATACCTTCGCCCTGCCCCGGCCTCTCTATGACGAAGGTGTACGCCGCTACGGCTTTCACGGCCTGTCCTACGAGTACATATGCTCCTATCTGAAGCAGACTCATCCGGAGATCTATGCAGGCCGGTTAGTCGTCGCCCACCTCGGCAACGGCGCTTCCATGTGCGCCATTCGAGAAGGCCAGAGCATCGGCTCGACGATGGGTTTCACCGCACTTGACGGCTTGCCGATGGGCACGCGCTGCGGCCAGCTCGATCCCGGCGTGGTGCTGTATCTGCTGACGACAAAGGGCATGAGCGCCGATGCGGTCTCCGACCTGCTGTACAAGCAGTCCGGGCTCAAGGGGCTTTCCGGCATCAGCCAGGACATGCGCACCTTGACGCAGAGCGACGATCCGAAAGCGGCCGAAGCCATCGATTATTTCGTCTTCCGCATCCGGCGGGAACTCGGTGGCATGGCCGCCGTTCTGAGCGGTCTCGATACCGTGGCCTTTACCGGTGGGATCGGCGAGAACGCGGCCCTTGTCCGTGAGAAGGTCTGTGCCGGTCAGGAATGGCTCGGTCTTGAAATCGACCCGGTCAGGAACGAGGCAGGCGCGGAGACGATCTCCACCGAAACCTCCAGCATCAACGTACTGGTCATTCCGACCGACGAAGAGGCAATGATCCGGCGCCACACCGAGAGGCTTCTGGGCAGCGCCGCCGCTGGTGCCTGACGATCATTCAAGCGCTGCAGGGTTCCTTCAGCGGCCTGCGGGATCCAGCAGCGCGGCGTAATCGTCCTCGTAGGTGCGCAACACCGGCCGGTAGTCGGCATGCACCACAGGCTCGAAACCACCCGGCAGGTCCGGTTCTATGGCCAGATAGGCGTCGGGTGCTTCCCGGCGCATGTCCATCAATCCGGCCCTGAGACGCCGTTTCAACGCGTCAGGCAGATCCTTGCGCACACTGTGAGCGGAATAGGGGATCGGCGGCGAGCGCCAGACGATTTCCAGATCCTTGAAACCGCGTTCTCCTGAAACATAAAAATCATTGAGCGTTCCGGCCGTATAGCCGTTCTTTGCCTCCCCCGCCAATGTCGACCAGCCAAGGGTCGCATCGACCCGGCCGGCCAGAACGGCGCGGAGGCCCTCAACAGGGTCCTTCACCTCAACAAGGGCGCTGAAATGCGCGCGCGCGTCGACACCGTCAGCCGCCAGATTGGCGAGCGGAACACGATAACCGGTTACGGCGTTGGTGCCACCGACAGCAAGGCGCTTCCCCTTGAGGTCTGCCAGGGTACCCTGCTCTGCGCCGCGCTTCGCGATCAGAATGGCATAAAAGCGCGCCGGAAAATCATCCGGAGCGGCGGTGACCAACGGCTCAACGCAACTGCAGAGCTGATGCACGGCAGCATAAGCGGATGGTGAAAGGCGAGCATAGTCGATCTTTCCGGAAGCAAGCGCCTCGACAGCATCGGCCATGGTATCCATCAGAAAGAGGTCCACCGGCAGGTCGGCGATTTCCTCAAGAGCGAGGCGGAAAGGCTCCACCCGGTCGCGAGCCCCTTCATCTGCCGCGACTACAACACCGAGGCGCAGCCGATCGGGCATGGATTCCGGATCCTGTGCACTGGCGGTGGCAGCGGTGAGAAAGACTGCCGCGAGAATGGGGGCCAGCCAGCGGAACAGGAGATTTACAAGTGCCATATTGCCGACATAACCTTCTGATGAAACTTGCAAAATTTTATCTCGCCTTTTGAACAACTTCCGCCAGAAAACCGGATCGGCCACATGAACGATGCTATCACGACCGTCGTCTTCGATATAGGGAATGTCCTGATCGAATGGAATCCCGAATATCTCTATCGCGAGCTCATTCCCGATGAGGGCGCACGCGAAGACTTCCTGGCGACGGTCTGCACGATGGAGTGGAACCTGCAGCAGGATCTTGGCCGGCCCTGGGCGGAAGCCGTCGATGTTCTGTCCCGCCAGCATCCGGACAAGGCCGAGCTTATTGCCGCCTACAGCGATCGTTGGCACGACATGGTGCCCGGCGAAATTCCCGGCACGCCTGACATGCTTGCAGAGCTTAAGGCCCAGGGGACGCCCGTTTATGCAATTACCAATTTTTCAGAAGACAAGTTTGCCCAGGCCCAGGAACGGTTTCCGTTTCTGAAGACCAGCTTCCGCGACATCGTCGTCTCCGGCGCTGAAAAGGAGATCAAACCCGGCCTGCGCATCTACGAAATCCTGCTGGAGCGAAACGGACTGACCGCCGCGCAATGCCTTTTCATCGATGACAGCGAGCGCAATGTCGAGGCCGCCCGAGAAGCCGGCATGTCAGCCCATCACTTCAAGGGGGCTGAGGGTCTGCGCGCGGAACTGAAACAGCTTGGTCTGCTGAACGGGTAATTGCCGTGAGGAAGCGACCAATATCGGGGAGGCGGCAAGGCCGTCTCTCAGGATCCGTTGCACCCAAGTCCTGGCGAAGAGGTCTTATCCCTCGAAGCCTTCAAGCACATTGACGCAATTGGTGCCCAGTGCGTCGACCGCATAGCCGCCTTCCATCAGGAAGATGGTCGGAACGCCGACCTTGGCGAGCCTCTGGCCAAGCCGGATGTAGTCTTCGCTCTTGAACTTGAAGCCGGAGATCGGATCGTTCTCGTAGCAATCCATGCCAAGCGAGACGATCAACGCTTCCGGCTTGTAAACCAGCAGCCAACGGCAGGCTTCCTCGAGTGCCGGTGTGTAGCTGTCCCAATCGGTGCCGAGCGGCAAAGGCCAGTTACGGGTGAACCCGGTACCGGCATGTTCACCGGTCTCGTCGGCAAACCCGAGAAAATAGGGATATTCGTGTTTAGGGTCGGCATGGATCGACAGGAACAGGATGTCCGGCCGGTCATAGAACAGCGCCTGGGTGCCATTGCCATGGTGGTAGTCGACATCCAGGATCGCGATGCGATGCAGTCCGTAGTCCCGAAGATACTGGGCCGCGACAGCAGCGTTGTTGAAGAAGCAGTATCCACCGAAGAAGTCATAGCCCGCGTGGTGTCCCGGTGGCCGGCAAAGCGCGAAAGCCGATTTCTCGCCATCGAGAAGCAGGCGGGCCGCAGTCAGGGCCGTGTCGGCGGACGCCCGAGCCGCCTTGTAGGTGTTTTCGCCGAGCGGCGTACCGGCATCCATCGAGTACCGTCCGAGCAGGCCGTCGATATGTTCGACCTGAACATCCTGACGCAGGCTGCGGATGGGCCAGACAAAGGGAAAGGCTTCGCGCGACCGCCCTGCGGCCGTCCATTTTTCCCAGAAGCTTTCCAGAAACGAAACGTATTCGGGGGCGTGCACCCGGTGCAGCGGACGGACGGGAAATTCCTCCGGCGCGACGATTTCACCGACATTGCGCTCCCGCACGGTCTTGAGCACGATTTCGGCGCGGCTCGGGATCTCGACAGCAGGCTTCAGTTCGCCGTCTGATATTTCCTGCGCCGGTGCATGCGCGAGCTGGGTGTTTGAAAAAACCGTCTTCACGAGTTGCCCCCAAGTCCCCTGTTGTCTCACACAGCAGCGCTAATGTAACCCATTTCAGGAAAAACGGAATTCCGTAACATGAGTATAAGTCTCTGAGGGCTGTAACAAAACCGGTGTGAACCCGTCGTGATTGACGCTGTCCGGCCATCGCTGCGCTTCAAGGCACAGCCCGGCATGGGCCCCGTAGTGCCGGCCGTCCAGCCCGGGAACCGTCACCGAGATCCGCTGCGCATCATAAAGCTGCAGGCCGGGTTCGCTCGTCCAGACTTCCATGCGGCGGTCACCGGAACCATCTTCGAGGGCAGCAGCGAATTCCACGCCCTCGCGTGGTGCATCCGCTAGGCAGAAGTTGTGATCGAAGACCACGTTCTCCTCACCCGCCTTGCGCCGCAGCTTGCGCCCGTCGCGGAAGTCGTATGGCGTCCAGGCCACGTTGCGTATCTCGCCGGTCGGGATCAGCGCCTCGTCCACGGGCAGATAGGTCTCGGCAGCAATTTCCAGCGTATGGTCCAGAATATTGCTGCTGCCATCCAGATTGAAATAGGCGTGCTGGGTCAGATTGACCGGCGTCGTCTTGTCGGTGGTTGCGGTGATTTTCAAACGCAGCGCACCGGTGCCGGTCAACGTGTAGCGGGCAAGCACTTCCACCCGGCCCGGATACCCCATGTCGCCGTCTTCGGAGACAAGCTTCAGCAGGACGCTGGCCTTGTCGTGCTGCTCTACCTGCCAGACCCTGCTGGAGAAGCCGAGCGAGCCACCGTGAAGGTGGTTGATACCGCGTTCGTTCTGGTCGAGTTGATAGGTGACCCCGTCTATCGTCATCCGGCCGCCGCCGATCCGGTTGGCGCAGCGCCCGGCAATCACGCCGAAATAGGGCGAATGATCCAGATAGCTCTGGAGATCGTCAAAACCCAGCACCACCGTCTCACCATCGACCTTGAGGTCGCGGATGATGCCTCCCAGGGTGAGTATGGAGGCAGCCAGAGACCCTTTTGCCAGCGTAATTTCCTGGACAACGGTCCCGTCTGGCAGAACCCCAAATTCCTTGATCATGAAAATCTCCGGCGAGAAGGCGGCAGGATGCGCAAAAGGCGGCGGAACTATCCGCCGCCTTTCGTCAATCGGTCAAGTGGTCAGAGCGTCTGGTTGTAGTCGCCCACTTCCGAGTTTTCGCGCAGAACGCCGTCAACAGCCTTGAACATGGCGTGGAGCCGGTCTTCCGAAACCGGGCTCTCGACCACGACCACCAGCTCCGGCTTGTTGGAGGAGGCACGCACAAGGCCCCAGGTTCCGTCTTCACTGACGACGCGAACGCCGTTGACGGTGATCAGGTCGGTGATCGACTGTCCGGCAACCGTTTCGCCCTTGGCTTTCATATCCTGGAAACGGGCGACAACCCGGTCGACGACGTCGTACTTGATTTCGTCGTCGCACTTGGGAGCCATGGTTGGCGACCCCCAGGTCTTGGGAAGATCCCGGCGCAGGTCTGCCATCGTCTTGTCCGGGTTACGGTCAAGCATGTCGAGGATGGCAATGGCCGAAACGAGCCCGTCATCATACCCGCGGCCAATCGGCTTGTTGAAGAAATAGTGGCCGGATTTCTCGAACCCGACCATGGCATTCAGTTCGGTGACACGGCGCTTGATATAGGAATGACCGGTCTTGAAATAGTCGGTCTTGGCGCCGTTGGCCTTAAGCACCGGATCCGTGTGGAACAGGCCGGTGGATTTCACATCGACCACGAACTGGGCACCGGGATGAAGCGCGGAGATATCGCGCGCAAGCATCACGCCGACCTTGTCGGCGAAGATTTCCTCGCCTTCGTTGTCGACGACACCGCAGCGATCGCCGTCGCCATCGAAACCAAGTCCGACTTCCGCACCGACTTCCAGAACCTTGTCACGAAGCGCATGGAGCATCTTCATGTCTTCCGGGTTCGGGTTATAGCGTGGGAAGGTGTGATCCAGCTCGGCATCAAGCGGAATGACTTCGGCGCCGATCGCCTCCAGGATCTTCGGCGCGAAGGCGCCGGCAGTGCCGTTGCCGCATGCCGCGACCACCTTTATCGGGCGCTTCAGTTTGGCCCGGTCGGTGAGATCCTTGAAATAGACATCCGGGAAACCGTCGACGAAGCGGTAGCTGCCGCCGCCCTTCAGGTCGAAAGCCGCTTCCAGAACGATGTCCTTCAGACGGCCCATTTCATCTGGACCAAAGGTCAGCGGGCGGTCGATACCCATCTTGACGCCGGTCCAGCCGTTGTCGTTGTGCGACGCCGTGATCATGGCGACCGCCGGAACATCGAGCGCGAACTGTGCGAAATAGGCCATCGGCGACAAGGCCAGGCCAATGTCGTGCACGTTGATGCCGGCTGCCAGAAGGCCGTTGATCACCGCCATCTTGATGGAGGAGGAATAACCCCGGAAATCATGCCCCACCACGATGTCCGGGCGTACGCCACGTTCGTGAATGAGCGTGCCGATGCCCATACCGAGCGCCTGCATGCCCATCAGATTGATTTCCTTTTCGAAAAGCCAACGCGCATCGTATTCACGGAAACCCGTGGGCTTCACCATTGGAAAGGATTCATATTCAAAAGTGTTCGGAACCAATTTCGGACGCGGTTTCGGAAACATCAATGCCTCTCAAAGCAAGGAAGAAGAACGGAACTGGGTAATTACCTAAACACGGTATGACAATTCACTGCACCAGTACAAGCGTGCCATCGGAGATGTCAAACCGCTTCATTTGGTTGAGAACGGACATGCCGAGCAGGGGTTCCCCGAGGCTTTGATCTTTCAACACAAGTGTGTCGACATTGCGTAGCCGGATCTTTCCAATGCGCAAATTGTCAATGGTCGCCCTGGCGCCACGAACTGTGCCGTTTGCCGTCTGGATCGCGTATTTGTAGTCGGCCGAATTCAGGAAGATTCCGATGCTCTCGGCAAGTGATTCCGGCAAAACGGTGACGGTTGCACCGGTGTCGACCAGCATGTCCACCGCACGGCCGTTCAGATAGGCATCCGCCACGAAATGCCCCTGCCTGTTGGCCGATATTCGGTGGCTTCGTTCACCGGCCTCGTCCACGTCCTGATCTTCGGCAACCGGGTCGCTGCTCACCAGCACCTCAAGCCTGTTCTCCAGCAGATACGCCGCAAGCGGAACGATTGCCATGCAGGCCAGAAAGATGATGACAAAGCGCGACATGCAGGGTCTCGACGTTGCGTGAGCCCCCTGAATATCACGGTTTCCTTAGCGGCCTGTAAAACAGCATCAGGCAATCGTGTCGGCCAGCCGGGCAATGTCCTCCAGATGCGGTGCACTGGACTGGGCCCCTGTCACGGTGCAGGCAAGCGCACCGGCGGCGGCACCTTCCTTCAAGGCGCGTTCGAAGGACGTCTTGCGATCGAGAGCGGCAGCCAGGGCGCCACAAAAGGCATCGCCTGCACCGGTCGTATCCACCGCGTTGACGGCAGGAGAAGCGAAGCGATAGCGCGCGGTTGGCGTGCGTGCGAGAACACCGTCCGCACCAAGGGTGACGATGATGTTCCGGCCACCTTCCGCCAGTTTCAGCGCGAATGTTTCCGTGTCACCGGCAATGCCGAGACGACCTCCGATTTCTGCCGCCTCGCTCACATTGACCACAACCGTACCGGCAAAATCCAGACAGGCACTCAGGTCGCCCTCAGGCACAGGAGCCGGGTTCCAGATGACCGTGCCTGCGGCATCCCGGGCAAGCCTGGCGCCTTCGGTCACCTCGATCAGAGGCACCTCTCCCTGAACCAGCAGTGTCTGACCGGGCCCAAAACCGCCTTCCAGCCAGGAAGCTTCGACACGGGCATTGGTGCCGCTGGCGACGATGATCTGGTTTTCCCCTGCGGGATCGATCCCGATCAGGGCAAGGCCGGTCGACCCGGCCATGGTGCGAACGCCTGAAAGATCGACGCCGGCTTCGCGCAGATTAAGCAACGCGAGTTCGGCAAAGCTGTCCTGTCCGACCGCGCCGATGAAACGAACGTCGGCCCCTGCCCGCCTGGCAGCCAATGCCTGGTTGGCGCCTTTCCCACCTGGAAATGTCTGGTGATCGCGACCGCTCACCGTTTCGCCGGCGGTCGGCAACCGGGGCACGGCAACGACCAGATCCAGATTGATGGAACCAAAGACCGTAATCATGTCGCCTCCCTTTTTTTACAAAAGGTTAGACACCGCACGCCCAAGCGCAACAAAAAAGCACGGAAGTTTCCCTCCGCGCTTTCAGCCGTCTGTTCCGTCGGCCGGTTACTTCGTGCCGTACATGCGGTCGCCGGCGTCGCCAAGGCCCGGGACGATATAGCCCTTCTCGTTCAGCTTCTCGTCGATGGAAGCGGTGTAGACCGGCACGTCCGGGTGGTTCTCGGTGAAATTCTTGACGCCCTCAGGTGCTGCGAGCAGGCAGAGGAAGCGGATGTTGTTGGCTCCGCGCTCCTTGAGCTTCTGAACCGCTGCAATCGCCGAGTTGGCGGTGGCCAGCATCGGATCGACCACGATCACCAGACGCTCGTTCAGGTCTTCCGGAGCCTTGAAGTAATACTCCACCGGCTGAAGGGTCTGCGGATCGCGGTAAAGCCCGATGTGCGCCACGCGCGCGGACGGAACCAGATCCAGCATGCCTTCCAGAAGTCCGTTGCCCGCGCGCAGAACGGAAGCGAATACCAGCTTCTTGCCGGCCAGGGTCGGTGCCTGCATTTCGGCAAGCGGCGTCTCGATGGTCTGGTAGACGAGCGGCAGGTCGCGGGTGACCTCATAGCAGAGCAGCGTGGAGATTTCCCGCAGCAGGCGCCGGAACCCCTGGGTAGACGTTCCCTTGTCGCGCATGATGCTCAGTTTGTGCTGAACCAGCGGGTGGCTGATGACAGTGGCTCCGGACATATCTGCCTCTCTTCTCAATGGGGCCATAACACCGGCCCGGTCTCATAATTTTTTATGTTCGGGACCTATGCCCCGAACGGCAACCAAAAAACAGACCCCGGGTTCATGAAGTGCCCGAGTTTTTTCGCTTCCTGCGGGTGTCCTTGCAAATAAATGCCGCCAGCCCGGCTGGTTCCACCTTCCAGGATGCAGGTGAGCGGCAACTGATCCTGATGAACCTTGAGCTCGTGCCGCAGCAGTTCGGCCAGCCTGTCGGTGAGCGCAAGCGCCACAGCGCGGATTTCGACCATCCGGTCGCGTTCGGCCTCTGCTGACAGCGCCGTGTCCGGTTCGAGAATTTTCAGGACACCGGCGTCAAGGAACAGGGCCGCGTGGGCAGGATCGGCCGGCGGCGTCAGTGCCTCCAGTCCGGAGACTTCAAACCCGGCCCAGGCAAGAGGTTCGATCAGTGAATAGACCATCTCCTGGGCAGCCTGATGGAACGGCACAACAGTCCTCTCGGAAACCGCGCCCCGCTGGTAATGCTCGAAGCTGTCGCCATAGACCATGCTTCCTTCGCTGGCACCACCGTCCCAGAGCGGACACAGGGACTCCAGCAACCGGTCGAGCAGATCCCTTGCCGAAACCACACCATCGCTTTCCTTTGCCATCCGAACTGCAAGACGGCCGGGACGGGTCTCGTCCCCTTCCCCGAAAAGGTCCGGCCGCAAGGCAAGCGCTTCACCGAAGCGTTTCAGATGGCGCTGCATCGCCTCGAGCAGGTCGTCATCTTCCCTCGCGTCCCACTGCAGGCCTTCGGAGAGTTCCATCCGGTCCATCTGCACGAGCGTCTGCGCATCGACGCGGTAGGGATCGGTCATTTCACCGGAAAAGGAACCTGCCGCGAACATGTGAAAGGCGGCCAGTGCCGAAGCCTCCTGACCGGTTGCCTTGGTGTCCGTCATCCGGTCTTCAAAGACCCAGCCCTCGGGATGGCGGGTTTTCATGTAGGTACCGAGGATGGCAAGGTCGGCTGCAGCGGCAAGCATTTCTTCGGCGGTTTCAAACCCGCGTGCATTTGCCAGCGCACCCCAGCGGTCGATGCCGCCAGCTTCGAAATTCCGCCAGATGCCGTAGGGTGGAATGTGAAAATCCGGATAGTTTTCCCGGGTAGTTTCAAGCACCGTGGCCAGCGCTGTCTCGAGCCGGTCCGGAACCGCTTCGACATGGGCGAGTTTGCCATCTGTGGCGAGCTTCAAAAGCTCATAGGCTTTTTCCCGAACACGCTGCGGCCGGAACAGGGACAAGGCTGGTTGGGTATCGGTCATGGAGATCGCCGGATCTGGAAAGGATTGTGTGAAAAGACGCTGCCCTCGCCTATCTGCCCACCATAACCTTGTCAAACCGGTTCGTCATTGGTCATCATCTGTTTGATTTGAACCCAAGCCTTTCAACCACCCCACACCGGAAGTTTCATGTCTGCCGTTGTCTCAATCGCCGCCCTTCTCGTCGGATCCGGACTGCTTTTGCTCGCCGGCGGCCTTCACGGCCTCCTGCTGCCGCTCGCCGGTCTCGCCAACGGCTTTTCCGATGCCTCGCTCGGTCTGCTCGGCACCGGCTGGGCAGTCGGATATGTCAGCGGCTGTCTGGCCGTGCCGGTCATCGTGAAGCGTGTGGGTCATGTGCGGGCCTTCGGGGCGCTTGCCTCGCTGGCAGGCATCTCGGTTCTCCTGAACCTCCTGTTCATGGATGCCGCTGTCTGGATCGTGCTGCGGGCGATCACCGGCTTCTGCTTTTCCGGCGCTGCCATGATCGTGGAAAGTTGGCTGAACGAACGCTCTACCAGCGAAACGCGCGGGCGGATCTTCGGCATCTATACGATGATCAATCTGGGGGCGACGACCGCCGGCCAGATGTTGCTGACGCTTGGCGATCCGACCGGCTTCTTCTTCTTCGTTCTCGGCTCGATCATCTACTCGCTGTCGCTGCTGCCGACAGCGCTGTCCACCGCCGCATCGCCCCAGCCCCTGACACAGGCGCGGCTGGACCCGAAAAAACTCTGGCGCAATTCACCGATCGCAGTCGTAGCGGTGTTCATGGTCGGCATTTCAAACGGGTCCTTCGGCACCTTGGGTGCGGTTTATGGACTTCGCATCGGACTGGACGTACCGGAGATTGCCATCATGATGAGTTTGGCGCTTTTGGCCGGCGCAGTGGTGCAGATCCCGGTCGGCATGCTTTCCGACAGGCTCGACCGGCGCCTGGTGCTGGTCGGTCTCGCCGTAACCGCCATGAGTTTCGGGTCCACCCTGTCATTCTTCGGCGGCACGGATCCGACCCTCACGGTTCTTCTGATCGCTGGTTTCGGCGGCGTGGTCTATTCCATGTATCCGGTGATCGTCGCCCACGCGAGCGACCACGCAGAGCCAGGTGACTTTCTCAGGATCAGCGGTGGTCTTCTGCTTATCTTCGGGGCTGGTACAATGCTTGGACCGTTGCTCGCTTCGGGCTTGATGACCTTCACTTATCCGGGCGCACTCTTCCAGGTGACGGCGGCAGCGCATCTTTCCATGATGCTCTTTGCCCTCTGGCGCATGCGTCAGCGTGCTTCGCTTCCGCAGGAAGACAAGTCCGATTTCGTGATGGCGGTCTCGACCGCGCAGATTACGACCCCGGAAACGGTAAGCCTCGATCCGCGCACGGAAGTGGACGAAACCGGCGGGGAAATCTGACGGGGATTGGCGCCATTACCTTCGGCATTCATCGCCCTTCCCCCCTCATCCTGAGGAGCCTCTTCAGCGGCGTCTCGAAGGATGGGCCGCTTGTTCCGGAGTATGCCGCCCATCCTTCGAGACGGACCTGTCAGTCCTCCTCAGGATGAGGTTTTGGGGATGAGAGGGCGAGAGGCGAGAAAGCTCACAAGAGTTCTCGCTGAACCAAACCAATGCAAAGCAGCCGCGCCTATGGCCGGCGTCATTCCCGACAAGCACAGCAAAGCTGTGCGCCGGTCATTAAACCTGACATCAGGGTGAACGAAGCGACCCCGCCTGAAACCAATCTGGCTTGCACTCAGCGTGCGGCGCATCCCGCATGATGCAGAAGACCTGCCTCAACCCGTCGGCGCCTGCTTTGCGCTTTCCAGTCGTACAAGGAGCCTTTTGCGTGTGGGCTCATCACAGAAGGCGGCTTCGATGGCCGTGCGGGTGACTTCCATCTGATCATCGAAACTCCATCCGAAGGTTTCGGTGACCGATGAATATTCCTTGCCGAGCGTGGTGCCGAAAAAAGGCGGGTCGTCGGAGTTGAGCGTGATCTTCACGCCCTCCTTGCGCAGCATGTTGACCGGGTGGAAGCGCAGGTGAGTGTAGACGCCCAGAGCGATGTTCGACCCGGGGCAGACCTCCAGCACGATCTCCTCGTCGACAAGGCGCTTGACCAGATCCTTGTCCTCGATCGCCCGCACACCATGGCCAAGACGTTTCACACGCAGGAATTCGAGTGCCGCGGTCACACTGTCCGGACCACCGAACTCGCCCGCGTGGGCCGTCGTGCCCAGCCCCGCATCCGCCGCCATGCGGAAGGCCTTCGCGAAATTCGCCGGGTGGCCGGAGCGTTCGTCCCCGGCCAGGCCGAAGCCCGTGACCAGAGGATGCGGATTGCCGATCACTTCCTTGATGACCCGTTCGACGGAGGCCGAACCGAAATGGCGGACGCCGATTGCGATCATCCGGCCTTCGATGGCGGTGTCTGTCTTGGCGCGCTCGATCCCCGCGGCCAGTCCCTCGACATAGGAGCGGTAGGACAGGCCGGCGGCCTGAGCGTGGTCTGGCGAGATGAAGATCTCGCCGTAAATTGCCCCTTCCGCCGCCAGCATGCGGAAATAGGTTTCCGCAAGCAGGGCGTAGTCCGCCGGCGTCCTGAACACCGAACTGGCAACGTCATAGGCCTTCAGGAAGGTGGTGAAGTCGGACCAGATGTATTTGCCGTTACCGTCGAGGACGGCCGAAACATCCTCGCCGCGCTTGTCGGCGAGGCGCTTGACCAGGGTCGGTGGCGCGGCGCCTTCGATGTGACAATGCAATTCCGCCTTCGGTACCGTGATGGCGTCGCTCATGTCCCGCGGGTCCTCATTCGAGTGTGTGGCGGGCCGGATTTCCGTCTTTCCGCAGAAAGGACGGACGAGTGGCCCGCGGTTATTGTGCCCGATTCACCGGATTGCCGGAATGCGGATGCGGTTACAGAAAACTCGTGCCGTTCGGACCGACCGCGATGCCCAGATGTTCGGCGATACTTTCACCGATATCGGCATAGGTCTTGCGACCACCGACGCTTCTGCCTTCGAGACCCGGGCCGGTTGCGATCACCGGGACATGTTCGCGAGTGTGGTCCGTGCCACGCCAGGTCGGATCACAGCCGTGATCGGCCGTCAGGATCAGGAGATCACCGTCCTTCATCCTGGCAATCATTTCCGGCAAGCGGCGGTCGAAATGCTCCAGTGCGGCTGCATATCCCGGAACATCCCGGCGGTGACCGTAGAGGGAGTCGAAATCGATGAAGTTGGCGAAGATCAGGTCGCCATCGGCTGCCTGGTCCATGGCCTCCAGCGTCTTGTCGAACAGCTGGTCGTTGCCTGCGCCCTTCAACACCCTGGCAACGCCCTGATGCGCGAAAATGTCGGATATCTTGCCGACGCCATAGACCGTGCGCCCTGCCTCTGTCAGCCGGTCGAGCAAGGTCGGTTCCGGCGGCAGTACCGAATAGTCACGCCGGTTGGCGGTGCGCTGGAAAGTGTCCGAAGTTTCGCCGACGAAGGGCCGCGCGATCACCCGGCCGATGTTGTAGGGATCGGCAAATTCACGCGCGATCTCGCAAAGTTCGTACAGCTTCTCCAAACCATAGTGTTCTTCGTGGGCGGCGATCTGGATGACGGAATCCGCCGACGTATAGAAAATCGGCTTGCCCGTGCGAATGTGCTCTTCGCCAAGTTCGGCAATGATCACCGTGCCGGAGGCGTGTTTGTCACCCAGGATGCCGTTGAGACCTGCCTTCTCGCTGATCTTTGCAATCAGTTCTTCCGGGAAGGTCGGGATCGTTTCCGGAAAATAGCCCCAGTCGAAGCGCACAGGCACACCGGCGATTTCCCAATGGCCGGACGGCGTGTCCTTGCCGTTGGAAACTTCAGCAGCATAGCCCCACAGGCCTTCCGGCTCGCCATCGAAATCCAGGCCCGGCACGTCCTTGCCGGTGGACAGACGCCCTGCGGCGCCCAGACCGAGCCGATCCATGTTGGGAACGCGCAAGGGGCCGGAGCGCAGACCGTCCTTGTCGCCCTCACCGGCGGCGCAACGCGCCGCGATGTGGCCCAAAGTATCGGCCCCGGCGTCACCAAAGGCTTCCGCATCCGCGGCACCGCCGATACCGAAACTGTCCAGAACGCACAGAATTGCACGAGGCATGGACATCTCCTCAAATTTATCATTGCCGGCCAGTTCGGCCGGAGAGGTTCCGGGCGACCATTCGCCCGGCACGCATTTTCCCGGTCAGGGCGCGATGCACTCGACGACGCTTGGCCTGTCGATGACATCGGCTGCGGAGCCGATGGTGTAGGCTTTGCGCACCGCGACGGCTGCTTCTTCGGCCTCTGCCTCGGTTCTGGCATGGACAATCGCCAAGGGCGCATCCGCGTCCACCGTGTTGCCGACACCGGCAAGGCTGGTCAGGCCGACGGACGGATCGATCACGTCCGCTGCAGCCCGGCGTCCACCGCCAAGCGTGACGACCGCAACGCCCACTGCCCGGGCATCCACACTCGTAACGACGCCGTCATGTTCGGCATAGACCGGCGCTTCCACCGGCGCCTTGGCGAGATAAAGTTCCGCCTTTTCCATGAAGTCGGCAGGTCCGCCAAGCGCATGAACCATCTGGGCGAACTTCTCAGCCGCCTTGCCGCTCTGAAACGCTTCACGCATCATGCCGGCACCGGCCTCGGCATCAGCGGCGATGCCGCCGGAGGCAAGCAGTTCGCCGCCTTGTGCCACGGTGACATCCCAAAGGCGGTTGTCGATGGCCGTGCCTTTCAGAAAGTCGACGGCGTTCTGCATTTCAACCGCGTTGCCGGCGGCAGACGCCAGCGGCTCGTTCATGTCGGTCAGGAGAGCCGTGGTCTTCAAACCCGCGCCGTTCGCGACCAGCACCAGGCTTTCGGCAAGAGCACGAGCATCTTCAAGTGTTGCCATGAAAGCGCCCGTGCCCCACTTCACGTCCAGCACCAGTCCCTGCAGACCGGCTGCCAGCTTCTTGGACAGGATCGACGCGGTGATCAGGTCGATGCTCTCCACCGTGCCGGTCACATCGCGGATGGCATAAAAACGCTTGTCGGCCGGAGCAAGATTGCCGGTCTGGCCGATGACGGCACACCCGATTTCCTTGACCACCTTCTTGAACAGCAGATTGTCCGGTTGCGTCTGATAGCCCGGGATGCTGTCGAACTTGTCCAGCGTGCCGCCCGTGTGACCCAGGCCACGACCGGAGATCATCGGCACGGCAGCGCCACAGGCGGCAAGCGCCGGCGCCAGCATCAAGGAGACGTTGTCGCCAACGCCGCCGGTGGAATGCTTGTCCAGGATCGGCGCGTCGATGCCCGACCAGTCCATGACATCGCCACTGTCGCGCATGGCGAGCGTCAGGGCCACACGTTCGTCGACGGTCAGCCCCTTGAAGAAGACAGCCATGGCGAGCGCAGCCACCTGGCCTTCCGTGACCGAGCCGTCTGCCAGACCCTTGACGAAGAACTGGATCTCCGCCGCGTCCAGCGTTCCACCGTCGCGCTTCTTTCTGATGAGTTCTTGCGGCAGCATTTGTTGTCCTTCTTGAAGCCGTCTCAATAGCCGTGGTGGGAGTGGTCCACGATTTCCTGGCCCTCGATCGTCGAGATCAGGGCATCCAGAAGACCGCTGGCACCAAAGCGGAAGGTGTGTGCCGATACCCAGTTCTGGCCCATAATCTTGTCGGCAAGCGCCAGGTAGGCAGCTGCGTCCTCGGCGGTGCGGATACCACCGGCCGGCTTGAAGCCGATCACGCGCTCGGCGTTGTCGCGGCGGGCTTCCTCAATCACGGTGAGCATGATCTCGGCTGCTTCCAGCGTTGCATTGACGGCAACCTTGCCGGTCGAGGTCTTGATGAAATCCGCACCTGCCCCAATGGCAATGTTGGAGGCTGCGTGGATCAGCAACGGATCCTTGATTTCGCCCGTTTCCAGGATGACCTTGAGCAGTGCCGGTTCCGGAATGGCAGCCTTCACGCGGATGATCTGCTCTTCCGCAAAGCCCTTGCGGCCGGCGCAGAAAGCCTTGTAGGGCATCACCAGATCGATCTCGTCGGCTCCATCGGCAAGTGCCTGCTTCGTCTCGGCCAGGACGGCTTCCGTATCTTCGCCACCTTCAGGGAAGTTGACAACGGTCGCCACCTTCACGCCCGTGCCGGTCAGTTCCTGCGCGGCCTGCGCCACGAACCGCGGCCAGACACAGACAGCAGCAACCGACCCGTGATCCGTCACGGTCCGTCCGGTCAGCTTGGAAATATCCGCCGCCGTGCAGTCGTCGTTGAGGTTGGTCAGGTCGACGAGCCCGAGGGCCCGTTTGGCGTGTTCGATCATGTCAGTCATTGGCCGATCTCCTTCACGAATGCCCGCACCAGCTGTTTCATGCGTTCCATGCCCTGCAAGGCAACGGACTTGGTTTCGTCGTGAGACAGCGCGTGTGTCTGCATGCCTGCGCCGTAATTGGTGATAATCGACATGGCCGCGACGCGCATACCCAGGAACCTGGCCATGATGACTTCCGGCACGGTTGACATGCCAACCGCATCCGCACCCAGTGTCTTGGCCATGCGGATTTCGGCAGGCGTCTCGAAAGACGGGCCGGAGAACCACATGTAAACGCCCTCGGCGACCGGATCGCCGGTTTCCTCAGCGACTTTCTTCATGGCCGCACGCAGGTCAGCATCGTAGGCGGTGCTCATGTCGAGGAAGCGCTTTTCGTCCTCTTCACCGATCAGCGGGTTCATGCCCGACCAGTTGATGTGGTCGGAAATCAGCATGGGCGAACCGGGAGCAACTTCCTGGCGCAGGGAACCGGCCGCATTGGTTGCCAGCAGGATCTCGCAGCCGAGCTCCTTCAGCGTTTCTACCGGCGTGCGCATGACCGTCGGATCGCCGCCCTCGTAATAATGGGCCCGGCCCGACAGGATCACCACCGGCACCCCGGACAGCGTGCCGGCAACCAGCTCGCTGGAATGGGACGTGACGGTGGAGACCGGAAATTCGGTCAGGTGCGAATAGGGAATGCGAACAGCGTCCTCGACTTCCTCGGCGAGCGCGCCGAGGCCGGAGCCGAGGATCATGCCAATCTTGTACGAGCCCTCCCGGGCTGCGCGGACGATCTCCGCGCATTCACGGCCGAAACCACTCATTGTGGGTCAGTCCTTCTTATTTTGACGTGTATTCCAGTTCGAAGGCGGCAGGCAGCAGCTCATCCATCGTGAAGCTGCGCCGGATACCGTCGAGATCAGCGACATGGACGACCAGATCGTCCGTGCCGAATTCCTTCAGACGCTGGCGGCACATGCCGCACGGTGTGCACAGGGCCGCATCGCCAATGACAACGGCTTCCGCAATTTCGCGGTAACCGGCGGCAATCATGGCACTGACCGCCCCACCTTCTGCACAAACGCTCACCGGGTAGGAAGCGTTCTCCACATTGCAGCCGATGAAAACAGTGCCGTCCGGTGCACGCAAGGCCGCGCCGACCAGGAAGTTCGAATAGGGTGCATATGCGTTTTCACGAACCGCTTTTGCGGCTTCGAACAACGCGTCCAGATCGCTCATGAACGCTCCTTGAGATACGGAATGCCAGCCGCCTTCGGCGGGATTGCCTTGCCGATGAAACCTGCAAGCAGGATCACGGTCAGAATATAGGGCAGTGCCTGGAAGAACTGCACCGGAATTTCACCGATACCGGGTAATTTCTGACCCTGCATCCGGATGGCGACAGCATCGAGGAAGCCGAACAACAGGCAGGCCAACATGGCGTTGGCCGGTTTCCACTTGGCGAAAATCAGGGCCGCCAGCGCGATGAAGCCCTTGCCCGCCGTCATGTCCTTGATGAAGCCGGAGGACTGGGCGATGGAAAGATATGCTCCGGCAACACCGCACAGGGCACCGCAGGCGATGACCGCCCGGTAGCGCAGCCAGGTGACAGAGATGCCGGCCGTGTCAACGGCCGCCGGGTTTTCCCCCACCGCACGCAGGCGCAGCCCGAAACGGGTGCGGAACAGCACCCACCAGGTCAGCGGCACGGCCACGAAAGCGGCGTAGACCAGGATGTTGTGGCCTGACAGCAGTTCGCTGTAGATGCCGCCAATGATCGGAACATCCCGCAGTTCTTCCGCGTAGGGCCAGACGATGTCCCGAAATCTTCCGCCTTCCGGCAGTGAGGGCGTACGACCGCCCTGGCGGAACCATGTCTGCCCGAGCAGCGCGGTCAGGCCTGCTGCCAGGAAGTTGATGGCAACGCCGGAAACGATCTGGTTGCCGCGGTTGGTAATGGAGGCAAAGCCGTGGATCAGCGCCAGGCCGATCGAAACCGCCATGCCCGCCAGAAGGCCGATCCAGGCGTTTCCGGTCATGTAGGCTACCGCACCCGCCCCAAAGGCTGCGCCGAGCATCTTTCCTTCCAGGCCGATATCGACCACGCCGGAGCGTTCCGAGTAAAGCCCTGCCAGACAGGCCAGCAGAAGCGGTGTCGACAGGCGGACTGTGGAATCAAGTGTCAGGATCACGATCTCGAACATGATCACGCCTCCTTCGCGGCAAGAGCCCGGGAGGGCGTGAACAGCTTGATGATGGCCGGGCGGAACATGTGCTCAAGTGCACCGGCAAACAGGATCACAAGGCCCTGGATGACGATGATCATGTCTCGCGTGATGTTGGGCATTTCGAACGAAAGTTCCGCGCCGCCCTGGTAGAGCATGCCGAACAGGATCGACGCCAGAACGATGCCGACCGGATGCGCCCGCCCCATGAGGGCAACCGCGATACCGACGAAGCCGTAACCGGTCACGAAATCGATCAGCAGCCGGTGCTGTGACCCCATGATCTCGTTGATCGCCATCATGCCTGCAAGACCACCGGATATGAGCATGGTGATGACGATGGTGCGCACCGGCGAGATGCCGGCATAGACCGCGGCTGTGGCGTTGGCACCGAAAGACCGGATCTCGAAACCGAGCTTGGTGCGCCAGATCAGGACCCAGACCAGAACACAAGCCGCCAGCGCCACGAAGAGCGACAGGTTGACCGGCGCATAGCCGAAGCCGAAGGACGAAAATATGTCGTTCAGGAACGGCAGACGGCCACCATCCTCGAAGGTTCGTGTTTCCGGCTGCATCGACCCTGGCTTCTTCAACGCGTTGTTGAGCAGATAGACCATCAGCGACGAGGCGATGAAGTTGAACATGATGGTGGTGATCACCACGTGGCTGCCGCGGGTGGCCTGAAGCCAGGCCGGAATGAACGCCCAGGCGGCCCCCATCAGCGCCGAGCCTATGATGGCAAACGGCAAGGTGATGTACCACGGCACGATGTGATCCAGCGCCAGACAGGCTATGGCGACCCCGAGACCACCGATATAGGCCTGGCCCTCACCACCGATGTTGAACAACCCGGCATGAAAGGCAACGGCCACAGCCAGGCCTGTGAAGATGAAGTTGGTGGCATAGAACAGCGTGAAGCCGATGCCCTCGCCATAGCCAATGGAGCCCCAGACCAGGAGCTGCACCGCGTCCAGCGGGTTTTCCCCGATCAGGACAACGACGAGGCCGGACACCAGGAAGGCGGCGGCCAGGTTCAGGAACGGGATCAGGCCGTAATCGACCCAGCGCGGGAGCTGACCGGCACTCATCGGGCGCCTCCTTCAACAGCCATCTTGTTGTTATCTTCCACACCGGCCATCAGCAGGCCAAGTTCGCCTTCTTCCGCATCGCCGCCGCGTTCACCGACGATCTTGCCGTCGAACATCACCAGCACCCGGTCGGACAGGGCCCGGATTTCGTCGAGTTCCACCGACACGAGCAAAATGCCCTTGCCGGCATCGCGCATTTCCACGATCCGGCGGTGGATGAACTCGATGGCGCCGATATCGACGCCGCGCGTCGGCTGACCGACCAGGAGCACTTCCGGATCGCGCTCGATCTCGCGCGCCAGCACGATCTTCTGCTGGTTGCCGCCCGAGAAATTGGCCGTCTTCAGCATCGGGTTCGGCGGGCGGATGTCGTATTTCTCGATTTCGGCCACAGCGTTTTTCTTGATGGCGGCAAGATCCATCAGAAGGCCCCGGGAGTAGGCCGGGTCGCGGTGGTAGCCGAGGATGGAATTCTCGTATTCGGAGAAGGAATTGATCAGGCCCATCCGGTGCCGGTCTTCCGGCACGTGGCCCATGTTCTTGGCGCGCATGTCGGCGGCGTCGAGCGTGCTCGTTCCCAGATCGATCGTCTCGCCGTTGATTTTCAGCGTACCTCTGGTGGCGCGGCGAATGCCCGCGAGCGTTTCCAGCAGTTCCGACTGGCCGTTGCCGGAGACACCGGCGATGCCGACAATCTCTCCCGCACGCACATTGAAGGAAACGTCCTTGACCACCTGCACGCCGCGGCTGTCGGTCACCGTGAGGTTCTCGACCTCCATCACCGGAGCCTTGGGTTGCGCCGGTTTCTTGTCGACACGCAGCAGCACGCTGCGGCCGACCATAAGCTCGGCGAGTTCTTCCATCGAGGTCTTCGCGGTTTCGCGCGTCGCCACCATCTCGCCGCGGCGCATGACGGAAACAGTATCGGTCGCCGCCATGATCTCGCGCAGCTTGTGCGTGATCAGGAGAACCGTCTTGCCTTCGTTCTTCAGAACTTCGAGGATCTTGAACAGGTGATCGGCTTCGGCCGGCGTCAGAACACCGGTCGGCTCGTCAAGGATCAGAACCTCCGCGCTGCGGTAGAGCGCCTTCAGGATCTCCACCCGCTGCTGCAGACCGACCGGCAGATCCTGGATCAGGGCGTCCGGATCGACCCGCAGTTCGTATTCTTCTTCCAGCCGCTTGAGTTCTGTCTTGGCGCGATTGATGCCGCCGGACAGGAGCGCGCTGTCCTCGGCGCCCAGAACCACGTTTTCCAGGACCGAGAAATTGTCGACCAGCATGAAATGCTGATGCACCATGCCGATGCCCATGCCGATGGCGGCTTTCGAGTCCGAAATTGTGACCTTCCTGCCGTCCACCAGGATGTCGCCGTCATCGGCCTGATAGAAACCGTAGAGAATGGACATGAGCGTCGACTTGCCCGCCCCGTTCTCTCCGATGATACCGTGGATGGAGCCTTTCTTCACCACAAGGTCGATGTCCTTGTTGGCGTGAACCGGGCCAAAGCGCTTGTTGATCTTGCGCAGTTCGATTGCCGGCGTATCGCTCATGCGTTCCCCCAGGCCTGACTGTTCTTCTTTGTCATTGTTATTGCCCCTCGCCGCTGCCTCGCGGTGTCCCGATCAGAAAGGACATGCTCCGTCGGTTACGACGTCATGAACCTTGACGCTGCCGTCGGAGATGGCCGCAACGGCGGCATCCGCCGCCGCTTTCATGTCCGGCGTGATCAGGTCCTTGTTGTTTTCGTCCAGCACCCAGTCCATGCCGCCGTCCGCGACGCCCAGCACCTTGATGCCGGGTTCGAAGGTGCCGTCCCTGGCAGCCTGAAAGCTGTCGAAGACAGCGTTGTCCACGCGCTTGCGGATGGACGTCAGGACCTTGCCCGGGTGCAGGCCGTTCTGGTTGCTGTCGGTACCCATGCCGAGCACCCCCTTGTCGGCAGCTGCCTGCAGCACACCAATGCCGGTTCCGCCCGCTGCCTGAATGATCACATCGGCGCCCTGATTGATCTGGCCGATGGCCAGTTCACCGCCCCGAACAGGATCCGCGAACGCGGCCGGCGTATCGCCCGTCATGTTGGACAGAACCCTGATATCCGCCCTTGCAGCCTGGCCGCCCTGCTTGTAGCCGCACAGAAACCGCTGGATGATCGGGATATCCATGCCGCCGACAAAACCGATGGTGCCGCTCTTGGTGGCCATGCCGGCCAGCAGACCGCCGATATAGGCACCCTCATGTTCCTTGAAGACATAGGAGCGCACGTTCGGCTGATCGACCACCATGTCGACGATGGCAAAATCCGTCTTGGGAAAATTGGGAGCCACCTGGCCAAGCGCGTTTGCCTGGTTGAAACCGATTGCGACAACGGGGGACGCGCCCCGGCTGGCAAAGTTCCGCAGTGCCTGCAGGCTTTGCGCATCACGCTCCAACTCGAATTCCCTGACGTCGCCGCCCTGGTCCTGAAACCGTTTCACGCCGGCAAAGGCGCTTTCGTTGAAAGACCCGTCGAACTTGCCGCCGACGGAATAAACGATGGCCGGTTCGGCCAGAGTTGCGGTTGTTGTCATGAAGACAGCGCAGGCCGCAGCAATGACGCCTGATGTGAGACGGAGCATCCTGTCCTCCGAAAAAACGGGTTGGGCACGCTAGAAATACAGGTGGACCTCCGCACGGTATCGCGCGGAGGTCCAAAACGACTGCCTTACATCGGGCAGGACTGATCGGCCATGTAGTCGTGAACTTCGATCTCGCCGGAGATGATCTTCTGGGTCGCTTCTTCGACCTTTGCTTTCATCTCGTCGTTGACGAGTTCGGCGTTGTTGTCGTCCAGCGCCCAGTCGACGCCACCTTCCTTGAGGCCGAGGACTTCGAAGCCGGAGGACCAGCTGTCGTTGGCTGCATCTTCGAACGCCTGGTAGACGGCAATGTCGACGCGCTTCAGCATGGAGGTCAGGACGGAACCCGGATGCAGGTTGTTCTGGTTGCTGTCGACGCCGATGCCGAGCTTGCCGGCGTCAGCAGCGGCCTGCAAAACACCGATGCCGGTGCCGCCGGCAGCGTGATAGACAACGTCAGCGCCACGGTCGAACTGGGACTTGGCGAGTTCGCCACCCTTGACCGGGTCGTTCCAGGCCGCGCCGGTGGTGCCGGTCATGTTCTCGAAGACTTCCGCCTTCGGGTTTGCAGCCATCACGCCCTGCTTGTAACCACAGGCGAACTTGCGGATCAGCGGAATATCCATGCCGCCGACAAAGCCGACCTTGCCGGTATCGGACGCCATCGCAGCCAGCATGCCGACGATGTAGGAGCCTTCCTGCTCCTTGAACAGGATGGAGCGCACGTTCGGCAGGTCGACGACCATGTCAACGATTGCGAACTGCGTATCCGGGAATTCCTTGGCAACCTTTTCCACGGCGTTGGCCTGGGAGAAGCCGATAGCGACGATCGGGTTCATGCCGCGCTTGGCAAAGTTGCGCAGGGCCTGCTCGCGCTGGCTGTCGTTCTGGATTTCGAAATCGCGGTATTCGACGCCGGTGTCTTCCTTGAACTTTTCAGCACCGTTGTATGCGCCTTCGTTGAACGACTTGTCGAAACGGCCGCCCAGATCGTAAAGCACTGCCGGCTTGATATCGGCTGCCAATGCGCCCACGGCGGTAAAGGCCAGGCCGGCAAGCGCGGTGCCGATGGTAAGAAGCTTTTTCACTTATATGTCCTCCGACATGCGGGGGCCTGCCTTTTGGCCGGCCCGTTTCCCCTCGTGACCCAGCCGCATCATGCGGACTGTGCCAGCTGCAATCCGGCCCGTGCCGTCAGAGCCCTCGCAAGGGTCTCGTCTGCCACAAGGTCGGTAATGACACCGGTACGCAGGGCCGCGAGCGTGGCATCCACCTTGCTCTCCCCACCTACCAGCGCAATCACGCGGCGCCCGCGCACTTCGTCGAAATGCAGACCCACGGCACAATCGCCGAGCGGATCCGGGGCCAATTTTCCCTCGATCGTCAGAAAGCGTCCCATCAAATCACAGACGGCGCCGCCCGACAGCAAATCTTCCTGTTCTTTTTTGGAAATCATGCCGCGCTGGACAAGATGGCCCTCGTTCTCGACAGAGCCGATGCCGATGAGAAAGGCATCCGACTGGCGCGCGCGGTCCATCAGGTCCTGCACGCTGCGCTGGGTCAGGAACATCGCCTTCTCGTCCTGGTTTTCGGCAAAATAGGGAACCGGCAGATAATAGCCGATGCCGCCTGTGCGTTCCTGCATCTTCTGGACGATGTCGTAGGGGTTGGCAGCAAGCGTGCGCGTCAGCGATCCGCAGATCGACATGATTTCGAGATCGGTTCGCGCCACTTTCGGCAACGCTTCGACAGCCGCGGTCAGCGTGCGTCCCATGCCAACACCCAGACGCGTGACATTGGACCCACCAAGCATCCCGGACAGGAACTGTGCCGCGGAAACGGCGACGGCCCTGAGGGCGCTGTCGTCGTCGCCGCCACCAAGATCGGGAGCAATAATGCAGTTCGTCAGGCCAAAATGCTCCGTAAGCTCCTTTTCAAGCTGGAGGCATTCCATCGGGCGACCATCGACCTGGAATTTGACGAAACCGGCTTTCTGCGCATGAGCGATCAGGCGATGCACCTTGGCGGGCGAAACGCCGAGCTGTGAGGCGATTTCACCCTGGGTACGGCCGCCAACAAAGGACAGCCAGGCCGCCCGGATGGCCATATATGATGTCCAGTCGTCGTCGCGTGTCTGCATTCCGCGTCGAAACCTTCCCCTCCAGAGCCCTTGCGCACGCCTTTCGGCGGGCAGGATACTCAACCACTCTCAAAACGCCCGGCTTAATGGAATTGCATCCGGTAAGATGAAACACCCGCCTGTCCAGCCATGCGAAGCGGTTGACCGCAACGGTCCGGCTATGCCCTGCTCTCTTCGGAGCTTTTGGTTTCCGGGGCCGCGAAGGCCGTCCGAAAAATTCTTCACCAAGTGAGAATTTCTTCAGATCATGACCAGCCTTGCCTTTGCCGTCAACTAAAAAAACTGCCAATTTTCTGGCTGATTGCTGCATTTCTGGGCAGCAATCAGCACCGAGTACCACTTCTGAACGGCGGCAAATTCTGCCCAAAGCTGCCGATTTTCAAAAACAGCCCGGCAAAATTTGCCTAGTTGCCCGGCAATAATTGCCGGTGGATTTGTCCCCCACTTCGAAAACCCGCGTCTTTCAAACCGAAAAACAGCTAATCGGAACGCGCATGTCAGGCGCTTGCGAAGCTGCTGAAACGTCGCCTGTTTTAGGTCTCAACCATGTTTTCTCGCCCGAGTTTCTCACAGTTTCGCGCAAAAATGTGACCGGCAAGGCGGATTGAAAAAACTCAAGAAATCACCACCTTACCCATACGTAAGGCGCAATGCGGATCCACGGATGAAAAATTTGCCTAGCAAATCCGACAGATATCCCGCGCCTGTGGATAGAACATGCACTCCGTGCACATTACTTTTGCCAGCCAAGGAATATTACGCTACGTTTGGCATGTAGCTTGCTAAGTAAATTTCCAAGCTCATCCAAGGCATTCAGCCAATGCCTTGTTAGGAATCACGAGAAACGGAAAGATAAGGAATTCAACGACAAAATAAACAGGGGAGACGTGGCCACCCAGCCGCAAGGCTGAAATAAGGAGAAAAACCATGCGTCTCGACATAACCAAAACAGACTGTGCACCGACGGTTACAAGTTTACTGTCACTTATTTGTGCGGCACTTCTTTTCGCCGCCCCAGCCGCAGCCCGAGACTACCGTCCGGCTCTGATGGCTTCTTCACAATACAGCTATGATCCGGCCAACGAAGTGGACGTCGAACTTGTCCTGGCCGTCGACATCTCCCAATCCATGGATACAGAAGAACAGGAAGTGCAGCGCGCCGGGTATGTCGCCGCTCTCACCTCCAGGGAATTTCTTGACGCCATTCAGGTCGGTCCGATCGGCCGCGTTGCCGTGACCTACATGGAATGGGGCGGGGTCGATGAGCATTTCATCGTCGCCGACTGGACGGTGATCCAGGATGCAAGCTCGGCAGCACACTTCGCTTCCAAGATTGCCGAGGCCCCGCTTCGGCAGGTCCAGCGCACCTCCATCGCCTCGGCGCTCGAAAAGTCGGTCTTTCTGGTTCAGAACAACCAGTATGAAGGCCTGCGCCGCGTAATCGACATTTCCGGTGACGGCCCGAACAACCAGGGCGGCTCCGTGACTGCCATGCGTGATCGCATGGTTGCATCTGGCGTGACCATCAACGGCTTGCCTCTGATGATGAAGTCGAACAAGAACACCTGGCAGGCGATGCTCAACCTCGACCACTATTACGAGGATTGTGTGATCGGCGGCCCGGGCTCCTTCGCCATCCCCGTTCGCAGTCAGGAAGGCTTTGCAGACGCGATCCGCATGAAGCTGGTGATGGAGATCGCCGGGCTGCATCTGCCGGAACCCGATCCCTACTTCCAGCACGTTGCCGGCCGCGAACCGATCCGTTGTAATCTGTTCGACTGATCGCCACGTCTCCATTCTCCTTATTGCCTGCCGCGTTCCGGGCCGGGACGCGGCATTTTCTTTTGCTCCCTGCCAATGATCTGCCCAAGGGGAACAGGTTCTGCACCCGCCCGTTCATCTTCCTTTGCCTAAAGCGCTTTGAACGGCTAAACACTTCCCCGCCGCTGTCGCTTCCTGCCAGGGTGCCTTTTCGTCCGGTTCCCTCCGGGTACGAACTGGTCTCCCGGGACTTTGGTTTCGATCAGCTTTCGGCTATTCAATCGATCCGGATTGCATAGACCCCAGAGGACCGCTGATGCCTGCCACGCCCACTCTTGCGCTTGTCGCGCATGACGCCAAAAAAGACGCCATGGTCGAGTTCGCCAGACGGCACCAGGACAAACTCGCGGTTTTCGAACTTGTCAGCACAGGCACCACGGGCGGCCGCATTCTGGAAGCCTGTCCGGATCTCAAGGTCACAAGGCTGAAAAGCGGCCCGCTGGGCGGCGACCAGCAGATCGGCGCGATGATTGCCGAAGGCAAGCTCCAGGGCCTGTTCTTCTTCGTCGATCCGTTGTCGCCCATGCCGCATGATGTTGATGTGAAAGCCCTGATGCGCCTTGCAGTGGTCTATGACATGCCGATGGCGCTCAATCCGTCGACCGCGGATATCCTGCTGCGCTCCGCCCGCCTGCAGGGCCTCAAGACCACATCCGCGACACCTGAAGTTGGCTCCCTGTCCTCATGAGTTTTTCCAAGAACACCAAATCCTTTGCCTATCCGGTTCTGGTTGCCGATATCGGCGGCACCAACGCCCGTTTCGCTCTGGTTGACGACGCTGAGGCGCCCACCCGCATGTGCGGCAAGACGGCGACCGCGGATCATCCCGACATTTCTTCCGCGATCCGCGAAGTGGTGCTGCCGGAAACCGATCCGAAACCACGTACGGCAATCATCGCGGTTGCCGGTCCCGTCACCGGTGACAGGATCCCCCTCACCAACGCGGCCTGGGTGATCGAGCCGCTGAAGATGATCGCCGACCTCGGTCTGGACGAAGTCATCGTGCTCAACGATTTCGAAGCGCAGGCCCTGGCCTTGCCAGGATATAGCGGCAGCGATATCGAACAGGTCGGCTCCGGCACGATCCGCGAAGAGAGCGCCAAATTCGTCCTCGGTCCGGGCACGGGCCTCGGCGCCGCTGCAATGATCTATGCCGCCCAGACCTGGGTTCCCGTTCCGGGCGAAGGTGGCCATGTGGAACTCGGGCCGGTAACCCCGGAAGACGTTGCCATCTGGCCGCATATCGAACTCGTCGGTGGACGGCTTGGCGCCGAACAGATCCTTAGCGGCACAGGCCTGCCCCGCCTTGCCCGGGGCGTTGCCGCCTATATGGGCGCGGACCGCGACTTCAAAACGGCGGCAAGCATCACCACGGCTGCAGAGGAAAACGATCCGGTGGCGGTGAAGACGCTGGAGGTCTTTGCCAGGGCCCTTGGCCGTGTGGCCGGCGATTTTGCCCTCGCGGTTCTGGCACGGGGCGGCGTCTATCTGACTGGCGGTGTCACGTCGCGGATCACACGCTTCCTCACGGACGGCGGCTTCCGCGCCGCCTTTGAGGCCAAGGCGCCCCACGAGGCCCTGATGGCCAAGATACCGACCTTCATCGTCCGGCACCCCGATCCGGCCCTGGAAGGCCTTGCCTCCTTCGCACGCGCGCCGGAAGCCTTTGCCGTCGACATGCAAGGACGGCAATGGACCGCAGGCGCCGCATCGGGCGCGAGCTGACCCGGGCCTGTCATGTCCTCTGCCCCAGCCTTCGCGGCACCCCTGCCGATCGACGGTGTCCTGCCGGAGCTTCTGGCAACGCTTGATACAGGGCTGAACGCGGTTCTTGTTGCCGAACCGGGCGCAGGCAAGACGACCCGCGTGCCGCTGGCTCTTTTGAACGCGACCTGGCGCGGCGACGGCAAGATCCTGGTACTGGAACCGAGGCGTCTTGCTGCCCGTGCCGCTGCGCGCCGGATGGCAGCCGAACTTGGCGAAAAGCCCGGCGAGACCGTCGGCTACCGTGTGCGCATGGAAACGAAAGTCAGTTCACGCACTCGAATAGAGGTCATCACGGAAGGTGTTTTCACCCGACTGATCCTGGACGATCCGGAACTGACGGGCATTGCCGCCATTCTCTTTGACGAATTTCACGAACGCTCGCTTGACGGCGATCTCGGGCTGGCGCTGGCGCTGGATGTGCAGGCTGCACTGCGCGACGACCTGCGTCTGCTGCCGATGTCCGCAACGCTCGATGCTGCAGGAATTTCAGCCCTGCTTGGCGACGCGCCCGTCATCGAAAGCACGGGGCGCAGCTACCCGGTCGAAACACGTTACATGGGGCGAACGCCGAACGAGCGCATCGAACCGCAGACGGTGCGGGCCATCCGGCAGGCTCTTTCTGAAGAAACAGGTTCCATGCTGGTGTTTCTGCCAGGCCAGGGCGAAATCCGCCGCACCGCCGAGATGCTGGACGGAAAGCTTCCCGCCAATTGCCAGGTCGCGCCGCTTTACGGCGGACTGGACGCCAAGGCCCAGGACGCAGCCATCCGGCCGGCAGATGCCGGCCTCCGCAAGATCGTGCTGGCCAGTGCCATCGCCCAAACCTCGCTGACGATCGAAGGTGTGCGTGTCGTTGTCGACAGCGGTCTGGCGCGGGTGCCGAAATATGAACCACAGACCGGACTGACCCGGCTGGAAACCGTGCGCGTCTCTCGCGCTTCCGCTGATCAGCGGAGGGGCCGCGCCGGACGTACCGAGCCCGGTGTCTGCTACAGGCTCTGGGACGAAGCCCAGACCGTGGCCCTGCCACAGGCAGAGGCTCCGGAAATCCTGGAAGCGGATCTCACCGGCCTGGTGCTGGACCTGGCGGCCTGGGGGACGCTCGATCCGGCAGCCCTCGCTTTTGCCGACCAGCCCCCACTTGCGACCTGGCGCGAAGCAAAGGCTCTGCTTCAGGATCTGCACGCTCTGGATGACCACGGACGTCTGACCAATGACGGCAAGGCACTGGCGAAGCTCCCGCTGCATCCACGCCTGGCTCACATGGTGATCGAAGGTGTTGCCCGCGATCTCGGCTTTACCGCCGCGATGATCGCGCTGGTGCTGTCCGAACCGGGTCTTAGCGGCCGGGATCCCGACCTGCGTGCGCGTTTGCAGGCTTTGCGCCATGACAAGAGCCAACGTGTAAAAGACGGCCGCCAACTTGCCGAGCGCTGGCTGAAGCAGGCAGGCGGAACAGGCAGGGAGATAGATCCGGAAAGCGCCGGACTTCTGCTCGCCCTTGCCTATCCTGACCGGGTGGCCCAGCAGCGCGGGCAGACAGGACGCTTCCGCCTTGCGAACGGCCGTGGCGCAGAATTGGAGGCGGAACATACCCTTTCCCGGCAAGCCTTCCTGACTGTTGCCGATATTCAGGGCAAGGCGGCAAGCGGGCGTATCCAGCTCTGCGCGCCAATTTCCAAATCCGATATCGAAGACCTGTTTGCTGCAGACATCGTCGAGCAGGATGAAGTCCGGTTGACAGGAGATGGTGCGCTGAAGGCGCGGCGTGTCACCCGCTACAAGGCGGTTGAACTGAAGTCCGTCCAGATCCAGTCAGCAGATCCGGCAGCTGTCGAACGGGCCCTGATTGCCGAGATCCGCCGGCGCGGCGTCTCCCGCCTGCCCTGGAGCAAGGAACAGGAACGGCTGAAGAAACGTGTCGCCTATGCCCGGGAGAACGGCGCGCAGGATCTGCCGGATCTTTCCGACGGCACCTTGACGGAAACCCTGGAAACCTGGCTGCAGCCCTATCTCGCCGGCTGCACGAGCCTTGCCGCAATCGATACCGCCGTGCTGGGCAACGCGCTTGCGGCGCTCCTGCCCTATGATGCATCTGCACGGCTGGACAACCTTGCCCCCTCGCACTTCACCGCGCCGACAGGCAGCAAGGTGCCGATCGACTATGGTGCGGCCGCAGGTCCGACGCTTTCCATTCGCGTGCAGGAACTCTTCGGCCTCAAGGAGCATCCGAGCGTCTGCGAAGGCAGATTGCCGCTGATCCTGGAACTCCTCTCCCCGGCACAACGGCCGATCCAGATCACGAAGGATCTTCCCGGCTTCTGGCAAGGCTCATGGGCGGATGTGAAAGCCGACATGAAGGGCCGATATCCAAGGCACCCCTGGCCGGACGACCCGACCGAGGCCGAGGCGACGAGAAGGGCAAAACCGCGAGGGAGCTGATTCTCCCGTAAATCACATTCGAATTCAGATAAGCTCTTGACTTGAGCCTGCCATATGCGTTTCCAAGAAGGGCTTAAACACGAAATTTAAAAGAAATCCGATGAAACTGATCTTTCTCTTTTTTGTTTTTATTTTTAGCCATGTCTGCGCCGCCAGTAGTTCTACTCCACTGAGCGACAAAGACGCCGAAAGAATCACTTCCGAAATGATGTTGCAACTTGAGCAACTTCATGAACGCTTGATGGAGATTCTCGAACTGCAAGATCCAACAGAGCGTCAACCAGAGTTGGAGAGGATCAGAGAAGAACTCGAAGAAATTCAAGTTCCGTATCAGACAGCACTGCAGAGTATCGAAACTCAACCACAGGAAAGCTCATCTGTTACGAGAAGGTCGCATCTGAAAGACCTCTGGAAGTGTCAGAAAGCCGTCGCGGTCCTAGTTACTTTCTCGGACATTGTCGTCCAACCTGAAGTTCGTTTTCGTTCCCCTACCCAGGTTCAGAAAACCTACTTCGATTTCTTGAGCAAAAGTGAAGACTGTCGCTATCAGCTCGGCAAAGAACCATCTGCAGAGCTCGACACACCTGCGAAAGTATTTCAGGCTTATCTGCGAGTTATGGAGCGTACTCTCCGCGAGATGAAAGATCTGGACGACCCTGGCTTTCTAGCGGAAACAAGAGGGGATCAGTACGAATGGTTCAGGTTCAGGGAAAGATTTATTGGCGTCTTTACTCGGAAAATAGTTGGGAGCTTTATAGGCTATACGCCATCACATCTGGGTTAAGCTTGCGTTCGGAAGAATACCGGAACGAGGTGCGCGCGTTTGGCGCGTGCCAAACAATGCAGGGATCATTTATGCAACTTGTCGATAAATATTCCTTTTTTTTGGCACGCGATATCCCCGGCCTCCTACACGACAGGTCATTGAACCGCTTGGTCACGAAGTTCGCGGAATGCGAAGCGGCATTGTCCGATAAGTAAAACGAACTCTTGTATATCAATCTCCGGAAATGGCTCCCTTCAAACGCGAGGCGGTAAGGGAGCCATCTCTCAGACCACGAGTTGGCTAATCAATCGTCCGAAGCCGCCACCAGGCTTGCGTTGCCACCGGCGGCCGCGGTGTTGATGGACACCACCTGTTCCAGGGCGAACCGGTAGAGGTAAGCCGGGCCTCCGGCCTTGGGGCCGGTGCCGGACAGGCCGGAGCCGCCGAAGGGCTGGGTGCCGACAACCGCGCCGATGGTGTTGCGGTTGACATAGACGTTGCCGACGGACAGCCGGTCGACGACCTTCTTCACCGTTGCATCGATACGGCTGTGAACACCGAGCGTCAGGCCGTAGCCGGTGCCTGCGATCTGGTCCAGCACCTTGTCGAGATCGCCCGCCTTGTAGCGGACCACGTGCAGCACCGGCCCGAAGACTTCCCGCGTCAGGGCCTCGGCCTTGTCCAACTCGATGATGTGCGGGGCCACCCAGGAGCCGTTGGCCAGCTTGCCGTGCGGTGTCTTGCCGGCATAGCGCAGTTTCTGGCTTTCCTTCATGTCATCGACATGGGAGAGAATGTTGTCGCGTGCTTCCTCGTCGATAACCGGGCCGATATCGGTGGATGGCAACCGGGGGTCACCCAGGCTGAGTTCCCTGGCAGCGCCTTCCAGCATCTCCAATAGATGATCGGCGACATCCGCCTGCACATAAAGCAGACGCAGTGCGGAGCAGCGCTGACCGGCGGAGCGGAAAGCGGACATCATGACGTCGTCGCAGACCTGTTCCGGCAGGGCCGTGGCATCGACAATCATCGAGTTGATGCCACCGGTTTCGGCAATGAGCGGAACGATCGGTCCACGTTTGGCAGCAAGCGTGCCGTTGATCAGCCAGGCGGTTTCGGTCGATCCTGTAAAGGCGACACCGGCGACGGCCGGATGGGACGTCAGCGCCGCACCGACATCCCCCTCGCCCGGAAGCAGGTAGAAGACATCTTCCGGGACACCGGCCTCATACATCAGCTTGGCGGTCTCAAAAGCGATCAGCGGTGTCTGTTCCGCCGGCTTGGCAACAACGGCATTGCCCGCCATCAGGGCGGCGCTGATCTGGCCGAGGAAGATCGCCAGCGGGAAGTTCCACGGCGAAATACAGACGAAGACGCCGCGGCCCCGATAGCGGTAGCGGTTTTCCTCGCCGGTCGGCCCCGGCATCAGCTTGCCTTCGCCGAAAAGATTTCTGGCCTCGGCCGCATAGTAGCGGCAGAAGTCGACGGCTTCGCGAATTTCGGCAATGCCATCGGTCAGGCACTTGCCGGCTTCCAATGAGAGGATCGTCATCAGACGGTCCCGGTTGGCCTCCAGCAGATCGCCTACCTTGTCGATGGCAGCCGCCCGCTCTTCAACCGGTCTGCGCGACCATTTCTCGAACCCCTTCTGGGCATTTTCGACAGCAAGGCGGGCCGTTTCGCTGTCCGCGAAGCGCACCGTGCCGACCTTGGTCGAGCCGTCCATCGGGGCAAACACCGGATTGGCGTCACCCGACGGTTTCAGCCCCGCTCCAAGCGGGGCGGCCTCGGTGAACGGTGCTGTGGTTTTCGCCATGCCGGACGTCAGCAAATTGCGCTCCGCCGCACAGCCGAATTCCACGCCGTCGGAATTTTGCCGGCTGTCGCCGTAAAGGTCCTTCGGCAGCGGGATCGACCGGTTGATGGAATGGTGACCGCTATCCAGCAGTTCCTTCGGCCGCTTGAGCATCTTTTCAACCGGCACGGAGGCATCGCCCACGATGGTGACGAAGGAGGAGTTGGCGCCGTTTTCCAGAAGGCGGCGGACGAGATAGGCCAAGAGGTCCTTGTGACCACCGACCGGGGCATAGATCCGGCACGGGAAGCCGTCGCGTTCGACAACGGATTTGTAAAGGCTTTCGCCCATGCCGTGCAGGCGCTGGAACTCGTACCCTTCCGCCTTGCCACCGGAGAGTTCGATGATCTGGGCAACTGTCAGTGCGTTGTGGGTGGCGAACTGCGGGTAGAGCACATCCCGTGCCGCCAGCATCCGCTTGGCGCAGCACAGATAGGACAGATCCGTCGCCGCTTTTCGCGAGAACACCGGATAGCCTTCCGCACCGCCTTCCTGGGCGTGCTTGATTTCCGTATCCCAATAGGCGCCCTTGACGAGGCGCACCATCAGTTTGCGATTGGTCTTGCGGGCTGCGTTGACCAGCCAGTCGATCACGTGAATACCGCGTTTCTGATAGGCCTGAACCGCCAGTCCAAAGCCATCCCAGCCCTCGGTGACCGGATCGGTCAACATGGCTGCTATGATATCCAGCGAGATTTCCAGCCGATCGGCTTCTTCCGCATCGACGGTGAAGTTGAGGTTGTGGTCCTTGGCCATCTGCGCCAGTTCGCGCAGCTTCGGCAGGAGTTCGTCGCGCACGCGTTCGCCGTTGACGGCCTGATAGCGCGGATGCAGCGCGGAAAGCTTCACCGAAATGCCCGGTCGGTCCGGCAGTTGCTTGTCGCCTGCGGCCTTGCCGATGGCGGCAATTGCCTTGGCATAGGACTGGAAGTAACGCTCGGCGTCCTTCTGGGTACGCGCTCCTTCGCCCAGCATGTCATAGGAATAGCGATAGCCCTTCGCTTCCTGGGTCCTGGCGCGCTCCAGAGCCTTCTGGATGGTTTCTCCGAGAACGAACTGATGACCGAGCAGGCGCATTGCCTTGCGGGTCGCCATGCGCACGGTCGGCATGCCCATGCGCTTGACGAGGCTCGACAGGATCGACTGGGGCGTGTCGCCCGGGTGCAGCAGACGAGAGGTGACGCCCAGCGCCCAGGAAGAGGCGGAGACAAGCCAGGTGTCGGATTTCGGGCCTGAGGGATCATCGAAGCGGGCTGCCGCCAGCTTGTCTTCGATCAGCTTGTCCGCGGTCTTTGCGTCCGGAACGCGCAGCAGAGCTTCCGCCAGCACCATCATGGCCAGACCTTCACGGGTGGTCAGACCAAATTCGCGCATGAAGTCTTCCACGCCGCCGAGACCGACCTGGACCGAGCGCATGTCCTGAATATAATCGCGGGCGCGCTGGTCGATCAGTTTCTCCACCACGGGGTCGGTGTTGGCTTCCTTCAGAAGCGCTTCGACAAGCGTCTTGTCATCGGGGGCGTACGCCGGGCGAAACGGCTCGAGTTCGGTCGAATTGATTGTCTTCATGGCTGCAACAGTTGCGGTCATGAGAGCCTCCCAAAGGGGCCCCGCGGGGCCAGGTCACTAGATGCCTCCAAAATATCTTGAATCGAAGTCCGCTTTTCGCTGTTTTTGAAGCCAATCTCCGTGTATTCCTCTGCAAATTTCTTTTTTCTAGGGAAATTCGCCATGCTTGATGCAACAGACCGGAGGATTCTGAAGGTTCTCCAACAGGACGGCCGCATTACCAATACGGACCTTGCCGAACGGGTGCATCTTTCGGCAACCGCGACCGCCGAACGCATGAAGCGGCTGGTGCGCGAAGGGTACATCGAGCACTTCTCCGCCAGCCTCAATCCGAAGATGGTGGACCGAGGTTTGCTGGTCTTCGTCGAAATCCGGCTTGACCGCACCTCACCGGAAATTTTCGACGCCTTCAAGATTGCCGTCGAACGTTCGACCGACATCATGGAATGTCACATGGTGGCAGGCGGCTTCGACTACCTCATGAAAAGCCGCGTCAAGGACATGGAAGCCTATCGGGCCTTCCTGTCTGATGTGGTTTTGGCGCTGCCAGGCGTGCGTGAAACACATACTTACGCCGTCATGGAAGAGATCAAGGACACCCATATCTTGCCGGTCTGATTTGCGCTGGAACCGAACGGACACGAACACTCATCGTTCACAAAGCCTTGTCTTGACCATGCCATGCGCCTTGCGCGAGGGAACGAGGACCGGACACGATCCGCAACAGGGGAAATTCTGATGAAACGCATGCTTGCCGCAACGCTTGGTCTTATCGGATCACTGATGGCACCGGTGGCTGCTTCTGCACAGGAAGCGGCCAATGATCCGGCGTGGCAGGCAGTGCTGGATGAGGCCAGAGGCGAGACCGTTTATTTCCACGCCTGGGGCGGCGAGCCGCGCATCAACGCCTATATCGCCTGGGCTGCCCGGGAAGTGGCAAATGAATTTGACGTTCGCGTCCTTCAGGTGAAGGTCAGTGACACCGCATCTGTGGTCTCACAGGTGCTTGCCGAAAAATCGGTTGGCAAGGTCTCTGGCGGCGCGGTCGATCTGGTCTGGATCAACGGCGAAAATTTCGCGGCCATGAAGGAACAGGGCCTGCTGGCAGCACCTGGATGGGCGCAGACGTTGCCGAACTGGGATTACGTCGACGTGGAAAACAAGCCGACGGTCGCCCAGGATTTCACCGTGCCTACGGATGGCCAGGAAAGCCCGTGGGGGATGGCCAAGCTCGTGTTCATGTATGACAGTGCCCGCCTGGACACCCCACCAGCGACGCTCGATGCGCTGCTGAGCTACGCCAAGGCGAACCCGGGCCGTTTTGCCTATCCGCAACCGCCAAATTTCTATGGCACGACCTTTCTGAAACAGGTTCTCGTCAGCACGGTTCCGGACAAGGCCGCTCTGACGAAACCGGTGGATGAAGCCCGCTTCGAAGAAATGACCGCACCGTTGTTTGCCTATCTGGACGCATTGAACGGCTCGCTCTGGCGCCAGGGCCGTGCTTTCCCGAAGGATGCAGCGCATATGCGCCAGCTGCTTGCCGACGGAGAACTGGATATTGCATTTTCCTTCAATCCGTCCGATGCCTCGAGCGCAATTGCCAACGGCGAACTGCCGCCCAGCGTGCGCACCTTCGTTCTGGATGGCGGCACCATCGGCAACACCCACTTCGTTGCAATTCCGTTCAACAGTTCCAGCCAGGCAGGCGCCAAGGTCTTCGCCAACTTCCTGTTGTCACCCGCGGCACAGGCTCGCAAGCAGGATCCCGGTATCTGGGGCGACCCGACGGTTCTGAACGTTGCCGGACTGCCTGAAACCGAAAAGGTTCTCTTCGATACACTCGACCTTGGGCCTGCGACCTTGACGCCCGAACAGCTCGGCCCGGTCCTGCCGGAACCGCATCCGAGCTGGGTCAGTGCGCTTGAAGAGGCCTGGACCACCCGCTACGGCGCCGAGTGAGCCGGAGTACGTGGCAACCCAGCCGAAAGCCGTCCCGGCCATTCCGATCATCCTTGTGTCGGTTCTTCTGGCCGGGCCGGTTCTTGCCGGCCTGGCGGGCACGGTCCTGCCTGCCTTCGGTTACCTGCCCGCGCTGGGCCACAACAGCTTCACCCTTGAACCTGTCCGGCACCTGTTCCAACAACCCGGTCTGCTGACTTCCGTTTGGCTCAGTATTGCCACCGGCCTGACGGCCTCCGTCGTGTCGCTGGCGATCGTGCTCCTGTTCGTGGCAGGCTGGTCCGGAACGGCGGCGTTCCGGCGCCTGACCCGGTTTCTGTCGCCGCTGCTTTCAGTGCCGCACGCGGCGGCGGCCATCGGTCTTGCTTTTCTGATTGCGCCATCGGGCTTTCTGGTTCGCCTCGTTTCGCCCTGGGCGACTGGCTGGTCCAGGCCACCCGACGTTCTGATCCTCAACGATCCGTTCGGCATCGCCATGACGGTTGGTCTTGTCGCCAAGGAAGTGCCTTTTCTGTTCCTGATGACGCTCGCCGCGCTAAACCGCCCTCACGTTCAGGAGTATTTCAAGGCAGGTGCCAGCCTTGGCTATGGCCGTGTCGCAACCTTCTTCAAGATCGTTCTGCCGCAGATCTACCCGCTCATCCGCCTGCCGGTGCTGGCAGTGGTCGCCTATGCCACATCCGTCGTTGATGTCGCCTCTATCCTTGGGCCGACGACACCGGCTCCGCTCGCCCCGCGTCTCGTCAGCTGGATGAACGACCCGGATCTAACCAAACGTCTGATGGCATCTGCCGGGGCGTTGCTGCAACTTGCCGTCAGCACGACTGCTCTGGCCACCTATCTGGCAGGCGAACGGCTGGTCGCCTCGGCCTCCAGACGCCGTCTCGTCACCGGGCATCGTCACCTGCGCGAGCGTGCGGCAAGATATGGCGGACTTCTGGTGATGGTAATCATCATCGTCGCCATGATCATCTCGCTGCTGCTGCTCGGGATCTGGTCTGCTGCCCGCTCTTGGTGGTTTCCCTCCGTTCTGCCGCAGGCCTGGAATGTCATGCAAATGACCGACACCCTCGGCATGAGCCTCGGGCTTCTCGGTACGACAGTCGCTCTGGCCTGTGCCTCAGCGCTTGTTGCAACAGCCCTGACACTTTGGGTTCTGGAAGCGCGCGATCACCGCAAGTCGACCTCTTCGCGCCGTCTCAAGACACTCGTCTTCCTGCCGCTGCTGCTGCCGCAGATCAGCTTTCTGTTCGGTCTGCAGTTGCTTTTCCTGTCAGCGGATTTCAGCGGCACATTCTCCGCTGTTTTGCTGGCCCACCTGGTTTTCGTCCTGCCCTACGCTTTCCTGGCCTTGAGCGATCCCTGGGCCCGGCTCGATCCGCGCTTTGCCAAGGCCGCAGCCTCCATCGGCGCGTCGCGTGCCCGCATCTTCTGGCAGATCCGTTTGCCATTGTTGCTGCGGCCTGTTCTGGTAACGCTTGCCGTGGCAGCCGCGGTATCCGTCGGCCAGTATCTGCCGACCTTGATGATCGGTGCCGGACGGGTCGCCACGGTCACGACCGAGAGCGTCGCTCTTGCCAGCGGAGGCAGCCGGCAGGCAACCGCGCTGCTGGCCCTGCTGCAACTTGGCATACCACTGGCCGGATTTACGCTGGCCGCACTGTTACCGGCGTTGCTTCATCGCAACCGGGCCGCCATGCGGCTGGAAAGGTGAGGCAAGCAATGCAAACCCCAAACGAGCCATTGGGCCTCGTTCTTCAGGACGTCACCCTCCACCTGGACGGAGCGCCCCTGCTTGGGATCGACTGCCGGATAGAACCGGGAACAGTGCTCACCGTGATGGGTGAAAGCGGCAGCGGCAAATCCAGCCTGCTCGACTTCATTGCCGGTTTCCTCCGGCCGGATTTCAAGGCGAGCGGCAAGGTGATGCTTGATGGCACGGATCTGACACCTCTGCCTGCACAGGAGCGGCATATCGGCCTGATGTTCCAGACGCCGCTGTTGTTCCCGCATATGTCCGTGCTGCAGAACCTGATGTTCGCCATTCCCGCTGCAATCCGCAAAAGATTCCTCCGGCGGGACATGGCTCAACAGGCCCTCGCCGATGTCGGGCTTTCCGGCTTCGGCAGCCGCGACCCTGCGACGCTGTCCGGCGGTCAGCAGACCCGTGTCGCCCTTATGCGAACGCTTCTTGCCGAGCCGCATGCGCTGCTGCTGGACGAACCTTTCTCAAGTCTCGACAAGGCCCGGCGAGCCGACATCCGGGCATTGGTCTTCGACGCAGCCAGACAAAAGGGCTTGCCCGTCCTGCTTGTCACGCACGACGAGGAAGACGCTGACGCAGCCGGTGGCAAGGTACATTTTCTTGATGAAAGCGGATCAGGCAACGGCTGCGCCTGAGAAGGAGGTCACATCGGTGCAATCGTCGGCGAACAGGGCGTACGGCCAAAACGCGCGGTAGAACTGAGCCACCTAAATAATCTTCTGATGGCAGACAGAAATCAGGTTTGTGAACCCTGGTGCTTATTCGGCGGTGTCCGCAGACTTGGCCTGCAGCAGGGAGTAGTTGTCGATGCCGATCCGTTCGATCAGTTCGAGCTGCGTTTCGAGGAAATCGATGTGGCTTTCCTCGTCGCTCAGAAGCTGTTCAAACAGCGCCATGGAAACATAGTCGCCGAGCTCGCGACAGACTTCGCGGGCTTCGTGGTAAAGGGCCCGCGCGACGTATTCCGCTGCAAGGTCGCCTTCCAGGCATTCCTTGACCGACTGGCCGATCCGCAACGGGTCCAGGGTTTGAAGATTAGGCAGACCTTCCAGGAAGATGATCCGGTCCATCAGATCCTGTGCGTGCTGACGCTCTTCTTCAGCTTCCGCCAGTTCCTTGTCGGCCAACTTGCCGAAGCCCCAGTCGGCCAGCAGCCGGGCATGGACCCAATACTGGTTCACTGCCGTCAATTCATGACGCAGGGCCTTGTTGAGATACTCGATTACGCGCGCTTCGCCCTTCATGACCCTCTCCCTGCGAGATCCCCCCGGGGCGCTCTGTCACTTGGACATGTGCCCGGATGTTGATCGAAATTCATGTTCCGGACCAAGCCTTTTCTCTGGCCGGGGCCGGTAAGTCCTAGCGGTTTGAAGCCTGCTTCAATTCTGCAGGCGACTCTTCCGACTGTGGTTGCTCTTCAGAACTTTTTTCGTGAATGATGTCAATGACCGACGGAAAACAGCTTCCGCAACGCGGCCTGCACCCCAGATGACGGAACACCGCTCCGGGCGTTGGCACCTTGCCATTCGGGTCTGCACGCATTTCTTCCGCGGCTTCGCGAAGTTGCTTGTCAGACAGTACGTTACAGGAGCAAATGATCATTGTAGGATCCGGCGCGCGTCCTCATATGCGAACATATTGGCATTGACGAATTCCAGCGCAATAACGAAACTCGACTGCAAGAGTCAACTTTTTCCACGACTTTTGCACGCCAGCAGGGAAATAACATGACCGGCCAGGGTATCCCCGACGAGCGTCCGACACTCGTGCTGACAGGCGCGAGCCGCGGCATCGGACATGCCACCGTCAAGCGGTTTTCCGCGGAAGGCTGGCGGGTGATCACCTGCTCCCGGCAGGCGTTTTCGGACAAGTGTCCATGGCCGATGGGGCCTGAGGATCATATCCAGGTGGATCTGTCCGATCCGGAAAACCTCGGGTTTGCCACCCAGGAAATCCGCAAGCGTCTGGAGCCCAACGGTTCGCGCCTTCATGCGCTGGTCAACAATGCGGGGATCAGCCCCAAGGGCCCCGACGGGGAACGTCTGGATTCGCTGACAACGGCCATGCACGAATGGCGCACCGTTTTTCAGGTCAACTTCTTTGCCCCCATCCTGCTCGGCCGGGGCCTTTTCAAGGAACTGAAGAATGCCAAGGGTTCGGTCGTCAACGTGACATCGATCGCCGGCATGAAGGTGCATCCCTTCGCCGGTACCGCCTATTCCACCTCGAAGGCGGCCCTCGCATCGCTTACGCGGGAGATGGCGGCCGACTTCGGTCCGCACGGCATTCGCGTCAATGCAATCGCACCGGGCGAAATCGATACATCCATCCTGTCACCTGGCACCGAAAAGATGATCGAAGACATTCCGCTCCGCCGCCTTGGCCTGCCGAATGAAGTTGCCGACACGATCTATTACTTGTGCTCCGAGAAGTCTTCCTATGTCAGTGGAGCAGAAATTCACATCAACGGCGGTCAGCATGTATAAATCATTTATACAACCTGCCCTTCGTCTAGCTTGCCGATATATTTGCGGTACCTAAACCAGACTTTCAGAATGACGCATTTATTCTTCAGCTAAATATTACCTGAAGCTAAAAATGCGTGATTTACCTAATGTTCATTGCGCTCCGCAATACTGACAGAACGACAATGCAGTTGTTCCGGCTGTGCGGGGATAAAATGAAACGAATATTGAAAGTTCTGACCGACTTGAAATTTGGCTTCAAGGTCGGCGGCGGTTTTCTGGCAGTCTTGCTGCTGACGGCAGTCGTAGGTGGCGTGGGATTTCTGGCCATCCATGGTCTGTCCGCGCGGTTCGTCGTTGCCGATCAGGCGGCCAAGGTTGCCGGACAGGTCCAGGCAACGTCCCTGCTTCGTGAAGACTATCTCAACAATCCTTCGGCAGACCTCCGCAATTCCGTGCTTGAAGGTGTGGCGACGCTGCAAGGCGAACTGGACCTCCTGACCAACGAGATTGCGGGCGACACCGCCTCTGAAGCTCAGGTCGCCGGGGCCAAGGACGCGGTCTCCAGTTTCTCGACCACTTTCGATCAGGTCGCCGAGCAGACGGTGCAGCAGGCCGAACGTATCGCGACACTTCAGAAAAGCACCAATGATCTGGAAGCACTGGCGACCAACATCAGTGACGCCGTTCTGACGGAAGAAAAACGCATCAGCGCCGAAGCCTTCGCGGCGAACAGCCAGCTGGACGATGCCAACCAGCTTCAGAGAACCGTGTTCGAACTGAAAGACGAAGTCGTCAAGGTTCACATGCTCTACCTGAAAGGCAGCGGCAATATTGACGGTGAAGATCTTACCTCAGCCATCGACACCGCACGCAACCTCGTCTCTTCCACGAAGCAGATGAAGTACAAGCAGATCGAAGGTATCGACCGCAAGACCGTGAGCAAGCTGGCCTCGCAGGCGAACAAGCTCAACGCGGCTCTGGAGAACCTCACAAAGGATCTCGGCTTTTCCGAAGCCTATGAAGCACGCCAGGCTGTCGGCAATGCCATCGACGGGATGAACGGCTTTACCGAGGAAATTCTCGGGCAAGTCCACCCGGTCGTTTCCAAGGCAAAGACCGACGCGCTGACCGCCTCCACCCGCCTTGCAACGGTGCGCTCCATTGCCGAAAAAGCGACCAGTCTGAATGAGATGGCGCTGGCTGCCCGCGCGGAAACACTCTACCTCTTCGGCGCCTTTGGTGTCAGCGACCAGTCGGCTGTGGAAGAACAGATTGCCAATCTGCAGGGCCTGGAAAAGGACATGGTCAAATACGCCATGATCCTTCCCTCCGCCGCAGACGCGATCAACGCGATCCCTGAATCCGTTGCAACGCTCGACAAGTCTTTCCGCGAGATGCTTGTCACCAAGGCTGATCTGGCCGCCAAACGAGTGGAACTTGACGACCTGACCCGCAAGGTCAGCGCCGACATCACGTCCATCTCCGCTGCACAGTCGCAGGCCGCCAATTCCGCCGCCACGGCTGCAAAGGTCCAGATTGCCGTCACGATCCTGCTCGCCATCCTGGGCGGCATCGGTCTTGCCTTCATTCTCAACCTGGCCATCACGCGTCCGATCCGCACGATCACCGGCGTCATGGACCGCCTGGCAAACGGCAACAATGAAGTTGTGATCCCGGGCATCGATCGCGGCGACGAGATCGGCGACATGAGCCGCACGGTGCAGGTGTTCCGCGACAACGCTGTGGAACGCGCTCAGCTGCAGGAGCAGAATGCCCGCGAGGAAGCCTCCCGCCAGGAACGCCAGGCCCGTATCGACAGTCTGATCCATTCTTTCCGCACCAAGGCGGAAGAAGCGCTCGGCTCCGTGGAAACCACCGCGGGCGGCCTCGACAACACCGCACAGGCCCTGACGGAAATCGCCCGGGACAGCGCCGGCTACGCCAGCGAAACCCAGGCATCGTCCAACGAGACCACCAACAACGTTCAGACCGTGGCAAGCGCCGCCGAAGAACTGGCGGCTTCGATCGGCGAGATCTCCCGCCAGGTTGCCCAGACGACGGAAATCGTCGACCGGGCCACCACCGGAACACGGATCACCAACCAGAAGGTCGAAGGACTGGCGGAAGCCGCCACAAAGATCGGCGAAGTGGTGACCCTCATCCAGGCGATTGCCGAACAGACCAACCTTCTGGCCCTCAACGCCACCATCGAAGCGGCACGCGCCGGTGAAGCCGGAAGAGGTTTCGCGGTTGTTGCTGCCGAGGTGAAGGAGCTGGCCACCCAGACCTCCAAGGCAACGGAGGAGATCTCCAGCCAGATCACCGAGATCCAGAACGCGACCAAGGAATCCGTCGTTGCCATTGGCGAGATCGCGGAAACCATGACCGAGGTGAACACCTACACCACGGCCATCGCATCGGCTGTCGAACAGCAGGGCGCTGCCACCGCGGAAATTTCGCAGAACGTGCAGCGCGCGGCGGAAGGAACCGGTGCCGTGTCCTCTTCCATGTCGCAGCTATCTCAGGCCGTTGACCAGACCTCCTCGTCTGCGGACATGGTGCTGTCGGCTTCCGGAGAACTGACCCAGAAGACCCACGAACTGAAGCGTGAAGTCGAGCAGTTCCTCTCCGAGGTTGCCGCAGCCTGATCGCACACATCTGACCGAAGAGGGCGGGTGAGCTTCGGCTCCCCGCCCTTTTCTTTTGCGCTCGACAGGATCGCCGACCGCAGCGGGAAATTGCCTTTGCGGTGCTGTTGTGGGCGGTCACGAAACCTACGGACCGGACGGGTTCAAAAGCCGGCCGGCAAACCTTTTCGACCACACAGGAACGTCTAATCTACTTTCAAATGAAGGCAGGATGTTCTATGGCGGAACAACTTCAAACCTGACAGAAAACGAGTGAGACCCGTGGCGGATCAGACCAGTGCCTCCACCTATGCCCCGTCCGGCAAGCCTGCACACCAGAGCTGGCCGGTGATCCTGGAAACCAAGGGCTGGAAGGACTATCGGCTTCTGGACATGGGCCAGGGCGAGAAGCTGGAGCGTTATGGCCGGTTCACCATCGTGCGTCCGGAACCGCAGGCCATGGGGGCTCGGCGGCAGAAGGAGAGTGTCTGGAACCGTGCCGATGCCGTCTTTTCCGGCGACACGGAGGAAGAAGGCCCGGGCCGCTGGAAGTTTTCCGGAAGCGTGCCGGAAACCTGGCCGATGTCATACGGCCCTGTTCGCTACAACGGTCGCTTCATGTCGTTCCGCCACGTCGGTGTCTTCCCCGAACAGGCCGCCCATTGGGACTGGGTCAACGGTAAGATCCGCGCCGAGCGCGAGCGCGCGCCGGAAAAGCCGCTGAAGATCCTCAACCTTTTCGGCTACACCGGCCTTGCCTCGTTGCTCCCGGCGACGGAAGGTGCACAGGTAACCCATGTGGACGCGTCCAAGAAGGCGATCGGTTATGCCCGCGAGAACCAGGAGATGTCAGGTCTCGAAGATCTGCCGATCCGATGGATCTGCGAGGACGCTTCGAAATTTGTTGCCCGCGAAGTGCGGCGCGGAAACACCTATGACGGCATCATTCTCGACCCACCGAAATATGGCCGTGGCCCGAAGGGCGAGGTCTGGGACATCTACACCAGCCTGCCCGGCATGCTTGCGGACCTGAAGCAGCTTCTGGACAAGGACGCATTGTTCATGATCCTGACCGCCTATGCGATCCGCTCCAGTTTCGTGTCCATTCACGAACTCATGGCCGAAACCCTGGACACCGAAGGCGGCCTGCTGGAATCCGGCGAACTGGTCATCCGCGAGGAGGACGGCAAGCGCGCGCTGTCCACGTCGCTCTTTTCGCGCTGGAGCAGCAGATGATCGAAAAACGCCAGGGGGCGGTGAAACAGATCACCAGCCATTCCAACCCGATCGTTAAGGAGATCAAGGGGCTCGTCGCGCAGCGCAAGCACCGCAGCCAGTCGGGCCTGTTCGTGGCCGAAGGCCTGAAGCTGGCCACCGATGCCCTGGAAGCCGGCTGGGGCGTGCGCTATCTCGCGCTCGGGCCGGAAGCGCGGGACAATCCTGTCGCGCAGAAGGCTGCTGCAGCCGCGAAGGCGCGCGGCGCCCTGATCCTGGAAGCTTCGACCGCCGTCATGTCCGCGATGACGCGCAAGGACAATCCGCAGATGGTTGTCGGTGTTTACGAGCAGAAGCTTCTGGGAGCCCGCGACATTGATCCCGCCGGTACCACGCTCTGGGTCGCTCTCGACCGGGTGCGCGATCCGGGCAACCTTGGCACGATCATCCGCACGGTCGATGCGGTCGGTGGTGCAGGTGTGATGCTGGTCGGGGATTGCACCGATCCCTTCGCGGTTGAAGCGGTGCGCGCCACCATGGGCTCGCTGTTTCATGTGCCGCTGGCCAAACTCGGCAAGGACGAATTCAAGTCACTGGCCGAAAAATGGCCCGGCACCGTCGCAGCCACCCACCTGAAGGGATCGGTCGACTATCGCACGCCCGACTATGCCGAGCCGGTGCTGCTGGTCATGGGCAACGAGCAGAAGGGCCTGGAAGACGACATGGCAGCCGCCTGCCGTACCTTGATCCGCATTCCGCAGGTCGGACAGGCCGATAGCCTGAACCTGGCCGTTGCCACGGGCGTTGCGCTTTATGAAATCCGCCGCAAGCATCTGGAGCTTTAGAACCTATGCGTCTGTTCATCTTTGGCACCGGGTTTTCCTCCAAGGCGTTCGTGGAAGAAGTGCGTGACCAGTTCGACTGGATCGGCGGCACAACGCGTTCTTCGGACAAGATGGAGGCGCTCCGGACACTGGGTGTCGAACCGTTTCTCTTCGACGGCAATTCCCAAGGCGACAACATTGCCGAAGCGCTGAAGCAAGCGACACATATACTGGTCTCGATTGCTCCGAATGAAGCCGGCGATCCGGTGCTGAACCAATATGCCAATGAGATTGCCGGCGCGAAACCGCGCTGGATAGGATACCTCTCCACAGTCGGTGTCTACGGCAATCACGACGGTGCCTGGGTCGATGAGGAAACTCCGCTCAACCCCGTTTCCAAACGCTCCGTCCAGCGTGTCGCGGCGGAAGAGGCCTGGTTGGCATTTGCCGAACAGAATGACCTGCCGGTGCAGATTTTCCGCCTTTCGGGCATATATGGCCCGGGCCGGAATGCATTCGAGAATTTCAGGAAGGGCACGGCGCGGCGGCTGGTGAAGCCGGGTCAGGTCTTCAACCGCATTCACGTTGCAGATATTGCGGGCGCATTGAAGGCTGCCATGGCAAAGCCGTCGACGCGGGTTTTCAACGTCACGGACGATGAACCGGCCCCGCCACAGGATGTGGTTGCCTTTGCCGCGGAGCTGCTCGGCGTCGAAGCCCCGCCCGAGATCCCGTTCGAAACCGCGGATCTCACACCGATGGCCAGGTCCTTCTACGGCGAGAACAAGCGGGTTTCCAACCAGCGCCTCAAGGACGAGCTTGGGTTTACGTTCCGCTATCCGGACTACCGTGTTGCCCTGAAGGCCTTGCTGGAGACGGTGTGATCCCGTCGCAGGTCCCTGCCCTGACCAGACCTTGAGACGGCGGCGCCTTTTTTCATGCGCCGCCAGCCGTTTCATCCGTTCTGTTCAGCCGTTATTTGGGCTGCGGCACGACGCGCAGATAAGGCTTCAGGGTCTTCCAGCCTTCAGGGAATTTCTCCTTCGCCTCTTCATCGCTCACTGCCGGGACGATGATGACATCCTCACCGGACACCCAGTTGGCCGGGGTGGCGACCTTGTGCGCGGAGGTGAGCTGCAGACTGTCGATCACGCGGATGACTTCATCGAAGTTTCTGCCCGTGGAGGCCGGGTATTCGATCTTGAGCTTGATCTTCTTGTCCGGGCCGATAACGAACAGCGACCGCACGGTCAGCGTGTCGTTGGCATTGGGATGGATCATGCCGTATGCGGTGGCCACCTTCCGATCCGGATCGGCAATCAGCGGGAAGTTCAGGGCAACGCCTTGCGTATCGGCGATGTCACCAACCCAAGCATGATGATCCTCGATGGGATCGACCGAAACGCCGAAAACCTTGACGCCACGGGCTGCGAACTTGTCCTTGAGCTTGGCGGTCATTCCCAGTTCGGTGGTGCAGACCGGCGTGAAATCCTTGGGGTGGGAAAACAGAACCGCCCAGGACCCTTCGATCGCCTCATGAAAACGGATCGGACCATCCGTGCTGTCGGCTTCGAAATCCGGTGCCTCGTCTCCGAGCAAAAGTGCAGACATGAATGAGCTCCTTAAAATTACGGACCGCAATCTCAGTTTTGCGGCGGTTTACCCTTCAGTTTTTGCGCAGGCTTGTCGAGTCTCCCGGCCCTTTCCACCAAGGGGCAAATGAACGCAGGGGTTGACGTTGCCTGGTTCAGCCCCCAGTTTCCAGTCACAACAAGGCGGGGATTTTCGCCACATAATTCAAAAGCTTGCATGGGAGAACCTTATGACCACCTGGCGCGTCTACTTATCCGGCGAAATCCATACCGACTGGCGTGACAGGATCATGGAAGGTACATCCGCACTCAAGCTGCCGGTGGAATTTTCCTCTCCCGTGACGGATCACGATGCCAGCGACGATTGCGGCGCGACCATCCTGGGTGGTGAGGACAACAAGTTCTGGTACGACCACAAGGGCGCGAAGGTGAACGCGATCCGCACGCGGACGCTGCTGGAAAAAGCCGACATCGTCGTGGTCCGCTTCGGCGATAAATACAAGCAATGGAACGCAGCCTTCGATGCCGGCTATGCCGCTGCGCTCGGAAAGTCACTGATTGTCGTTCACGACCCGTCGCTGACCCACCCGCTCAAGGAAGTTGACGCAGCTGCTCTTGCGGTCGCCGAGACGTCCGAACAAGTCGTCGATATCCTCAAATATGTTATACTTGGGAAGCTCGATTGGTGAGCAGGTCTTGAAATTAACAATTTCATTACCATACTAATAGACACTATGGAAAAGCCCGGGTGTTTTTACCGGGCAACCAGACCTCCGCCAAATGGAACGGCTTCTTGAAGTGAGGCAGCCGCAAAAAGACTGCGCACGTCGATGTCCAGTTCCGAGCAGGGTCTGAAAAGTACTTTAGTATTATCATCAACACTGTCATCAAGGCGTTGAAAAAGGCAGCTATGGAAGCCGTCGTATGCCAAGATGCCAAGAATTGGAAAGAAGACTCCATGCTACATGGAAACGTGAAATGGTTTGATCAGCGCCGAGGTATCGGCACGATCGAACCGCAGGACGGCGAGGACATCCTTGTCGACATCTCGGCCCTGCGCCGGTCCGGTATTGACACTCTGAAGGAAGGCCAGCTTGTGGCTTTCGACCTGGAGTGGCGCCGCGGTCAAATGGTGGCTGAAGACCTGAAAGTCCTGTAAGGTCACTTACAGGTCATTACCGGGTACAAGGGCGGTTCGACCGCCCTTTTTTATTGGAATTTTTCAGATGCAAATTGACGAGAGATTACAACAGGGCATCTCCGCCCATCGCAGCGGCAATCTGGAAGCCGCCCTCAGCGCCTACAAGGACGTGCTTTCAGAAGATCCCGACCACGCGGACGGCCTGCATTTCCTGGGGCTGCTGCATTTCGATGCCGGCAAGGCCGACAATGCGGTCGCGCTTATCCATGCATCCCTGGAAAGGAACCCGCGCAATTTCTCCGCCTGGAACAACCTCGGCAACATCCTGAAGCTTTCGGGCGACAAGGACGAAGCGTTGAAGGCCTATTTGCGCGCAGTAGAAATCGAAGTGCGTCACGAGGAAGCCTGGAAGAACATTTCGATGATGCTGCAGGAAGCCGCCAATAACGACGAGCTTCTGCCCATGCTGCGAGAAGTCGTGCGCCTCGACCCAGACAATCACAGCGGCTGGCACAACTTCGGCATATCGCTGATGCTTGCCGGCAAAAGAGAGGAAGCGGCAGACGCTTTCGAACGGTGTCTGCAGTTCCCGCCAGACGTCTGGAGCGACAAGGGCTGGCATCCGCGCGTACTGTGCGCGCTTGGACGGAACGAAGTCGCCACCCGGCATATGGAGATGCTTGTCGCAACCTACCCGGACGACCCGGTCATCCGCTATCAGTTTGCCGCGATCCGCGGAGAAGACCTGTCGCTTGCACCTGCGGACTATGTTCGGGATCATTTCGACAGCTTCTCGGAAAGCTTTGACGACGTCCTGAACGGGCTCGGCTACCAGGCGCCGAAGCTTGTCGCCGAGGAAGTCGCGGAGCTGGCCAGGGAGGGCGACTTGCCGTTTGCCCATGTGGTCGACCTTGGTTGCGGGACCGGCCTTTGTGGACCACTGATCCGCAACCACTGTGCCCGGCTCACCGGCATCGACCTGTCATCGGGCATGCTGCGCAAGGCCGCTGCGCTGAAGGTCTACGACTTCCTGGTCGAGGGTGAGCTCGTTGGATTTCTGTCCTCCGACCTGCCGGCCCAATTCGATCTGGCAGTCTGTGTCGACACGCTGTGTTATCTCGGCGATCTGCAGCCTTTCATGCAGGCGCTTGCAGGAGCCCTTGCCCCGGGTGGAATGCTCGTCGCGAGCGTCGAGCATCTCGATACGTCGGACGGACCGGATTACCGCGTGGATGCTACGGGGCGCTACGCCCACCGGCCCGAATATCTAAAGCGCTGCGCGGAGGCCGCGGGCCTTCTCTATGCACGGGAGAAACGGGATATTCTGCGCAAGGAACTCGGCAAGGATGTGCATGGGCTCGTTTTTCACATCCGTAAGCCAGGCGCCAGCCAGTCGTGACAGTCTGTCCGCGCGGACGGCAAGTGAATTCGTGCGAGGACATTCAAAGCGGTTGTGCCGGGGCGTAAAGTTGTTACGGTGTCGCCGTTGGGAACGAGTGTCCGTTTGGAGGGACCGTTAATGTCGGAATGCAATGTTCTGCTGGTGTATCCGCGCTTCAATGCCGGGTCATTCTGGAACTATGGTGCGACCTGCGAAATGGTCGGCGCAAAATATCCCGCTCCTCCTCTCGGCCTGATCACAGTTGCGGCAATGCTGCCGGAGAACTGGAATGTCCGCCTGATCGACCGCAACACCGGCGCCCTGACGAACGACGATCTCGCCTGGGCCGACATGGTGATGACCGGTGGCATGCTGCCCCAGCAGGCCGATTGCCTCGCCGTCATCCGCCGTTCACAGGAAAAGAACGTTCCCGTCGTGGTCGGCGGTCCGGACGCAACCTCTTCTCCGGAAGTTTATGAAGCGGCCGACTTCCTGGTCCTTGGTGAAGCCGAAGGCATTCTCACCACCTTCGTCGACGCCTGGAAGGAAGGGGTCCGCAACGGCCGTTTCTCGGCCGAGAAATTCAAGGCAGACGTTTCCTCCAGTCCCGTACCGCGCTTTGACCTTCTGAGATTCGACGATTATGTCCAGATCGGCGTTCAATATTCACGCGGCTGTCCGTTTACTTGCGAATTCTGCGACATCATCGAGCTGTATGGCCGCGTGCCGCGCACCAAGACCAACGACCAGATGCTGGCCGAACTCGACCGGCTGTACGAACTTGGCTACCGGGGTCACGTCGACTTCGTCGATGACAACCTCATCGGCAACAAGAAGGCCGTGAAGGGCTTCCTCCCCGAACTGGCGAAATGGCAGAAGGAACGTAGCTACCCGTTCGAAATGTCGACCGAGGCTTCCCTCAACCTGGCGGACGACGAAGCCTTGTTGAAGATGATGCAGCAGGCCGGATATTTCTCGGTCTTCATCGGCATCGAAAGCCCCGACCCCGAAGTCCTGGTGGCGACACGCAAGAAACAGAACACACGCCGCGATATCGCCAAGAGCGTGCACAAGATCTACGATGCCGGAATCTTCGTGCTGGCCGGCTTCATTGTCGGCTTCGACGAGGAAAGCGACAAGGTGGCGGACGAGATCTCGGCACTGATCGAGGAAGCCGCAATCCCTGTCGCGATGACCGGGTTGCTCTATGCCCTGCCGAACACCCAGCTGACGCGCCGGCTCGCCAAGGAAGGCCGTCTGCATGCGGATTTCGCCACCGATGATCCGGATACGGAACATGGCGATCAGTGCACCGCCGGGCTCAACTTCACCACAGTGCGCCCGCGCGCGCAGATCCTGGAAGACTTCAAGCAGGTCATCGACCGGGTCTATGGTCCGGAAGCCTACTTCGGCCGCGTTCAGAAAGTGGCTTCCATGCTCGACATGAGCGGCGCAAACGGCTCGATCTTCGGCGCCGGGTTCTTCCATGACATCAAGCTGTTCGGCCGTCTTATCCTGGCGATGACCTTCAAGGAAACCACCTATCGCGGGCCCTTCTGGAAAACCCTGATCAAGACCACCTTCACCAATTTCAGGGCGATCAAGCCGGTCATGATGATGCTTGCGCTCTATGTGCACCTGGGGCCGTTCTCCCGGTTCGTGGTTGCCCAGATCGACAAGCAGATTGCCGATATCGAAAAAGGCAACTGGGAACAGCCGGCGCTGGTGGCCGCCGAGTAATCGGATAAGGTCACCCTCCTTCAGCTTACGGGATTGGCGGGAAAAGAGTTGCGGTCCGGTATCTCCAAACGCAGCGCGCTGGGGTTCATCCTGGTCACGCTGGTTCTCAATTCCATGGGCATCGGCCTGATGATGCCGGTGATGCCCTCGCTTCTGACCGAACTCACCTCGCTGCCTGTGAGCGAAGCCGCCCGCTGGGGCGGTGCACTGAGCGTCGTCTACGCCTTGATGCAATTCGCCTTCGGTCCGACGCTCGGCAATCTGTCCGACCGCTTTGGCCGCCGTCCGGTGCTGCTGGTGTCCATGTTCGCTATGGCCGTCGACTACCTGATCATGGCCTTCTCCTGGCATCTGGCCGTGCTGTTCATCGGCAGAACCCTGTCGGGTGTTGCCGGAGCCACCTTCTCGGCCGCATCAGCCTTCATTGCCGACGTGTCGTCCAAGGAAGACAGGGCCAAGAACTTCGGCCTTGTCGGGGCCGGATTTGGCGTCGGCTTCGTACTCGGGCCAATGATCGGCGGTTACCTTGGCGAATACGGACCGCGTGCGCCCTTTTATGCCGCCGCAGGCCTTTCCTTCGTCAATTTCCTCTTCGGCTATTTCATGCTGCCGGAAACGCTGAAGGACGAAAACAGAAGAGATTTTGACTGGAAACGGGCCAATCCATTCGGGGCCTTCAAGCAGATCGCCGCCTATCCGGCGGTGCGCACGCTGCTTCTGGCCATCTTCCTGTTCGACATCGCCCATTACGTCTACCCGTCCGTCTGGAGCTACTATGCGGAGGAAGTCTTCGCCTGGAGCCCCGGAGACATCGGCCTGTCACTTGCGGCCGTCGGTGTCGGATTTGCCTTCGTTCAGGGATACCTGATCCGTGTCCTGGAACCGAAGCTCGGGCCCGGCCGGACACTCTTCATCGGGCTGGCCGCCAATCTCGTGGCCTTTGCCGGTCTCGCCGTCGCCGATACCGGCTGGATGGCCTATCTGCTGATCTCGTTCGCGGCACTTGGTGCCATGGCTACGCCTGCCTTCACCGGTCTGATGTCGGTCCGTGTCCCGGACAATGCGCAAGGCGAATTGCAGGGCCTGATTGCCAGTGCCGCCGGCCTTTCCATGGTGGTGAGCCCGCTGGTGATGACCCAGGTCTTTGCCACGTTTTCGGGTCCTGAGGCGGCGATTACCTTTCCCGGTGCGCCGTTTGCCCTGGCAGGCGTGCTGATCCTCGCCGCCATGCTGATCGCCCTTCCCTTCATGCGTCTTCAGGAAAGACTGCCGTCACCTTCCGAGGCGGCCGACCGGAAGACACCAGCTGAATAATCAGGTTCCCCCAAAAGTGACAGGCACCTTTCCTCCCCTTCTCGACGGGCCACGTCTTGCACCGGCCTCCGGCAAACCCGCCCGTCAGCTGGTTGTGATCCTGCATGGCTACGGCGCGAATGGTCTTGACCTGATAGATCTCGGGCGCGCCTGGCAGGGACAGCTTCCCGATGCCGCTTTTGTTGCGCCGAACGCTCCTGAACACCTTCCCTTCGAAGCGCTCGGCGGACGGCAATGGTTTGCGCTCGAAGAGCGCGATCCCAATGAATACCGCCTCGGCGCGCAGGCCGCCCAACCGGTGCTCGACCGGTTTCTGGACGACGAACTGGCCCGCCATTCGCTGGACGGCAGCGCGTTGGCACTGGTCGGCTTCAGCCAGGGAGCCATGATGACCTTTCAATGCGGCCTGCGCCGCCCGTCTCCGCCAGCGGCCCTGATCGGTTTTTCCGGACTGCTGCCGGGAGCCAGCCAGCTGGGTCCGGTCAACACGCAGAGCCCGGTGCTGATCGTCCATGGCGAGGAAGACGATGTCGTTGCCAGCTATCATGCCCAGGCAGCACAAAAGGCGCTTGACGATGTTGGAGTTTCCTCAAGCCTGCACCTGCTGGCCGGCCTCGGCCATTCGATTGACGAGCGCGGCATGGTGCTGGGCGGGCGGTTTCTGGAAAAGGCATTTGGCCCGGCAATGCCGATCTGAAGACGGCCTTGCATTGGTTAATAGCCTGTTAACGGTTTTGCAGGATGATTTCTGCAACTGTGCCGGACCAGAAAGGGCCGGACGAGCCGGGATCCGAAGCCATGCAGATTTCCATCGAAACCACTACGCAAAGCGCGAGCCTTTTTACGGCTTCCTTTTCGAATGGCGGCGCTGAAGGCCAGAAGAACGATCCCAAGGGCAACGCCTACGGCCACGAGATCGGCCAGCGAAATGGCCACGATAAGTCCCCCGCCGTCAATGCTCTGGAAGCAGCCAGCAAACAGGCCGAGGAAGACGCGGTCGTGATCGCTGCCCTTCAGGATGCGGTCGAAAAAGGCAAAGGCAAGGACGACGACAAGGAAAAGGACGGCGCGCTGGCGACCGTTGAGGACTATCAGAAGACCGCCGGCAAACTGAAGGTGGCTCTTGGTGAAGAGGAAAGCGGCGCTTCGGCGAATGTCGCCTATGAAAGCGCGACGATTTCAACGACCACCATTGAAGCCGAGATCGGTGGTGAAACCGTTTCCGCGCAATTCGTATCCTTCGAGCGGGTGTCCTACGACAGCGAAACCGGGCTGTCCGTCCGCTCCGCAAACGCCTCTTCCATCGAAGGCAACTTCGACAACGGCTCCTTCAGCTACCAGAGCGCTGCCGTCAGCGAGCTTTATGCAGGCACCGGCGACCAGGTTTCGAACCTCCTCGGCCTGGTGGCCTGAGCAGGCAGCCCTTCCGCGTACGCTCCGGTTGGGACGTGGGCTGGACCAGACTGCCGGATAAAGTCCGGCAATGACGCAGGTGGGAAAGAGCCAGATCTGACACCTGACTTAAAAAGGGGAGCCGAAGCTCCCCTTTTCCATGCCTTACGCCTTTTTCAGATAGGCGACGATGACGTCCAGAGCCGCCTGAAGGTCACCCTTGTCGATCATTTCAGTGACCGTGTGGATGTAGCGGGTGCCGACGACGATGCCGATTGCCTTGGCACCGGCAGCCGCCTGCTGGGCAGCCGCGCCGTCCTGGCCACCAGCCGCCAGCATGGTGCGCTGGAACGGGATCTTTTCCTTGACCGCAATAGCTTCGATTTCCTTCACCAGATCGCGGTCCGCGATGAAGCTGGAATCCTTGACGTGCAGACCGAAGCCTTCGCCCTGCACCGTGGTGCGGTCCTGCTCGGGAACGCCCGGCGTGTCGCAGGCAAGCGTGGTATCGATGCCAAGCCCGATGTCCGGCGCAATGGCAAAGGACGCGGTGCGTGCGCCGCGCAGGCCGACTTCTTCCTGGCAGGTGAAGGCGACATGAATTTCGCAATCATGCTTGGCCTTGCCCAGACCCCTGATCGCCTCGATGCCGAGCCAGCAGGCGATCCGGTTGTCGAGCGCCTTGGAGACGACCTTGTCGCCGATCTCGATCAGTGGCTCGTCCATGGTCACCATGTCGCCGACCTTGACGATCTCCTTGGTCTTTTCGCCAAGGCCCATGTCGATGACGAATTCCTTGGGCTCCGGCACCTTCTTGCGCTCTTCCGGAGAAGAGATGTGGATCGGCTTGCCACCCGGGTTCATCACCCCCTTGAAGTCGCCTTCATCGGTAGACACCAGCACGCGGCGGGAGAACAGGTTGCGGGCATCGAAGCCACCAACCGGCTGCACGTGAACGAAGCCCTTGTCCGTGACATGTGAGACCAGGAAGCCGATCTCATCCATGTGACACAGAAGCATGACCTTCTTCGGGGTTCCCTTCTTGGAAGCCTTGCGGCTGTCGCGGCGGCAAAGCAGCGAGCCCATCGGGTCGACGGTGACCTCGTCGAACAAGCCCTTGATTTCCGCCTGAATCAGGTCGCGGACCCGGTGTTCGTGACCCGGTACACCCGGCGTTTCGCAAAGTCGGCGAAGCAGATCGATATTCATGGAACTTCCTGTGAAGGTTGGAAAATCGGCACGATCCTAGTCCGAAAGACCGCGCGGGATAAAGAGCCAAGACAGATTAGTTCGAAAAGAGAGGCTTGTTGCAGGTATGTGGCCTGCGATAAGCCTCGGCAGGAAACCGCATCCCCCATGCGAATCCTGACAGACCGTTCCGCCGTTTCCCGGCACAGCCCTTCAATGCGAATGGAAAGGTTTTCTTCTTTGACCACTCTCATGTCCGGCACCGTCCATGTCGAAACGCGCGCCGTCACGGTCGGCAACTCCACAGTTCACGTTCGCTGCTGGACACCTGAAGATCGTTTGCCCGGCAAGGTGCCGGTGCTCCTGTTTCACGACTCGCTTGGCTGTATCGCCCTCTGGCGTGATTTTCCCGAACGCCTTGCCGTTGCCAGCGGACGGGTCGTGATTGCTTATGACAGGCCCGGCTTCGGCCAGTCGTCGGTGCGCGAAGACATCCTGCCTGCAAGCTTCATCGCGGATGAAGGCAGAACGGTTGTGCCCGCGCTGTGCGAGCAGCTGGACCTCACGCGATTTGTTGCCTGTGGGCACAGCGTCGGTGGCGGCATGGCGGTGCATACGGCCGCACAGCATCCCGACAAGGTCACGGCCCTGGTCACGATTGCCGCTCAGGCGCTTATCGAGGACCGCACCCTGGAAGGTGTCCGCGAAGCCCGCACCGCGTTTGCCGATCCCGGCGCCTTCGACAGGCTTGCGCTCTATCACGGAGACAAGGCGCGCTGGGTGCTGGATGCCTGGACGGAATCATGGCTTTCGCCCGCCTTCGCCCATTGGTCCCTTGACGATGCGCTTGCCGGTGTCCGCTGCAACACCCTTGCGATCCACGGCGCACTGGACGAATACGGATCAACCCGCCACCCGGAACACATCGCCAATAGCACCGGCGGACAAAAGGTCATCCTGGAGGGAAGAGGGCACACGCCTCACAGGGAATGCCCGGACCTGCTGGTTGAAACCATTTCCAGTTTCCTGGTGAATGTTTCGTGATCCAGCACCCGGGCAGGCTGCTTGCCGTCGCAAGAAAAGGAAAACTGCGGTCGGTCTTCGCAGATTAGCGAAGTCGGTTTAACTTCTTGCTCGCCAATTTCGAAAAATCGTCCGCCTGTTTTTCGCTTTGCCATTGCAGTGTCGCAATTGATGACAACATTCTAAAGGTAAGCAAAAAGCGTCTCCCGTCTTCTCGGAGAGATGTAGCGCCTTCCATTGCGACGATCCCGGGGAATCCCATGACCCAGAAAAAACGTTTTATTCTTTCCATTGACGGCGGCGGCATTCGTGGCCTCATTCCGCTTCGGCTGCTTGAGACACTTGAAAGCCGATTGAGCCAGCGCGGCGTTAGCGAGCCGCTGCACCAGGTTTTCGATCTGATGGCCGGTTCTTCTACCGGCGGCCTCATTGCTGCAGGCCTATCCGCCCCGCGCCCAGGCGGCACCGCCGGCGCACCTGCCGCGACCCTTGATGAGCTGCGCAGCTTCTTCGAACGCGACGCGCGGGAAATCTTCAAATCATCAATCTCGGCACGACTGGCCAGAACCGTCACCAGTTCGCTTGGCCTGTTCGATGAAACCTACGATCCGCGGCCGCTGGAAAAGCTGCTGAAGGAACGCTTCGGCTGGACCTCCATGGCCAGCGGCCTGACCCACCTTGTCCTGACCGCCTACGATCTGGAACAGCGCAAACCCGTGTTCCTGACAAACGGCCTTGAAGCCAGCAGCGGCCGGCCGGACGACTATTACTTCTGGCAGGCTGTGCGTGCGACCACCGCCACCCCCTCGTATTTCGAACCGGCACGCGTTGAAAATCTCAGCCGCCGGCGCGAGGAAGCCCTGATCGATGGAACGGTCTTCATGAAGGACCCGACAGTGGCAGCGTATCTGGAAGCCCGCAATCTTGGCTGGGGCGACGACGAGATCGTCATCCTGTCGCTCGGCACGGGCCGGGCACCGGAACGATCGTTCCTTTACAAGGACGCCGTTGGCTGGGGTGCCCTCGGCTGGCTGCAGCCCTCCAAGGGCGCACCGCTGATGTCGATCCTGGCCGATGCGCAAAGCCAGACAACATCCGATCAGGCACGGCAGCTCTTTGCAGAACTGCCGAACGTGACCTATCACAGGCTCGACGCCGATCTTCCACCGGAAGCCGAAGACATCGACAATGCCCGTCCCGGCAACATCATCACACTGAATGGTGCTGCAGACAGGGTGATCCGCGACAACACGGTTTTCCTCGACGCGTTCGCCGACATGATCGCGGCGCATGTGGATAATCGCGAATCGGATGCGGAAACACCCGATTTGGTGCATGCTGCCTGACGAGTGAGGTGGCCGTCGCGGCGGGAGCAACGACGGCGGAACACCCAGACTGGCGCACGAGGTTTCGACGTGAGAACGGGGAAAACAGGCAAGCGAAACCGCTGGGCACCTTCGGTGTCCGGCTTCTTGGCATTTGCAGCCGCGGTGCAGGTTTCCTGCCTCGTTGCGTCAGCCGCGCCAGTGCCGACAGCCAAACCGGCCGATCCCGTCTCCGAGGACTATTCGCCGACCGTCGAACTGGTGGCCGGTGTGCCTGTCCCGGTAAAGAAACGCGATGTTCCGGAAGGCTATGTCGCGAACAAGCCCAAGCTGGTGCTTTATGGGGACCAGCCGGCACGAGACTATTTCGGCGCCGCCACCGGCCCCGCTCAACTGAAAGCCCGCTCGATCGGGTCCTATGCCAAGGGCTGCCTTGCAGGTGGAGCGGAACTGCCGACGGATGGGCCCACCTGGCAGGCAATGCGCCTGTCGCGCAATCGCAATTGGGGCCACCCTGTCCTGATCGACTATCTCAAGGATCTGGCGAGCGATGCCCCCAAGGTCGGCTGGAACGGTCTGCTTGTCGGCGACATTGCGCAGCCGCGCGGCGGGCCGATGACATCCGGCCATGCCAGCCACCAGATTGGCCTCGATGCCGATATCTGGCTGACCGAAATGCCGAACCGGCGCCTGACCGCCCAGGAACGCGAAGACATCTCCGCTATTTCGATGTTGATCGGTCCGATGGACGTCAAGGGTGCAGACCGGCGTGTCGACCCCAGGAAATGGTCAGATGACCATGCTCGGCTGATCCGGCGCGCCGCATCCGACCAGCGCGTTGCTCGCATCTTCGTCAGCCCGACGATCAAGAAGGCTCTGTGCGATTTCGAGAAGGGCGGCAACCGCGCCTGGTTGCGCAAGGTGCGGCCCTGGTGGGGGCATCACTATCACTTCCATGTACGCCTTTCCTGCCCTGCAGGCAGTGCCGGCTGCAAGAACCAGAACCCGCCGCCGCCGGGCGATGGCTGTGGCGCGGACCTTGCCTATTGGCTGTCCGACGAACCCTGGGTTCCCAAAAACCCTCCCAAGCCCGGAGAGCCTCCGAAGGTGGTCAAGAAACGGCCCATGGCTCTGGCAGCCCTGCCGAATGACTGCCGGTCGGTGCTGACGGCCAATTGAGACCGGCGAGATGACGCCTAGGTGTTCGGCGGCTGCATCGGCCCCAGAACCCTGGCAACGAAGACCAGATCCAGCCAGCGGCCGAACTTGGTACCGGCTTCCGGCAGACGGCCCGCAACATGAAAACCAAGCTTCTCGTGAAGGGCGATGGAGGCAGCATTGTCCCCGTCGATGACGCCGACCAGCACATGTAATTTCATGTCGGCGGCAATGTCGACCAACCGCTCCAGAAGCGCCTTCCCAATGCCGCGCCGCTGTGCCGCCGGGTCGACATAGACGGAATGTTCCGCCGTCAGACGATACCCTTCGCGAGGCCGGAACGGCCCGAAGCTGGCGAACCCGAGAACGGTATCCGCATCGTCCACGGCCACCAGAACCGGCAGACCCTGCTTCACCCGGCCTTCGTACCAGGTCAGCCTGTCGTCCAGCGTTTCCTCACGATTTGTCCAGGCAGCCGTCGTCTCGCGCACAGCCTGATTATAAAGCGCCAGGATCGACGGGACATCCTTCGGTTCTGCATTACGGATCAACATCATGCTCTCTTGTCAGGCTGCTCGACACATCAGTGCCGATGCAATCTAGATCACACTTTGAGGTTGATTTGCCACGACAAATGTCACCTGCGGGCTACGTCATTTGCCGGAGGCGCCATATCCCTGCCGGAGCGGTGAAACCCGGCATTCGCCCGAGGGTGCAAAAAAGCACCGGAATTCAACGCCCGAAGGCTTCAATCTACTAGGCGAAATCGAATTGCAATGGTAAAGGGGCGGCCATGACGACGAAGAAGCTTTCCAACATCCGCAACTTTTCCATCGTGGCGCATATCGATCACGGCAAGTCGACGCTGGCCGACCGCCTGATCCAGATGACCGGCACGCTGACCGACCGCGAAATGACCGAGCAGGTGCTCGATTCGATGGACATCGAACGCGAGCGCGGCATCACGATCAAGGCGCAAACAGTGCGACTGATCTACAATGCCAAGGACGGCGAACAATATACGCTGAACCTGATCGACACGCCGGGCCACGTGGACTTTGCGTACGAAGTGTCCCGCTCGCTGGCAGCCTGTGAAGGCTCGCTGCTGGTGGTCGACGCCTCTCAGGGTGTGGAAGCCCAGACGCTCGCCAACGTCTATCAGGCCATCGACAACGATCATGAGATCGTCACCGTCCTTAACAAGATCGACCTGCCTGCGGCCGAACCGGACCGCATCAAGGAACAGATCGAGGACGTGATCGGCATCGATGCGTCCGAAGCCTGCATGATCTCCGCCAAGACCGGTCTTGGTGTCGATGACGTGCTGGAAGCGATCGTTTCCAAGCTGCCGCCTCCGGAAGGTGACCCGGAAGCGACGCTGAAGGCGATGCTGGTCGACAGCTGGTACGACACCTATCTCGGCGTGATGGTGCTCGTCCGTATCATCGACGGCTCCCTGAAGCGGGGCCAGAAGATCAAGATGATGGGTACGGGCGCTGCTTATGATGTCGACCGCGTCGGCGTCATGACCCCGAAATTCCTGCAAGTGGACGAGCTGAAGGCCGGCGAGATCGGCGTCATCACCGGGTCCATCAAGGAAGTGGCCGATACCCGTGTCGGTGATACCATCACACTGGAAAAGAAACCCTGCACGGAAGCCCTTCCGGGCTTCAAGCCGGCTCAGCCGGTCGTGTTCTGCGGTCTCTTCCCGGTCGACGCGAACGACTTCGAGGATCTGCGCGCTGCCATGGGCAAGCTGCGCCTCAACGATGCCTCGTTCTCGTTCGAGATGGAAACATCCGCAGCTCTCGGCTTCGGCTTCCGCTGCGGCTTCCTCGGTCTGCTGCACCTGGAAATCATCCAGGAACGGCTCTACCGCGAATTCGACCTCGACCTGATCGCGACCGCGCCGTCGGTGGTCTACCAGATGTCCCTGACGGACGGTGCGGAAGTCGAACTTCACAACCCGGCCGACATGCCGGATGTGGTGAAGATTTCCGAAATCCGCGAGCCATGGATCCGCGCAACCATCATGACGCCGGACGAGTATCTGGGCGGCATCCTGAAACTGTGCCAGGAACGGCGCGGTCTTCAGATCGACCTGTCCTATGTCGGCTCCCGTGCGATGGTGACCTACGACCTGCCGCTCAACGAAGTCGTGTTCGACTTCTACGATCGCCTGAAGTCGATCTCCAAGGGCTACGCGTCGTTCGACTATCAGATTTCGGACTACCGGGCCGGCGATCTGGTCAGGATGTCGATCCTGGTCAACGAAGAGCCGGTGGATGCGCTTTCCGTGCTCGTGCACCGCAGCCAGGCGGAACGCCGTGGCCGCGCCATGTGCGAAAAGCTGAAAGAGCTGATCCCGCGACACATGTTCAAGATTCCGATCCAGGCAGCCATCGGTGGCCGCGTGATCGCCCGCGAGACCATCTCCGCCCTGCGCAAGGACGTGACTGCCAAGTGTTACGGCGGCGACGCCACCCGTAAGCGCAAGCTGCTTGAGAAGCAGAAGGCCGGCAAGAAGAAGATGCGTCAGTTCGGCAAGGTCGAGATCCCGCAGGAAGCCTTTATCCAGGCCCTGAAGATGGACGAGTGAGAAACCGATTGGCGCGCCGCGCCAGTCCCAGCAAGGCCTTGCCATGAGTATTGAACAGACCCTTTCCGACCGCGCCGGCAACGTTTGCGAGTTCTGCGGCGCTACCGAAGCGCTGCGGCCGCTGGATGTCGGCCCCGATACGGATGGCACGGCGGATATGGCGGTTCTGGCTTGCGCCACATGTGCCGACCAGATTTCAGGTGCCGCCGATATCGACCCGAAGCATTGGCTCTGCCTCAACGAAGCCGCCTGGAGCCAGGTTCCCCCGGTTCAGGTTGTCGCCTACCGCATGCTTTCAAGAATGCGGGACGAGAGCTGGGCGCGTGATCTTCTGGACATGCTGTATCTGGACGACGAAACGCTTGCATGGGCCAAGGCCGGCCTTGGCGGCAGCGCGGGCGAAAGTGACGACGGCGTGGTCCACAAGGATACGCACGGCGCTGTTCTTGCCGCTGGCGACACGGTGACATTGATCAAGGATCTCAAGGTCAAGGGCGCCAACTTCACTGCCAAGCGCGGCACCGCCGTGCGCAACATCTCCCTTGTTGCGGACAATGCCTCCCAGATCGAAGGCCGCGTGAACGATCAGCGGATCGTCATCCTGACGGAGTTCGTGAAGAAGGCCTGATCAGCTCGTTTCTGAGCTGATCAACACGCCCCGGAAGAGCGCTTACGCCGCATCCCGGAAGACCTGAAGGATAGCCGAAACAATTGTCGGGTCTTCACGGCAGAAGAGCGTCATCCTTGTTTTCGGCAATTCGGGCAGCCGATAGAATTCCCCGACCTCGCGGCATCCCTCCGGAATATTTCGCCGGTCGAGACAGGCAATGCCGAGCCCTGCGCTGACCGCCCCCTGTATGGCGCCGACACCGGTGCCGGTGAAGGCGTCTTCAAAAGCGATCCCCACATCCTTGAGCGTGCCAGTTGCCAGGCGCCGGAGGGCGCAGGTTTCCGAAAGCGCCACCAACGGGAACGGGGTACCGGTTTCCCAGGTGAAATCCCTGGCGGCTGTCCAGACGAGATTTTCCTCGAACGCCACATGGCCCGTGCCCTCGACGTCCTCGGAGCGCACCATGATCGCGCTGAACAGACCAGCCTTGAAGTCGTTGTACAGCGTATCCGAATAACCGACCGCAACATGGAGACGATGTTCCGGCAAGGCCTTGCTGAGGGAGGCGATAATCTCCGGGAGACGGCCTCCCGCAGCGTGATCGCTGATACCGCACCGAAGCCGCTTTTGAACGGAAGGACCTGAAACGCGGGCAGTTACCCTGTCATGCAGGTCGATCAGACTCCGGGCGTCACTTAAAAAACGAGCACCGAAGCTCGTCAACCGGACGGAGCGGGGCGATCGGCTGAGCAAGGTGTTGCCGAGACGGTCTTCCAGTTTCTTGATCTTGACGCTGACAGCAGACTGGCTTGCCCCCGTCATCTGTCCTGCCCGGGTAAAGCTGCCTGTTTCGGCAACGCGAACAAAAGCGCGCAAGAGATCCATGTCGAGATCGGTCATGCAATCATTCTAATTTATGATTTTTGAAATATCAAAGATTTGTTTTTGTTATCTTTGATGCCGCAATAAGGTTGGCAGCATCACCGAATGACGGAGGACAAGATGCCGCTTACCAATGTTTCCCTGCTGAAAGGCTCCAGGACCGCTGCGCAGAAATCAGCAATCCTGGACGAGATCTATCAGGCAATGCGCGAGACCTTCGGCGTGCCGCAGGACGACAAGTTCATGATGATCACCGAACATCCACGCGAAGATTTCCTGTTCGGCCGCCACTTCATGAATATCGACCGGTCGGACGATCTGATCATCATCCAGCTAATCGTCAGCGATACGCGCAGCGTCGACCAGAAGAAAGCGCTGTTCGCCCGGATCGCCAAGGGCCTGGCCCGCGAAGTCGGCATCCGTTCCGAAGACATTTTCATCAACCTGGTCGAGACAAGGCTTGAGAACTGGTCGTTCGGTCATGGCGTCGCGCAATATGCCGACAGGCAACCGGTCGCCGTTTGATCCGAACCGGACAGGAAGCCGGTCGACCTGTTCGCCTGGCAAGACAGAGAACGCAGTAAAATGCGGGATTGCCTCCCAAAGACAGAAACGGCGCCGGGCTTGCCGCCCAGGCGCCGTTTTCTGGTTTGGAAGTCTTGTCCAACCGGCCTGTCCTTGCGGAGGGTCGATCGGAAGGTTTGGGGACCGGCCTTTCAGCCGGTCTTCAGCCTTAGCGCCGGTTGAGCGGAAGGTCGGCCAGTTCACGCTGGGACATGCGCACGATTGCCGGATGGGACATCGGGTCGGTGCGGTCATAAGCGGAAGCCGGACGAGCCGTCAGGTGTCGGCGCATAAATAGTTTCATCATGAGTTTCATTCTCCTTATTATTGTTTTTTGCATGGCCAAATTCCTTCTTTGAATTTAGCTATGCTCCTTATATAGACGCCACTACTCGCTAAAAAAATCGACTTATTCTGATTTTCAGTTTAGCTTTTCTAAAATGAAGAACCTCAATCGCATTCACCTCTCCGGCCTTCGCGCCGTGGAAGCCGTCGCTCGGCTGGGCTCTGTCAAGGCGGCAGCGGACGAACTCGGCGTAACCGTCGGCGCCGTCAGCCAGCAGGTTCACAAGACCGAGACCCAGCTTGGCGTGCAGCTGTTCGAGCGGCAGAACCGTTTGCTGTTGCCAACCGCACATGTGCTTGCAATGCAGCCACATCTGACCAGCGCCATGTCCTCGCTTTCGACCGCGATCGCCACCACCCAGCGCGGACGGGAAGATGCGCTGACGATTTCGGTTGCCCCGGTCTTCGCCGGAAAATGGCTGGTTTGGCATCTCAAGAACTTCAACAAGATGCATCCGGGGATCCGGGTTCGGGTGGAAGCGACGGTGGACCTGGTCGATCCGGACATGAGCGATGTCGATCTGTGTATCCGTGTCGGCAAGGGACCCTATCCAGGCGTCAAGGCAGAGCAGTTGCTGCACCAGCGGGTGTTTCCCGTCTGCAGTCCGGCGCTGGCCAGACAGATCAAGGAGCCGAAGGACATCGGCAAGCTGCCGATCATCCGTGACCCCGGACAAATGTTTACCTGGAAAACCTGGCTTGATCTCTTCGGCCTCGATGAGAGCATCCTGCAGGATGGCCCCACCTTTTCCGACGGTTCACTGTGCCTGGATGCGGCAATCGCCGGCCACGGGGTGTTTCTGGCCTGGGAAACGCTTGCGGTTTATGCCGTGAAGTCCGGCCAGGTGATTGCCCCCTTCCCCGAGCGCCCCGCCACGGGCAGCGCCTACTGGCTGGTCAGCGGCAAGAACGCCCCTCAGACAAAGGCCAAGAAGGCTTTCGGCGACTGGCTGCGGGAGGAGCTGCAAGGCTCCATCGGCAGACCGAAAGGAGCCGATATGGTGGAGGCGTGAGCGTCTTTCGCTCGTTGCGCACCTCTACTCCGCACTTGCAATGGATTTTCCCAGTATGTCGGCCTTCACGGCACCACGTGTGCCCATTGGCCGGTCCGGACCGACGGTGCTGTCGCGGCGGGTCTGCGCTTCCATCTCGCCATTCAACTCGGCCCCGAGCAAGATGATATAGGCCGAAATCCAGAGCCACATCAGCAGGATGATGACACCGGCAAGGCTGCCGAATGTTTTGTTGTAGCTGGCAAAGTTCGCCACATAGACCGAAAATCCGTAGGACGCGGCAAGCCACAACAGGCAGGCGATTACAGCGCCGGGCGTGATCCATTTCCATTTGGCATCGGTTCGAGACGGCCCGAACCTGTAAACGAAGGAAAGACCGGTGACGGTCAGAAATCCCAGAATGATCCAGCGGGCCGATGACAGGACCTTCTCCAACCAGTCAGGCAAGGCGAGATAACTGAAGACAACCGGCAGCAGAAGCGCGGACACCAACCCCAAGACCAGAGCGAAAACAAGCAGGATCGTCATCACGAAGGTTCTGGCTTTCAGCGCAATGAAGCCTCGCTTCTCAACCTCGTCATAGGCGATGTTAAGCCCTTCCATGAGGCTGGCCATGCCCTTGGAGGTGGAATAGAGCGCGATGCCCAGACCAATGACGAAGGCGAAGCCGAGCCCCGCATTCTCGCTGCCTGCAACATCTGCGGCCTGCGCCAGGATGATTTGCGACGCTTCCTTCGGCAGAAAGTTCTCGATCATTTCAAGCTGACGGCTGACCTCGACTGGTTCAACCACAAGCCCAGACAGCGCCGTGAACGCAGTTATGGTCGGGAAGATCGCAAGAAGACCGTAGAAGGCAACGCCGGCGGCGATCAGGTCGATGTGGTCGCGCTGGACCGCGTTCCACACCCGGTAGCTGATATCCAGCCAGCCCATTGGCGGGATCTTTTCCGGACTGCCCGCATCTCTTCCACGTGCCATGTTACCCCCTCAGTTGCCAGCCCACGCCCTTCTGTCCACGGACGTTGGCAAACAGCAGGGAGTTCAAAGGTAAACGCCCGGATGGGGATTGAGTTCCGGTGCCTGGGGCTCGCCACTACGCGTTGGCCAAGTTGAGGCGCAAGGCTGCCTCTCCTTTTCCGCTTGCCAACGCCTCGCCTTTCGCTACATTGACGCCCCATGAGCGACCTTACCGCACATATCCGCCGTTCCGGCCTTTGCAGTGGCTCTCAGCCTCTTTCCGGGATCGACGTGCGCCTCATCGAGCTGCAGGGCCCCGCCTGCGGTCGATTTACGCGCTAACGCGCTTTAATTCCGGCGCTTTTCTTCTCTTCGGGAACTCACGCAATAATGCGCATGAGGCCGTGGCAATCACCGCCATTATTCGCTAAAAGACCCCGACTTTCTGTTTCGACACCTCCGCGCGCACCGCGCGAACCGACGACCGAGTACGCATGTCCAACCTCGACACACTTGAATCCGATCTTCTGGCCGCCATCGAAGGCGCCGGGACCGAAGCCGCCCTGGAAGACATCCGCGTTGCCGCCCTTGGCAAGAAGGGCTCAATTTCCGAGCAGATGAAAACGCTCGGCAAGATGACCCCTGAAGAGCGCCAGGTGATGGGCCCTGCCCTCAACGGCCTCAAGGCGAAGGTCACCGACGCTATCGCCGCCCGCAAGGATGTGCTGGCGGAAGCGGCCCTGGAAGCACGGCTGGCCAGCGAGAAGGTGGATATCACCCTGCCGCTGCGCGCAACACCGGCGGAGACCGGCCGTATTCACCCGGTCAGCCAGGTCATCGACGAACTGACGGCGATTTTCGCCGACATGGGCTTTTCCATTGCGGAAGGCCCGGACATCGAGACCGACGAGCTGAACTTTACCGCGCTGAACTTTCCAGAAGGCCACCCGGCACGCGAGATGCACGACACGTTCTTCTTCAATCCGAAGGAAGACGGCGAACGGCTGCTGCTGCGCACGCACACCTCGCCGGTGCAGATCCGCACCATGCGCAACCAGGAACCGCCGATCCGCGTCATCATTCCGGGCCGAACCTATCGCTGCGACAGCGACCAGACCCACACGCCGATGTTCCACCAGGTGGAAGGCCTCGTGATCGACAAGGACAGCCATTTCGGTCATCTGAAATGGGTGCTGCGGGAATTCTGCAAAGCCTTCTTCGAAGTCGACGACATCAAGATGCGCTTCCGCCCAAGCTTCTTCCCGTTCACCGAACCGTCCATGGAAGTCGACATCCAGTGTGACCGGTCCGGCGGCGAAGTGAAGATCGGCCAGGGCGAAGACTGGCTGGAAATTCTCGGCTGCGGCATGGTTCATCCGAACGTCATCCGCAACTGTGGCCTCGACCCGGATATCTACCAGGGTTTTGCCTGGGGCATGGGGATCGACCGCATCGCGATGCTGAAATACGGCATGCCGGACCTGCGCGCTTTCTTCGACGCCGACGTCCGCTGGATCCAGCATTACGGCTTCCGCCCACTCGACCTGCCGACACTGTTCGGCGGTTTGTCCAGTTAACCGCCTGAATTTGGGGGCGCCATCATGTCATTGCTGATCCGCATCGTTCTTGCCGCCATGCTGACCGTTGCCGCCCTGTTGCCGGCAGCCGCGCAGACCAGCGACCAGGAAACACGCGTCGCGACGCCGACCTCGTTCCTCGAGGCCTGCGCGGACAAGATCGAGAACCGGGGCCGGCTGCGGTTCTGCGATACCTATTTCCGGGAGAAGCTGGGCACCGAAGCCGATGCGCTGCTGTATCTCCGTGACCGGATCACGCGTCTGCGTGCCGGCCACGAGGCAAGCTCGGCCGAAAAGTACCAGAGCTTCCTGCAGGCAATCTATATCGTGGCGTTCCTGACCATAGCTTCGATCGTGCTGATCGCCAGCGACCGGCGGATCGGCGGCACCGCCAAGTGGGCCGGCTTGACCAGCACCGCGGCCCTTCTGGTGATGGTGTTGATTGTCGCCATGGGCTGGCTCGGCAAGTACCGGGCCGAATATGCCGCCCAGGTCGAACTCGGCATCCTGCGGGACCGGATCGAGACGGAAGCTGCCCAGGCGATTGCCACCAAACAGCAGATCACGCCGGAGATCGTGCGCGGCTGGACCCGCGACTTTTCCGACATCGGCCGCCGCTTTGCCGAAAACTACGGCGCTGCGACCATCATTCCCGAAGTGGACCGGCTCGGCAACTGAGGCCTCCACGTCCCGTTTCGCGGTCCTGAGACCGCACCAAGTTTGAAGAGATCGAAAGATGAAATTCACCCTTTCCTGGCTCAAGGAGCATCTGGAAACCGACGCCAGCCTGGAAGAGATCGTTGAACGTCTCACCCTGATCGGACTGGAAGTCGAGGAAGTCACCAACCGCGCCGACCGCCTGAAGCCGTTCAGAATCGCAAAGGTTCTGGAAGCCGAACAGCATCCGAATGCCGACCGGCTGCGCGTCCTGAAGGTTGACACCGGCGAGGGCGACCCGGTGCAGGTTGTGTGCGGTGCGCCGAATGCCCGCGCCGGCCTTGTCGGTGTGCTCGGCAAGCCGGGCGACTATGTCCCCGGCCTTGATGTCACGCTTTCCGTCGGCAAGATCCGCGACGTGGAAAGCTTCGGCATGATGTGCTCGGAGCGCGAGCTGGAACTTTCCAACGAACATGACGGCATCATCGACCTGCCGGCGGATGCGCCGGTCGGCATGGCCTATGCCGAATGGGCTGGCCTGGATGAGCCAGTCATCGAAATCGGCCTGACGCCGAACCGCCCGGACTGCACCGGCGTATACGGCATTGCCCGTGATCTTGCCGCAGCCGGCCTCGGCAAGCTGAAGGAACGCAGCAACGAACAGGTTCGCGGCAGCTTCCCCTGCCCGGTCGACGTGACGCTCGATTTCGGCGACACCAAGCCGATGTGCAAGGCCTTCGGCCTGCGCCTGGTCAAGGGCGTGAAGAACGGCCCTTCGCCGAAATGGCTGCAGGACCGCCTGACCGCCATCGGCTTGCGCCCGATCAACGCCCTCGTCGACATGACCAACTACATCACCTTCGATCAGGGCCGGCCGCTGCACGTGTTCGACGCCGACAAGGTTCACGGCAATCTTGTTGTCCGCCGCGGCAAGCAGGGCGAGAAGATCGACGGCCTCAACGGCAAGAGCTACGAGCTCGATGACACGATCTGCGTCATTTCCGACGACAACGGCGTTGAAAGTCTCGGCGGCATCCTGGGCGGCGAGCCGTCCGGCTGCACGGAAGAGACTGTCAACGTTCTGATCGAATCCGCCCTTTGGGACGAGGATGACATTGCTGCCACAGGGCGCAAGCTCGGCGTCAATACGGACGCACGCTATCGCTTCGAACGTGGTGTCGATCCCAACTACATGATGCCCGGTCTGGAATATGCCACGCGCATGGTCATGGACCTGTGCGGCGGCGAGCCGTCCGAAACGGTGCAGGCCGGTTCCGTGCCGGATACCAGCAACATCATCGATTTCCCCTATTCGGAAATCAGGCGCCTGTCGGGCGTCGATGTTCTGCCCGCTGAAGCCAATGTCACCCTGAAGTCGCTCGGTTTCTGGATCTCCGGCGCCGGTGACACGGTCAAGGTGGCCGCACCCAGCTGGCGGCCGGACATCGAAGGCAAGGCCGACCTCGTGGAGGAGGTGGTGCGCATCATCGGTCTGGAGCGTGTTCCGTTCACACCACTGCCGCGCACCGGTACCGTCGGCCAGAAGGTGCTGACCACCGGACAGATCCGCCGCAACAAGGCGCGCCGGGCACTGGCCGCCCGTGGCTTCAATGAAGCAGTTACCTGGTCGTTCATTGCCAAGGATCACGCTGAACTCTTCGGTGGCGGCAACGCTGCGCTTGCGCTGGCCAATCCGATTTCCAGCGAGATGTCCGACATGCGCCCGAGCCTGCTTCCGGGCCTTTTGCTGGCGGCACAGCGCAATGCCGACCGGGGCTATGGCAATGTCGCCCTGTTCGAAGTCGGTCAGGTGTTCGAGAACGATACTCCTGAAGGCCAGAAAATGGTCGCAACCGGCGTGCGCCGTGGGTCTGCGAAGCTGCAGGGTTCCGGCCGGCACTGGTCGGGTGTTTCCCAGGCCGTTGACGTGTTCGACGCCAAGGCGGACGCCGAAGCAGCGCTGGCAGCCATCGGCGCGCCGGTAGACAAACTGATGGTGTCTGCAGATGCCCCGGCAACGTTCCACCCGGGCCGGTCCGGCTGTCTCAAGCTTGGCCCGAAGAACGTTCTGGCGGTGTTCGGCGAAGTTCATCCGCGCACGCTGCAGCTGCTCGACATCGAAGGACCGCTGGTCGCATTCGAGATCTTCCTCGATGCGCTGCCCGAACCCAAGGGCAAGGGTGGCCGTTCGAAGGGTGCCCTCAATGTCAGTGGCCTTATGCCGGTTCAACGCGACTTCGCGTTCCTAGTCGGCAAGGACATTTCGGCCGAGGCATTGCTCAAAGCGGCTCGTGGCGCGGAAAAGACGCTGATCAGCGATGTCACGCTATTCGACATTTACGAAGGTCAGGGTGTGCCGGAAGGCCAGAAGTCAGTCGCCATCGACGTGACACTGCAGCCGCGTCAGAAGACCCTCACGGACGAGGAAATCGACGCCGTGGCAAAGAAGATCATTGCCAATGTCGAGAAGGCAACCGGTGGCACGCTGAGAGGCTGAACCGGCGTTTCACAAGACTGGAAAAGGGGGCTGCGCGAACACCATCGCGCGGCCTTTTTACTGGCGGGCCTGCCCCATCTCTGCACAGACAAGGACGGAACATTTCGGGTTGTCCTTGGTCGGCACGAATGTCGGGCGCACCGTCTGTCCCGAGAAACACTGGTTCCGGCCGACGACAAACCGGTCGAACTTATAAGGGCCTGATTTCAGATTGATGCCCCCGAATCTCTTGATCAGGTCCTGCGTCTGGTCACAGGTCAGTTGCGTGGTATCGGGCTGACGCCGGGTTTGCGCTTCCGCCTGCAACACAGGGACAAGAGCCGCACACATAAACAGGCCTGCCTGAAGTGCGGACTTCGCAATTAACAGTTGTTTTCTTGTATTATTCTCGTTCATCGCAAGGCCTTTCCTGAGTATTCAGGCGAAGTCATGTATTAAATGGCTATGATTTCCAGCAGTAGGTAATCCGTATTTCATATTTGTGAAACGGTTTCCAAATGCAACACAGCGTTGCCCCGTCCGCGCATGAAATAGCAAGAAAAGCCTGCAAGGCGGTTAAGACTTCTGCCTCTTTATCCTGTTTTTGCAGAAGGATACCGTTTACCGCTGGGTCCGGTTCTGGAAACACCTGTAGCCGACGGAGCACTGCGGATTGTCTCGCGTGGGAGCAAATTTCGCACGGACCTGCCCCGTTTGCGGCCGGCAATAGCTGCCGTTTGCAACGAAGCGGTCAAAGGTCGACTGGCCGGTCGTCAGGACGATGCTGCCGCTTTTCCTGACCAGTTCCTGAGCCTGGGCACATGTCATCGACCGCGTGTCCGGGCGCCCGGCCTGGGCCATGGCCGGTTCTACGGCTGCGGTGACCCCGAGCCAGGTAAACACCAGGAAGCCGAAACATGCGTTTCTGGAAAGTCGGGTCACATGACGTCTCCTGTTGAAGTCCGGAAGGGCGACCATTCCGGATACGGCTCAGTCATACCGCCAGGGTTGGGGATTGATACAGCGAAGCACGTAGCATTTCGCATTGTCCCTTGTTGGAATGTAGTCCCGGCGCGTGACCTCACCATGCTGGCAGTAGCTCCGGTTGGCCACATACCGGTCGAACGTATAGCGCCCGGTGCTGAGCACGACGGCCCCACGCTGATTGATCATGGACTGGACCTGCCCGCAGGACATGGCGGTGGAATTCGGCCGTCCGGATTGGGCCGCGGACGGCAGAGCGGTGACAAGCACCGCCCCACAAGCGGCCAGTGCAGCGATCATTTGTGTGCGTGGCAAGAGGTACATCGGCAATTCCTGAAAAAACCAAACGTCTCCGAAGGAGATGGCACCGACCTGCGTCATGTCAAGTCGGTGCTCCCTCATCCGGTAGCGCGCGTATCTGCGGAGGACACATTCGAGTGCATGGTCCTCATCATGCACGGCTCGCGATACCTTGAGAATCGGATAGGTTGCCCCTTCGCGAAAAGAGGATCCGGAAATGACCGCCGATTTGCAGATGGATGTACGCGATGCAAGGCTGGGCGATCCCTATGCGGCCAGCGAGGAGACGCGGCTGGCAAGTCTTGAGCAGATCCTCAGGACCGTGCCTCATGTGATGGAAATCCTGACCACCATCCGCAACCTTGCCCTTCCTGATGCCTGGCTGGTGTCGGGTGGTATCTACCAGACTGTCTGGAACGTCCTCACCAACCGCCCCCTGCTGCACGGCATCAAGGATTTCGACATCATCTATTTCGACGGAACCGATCTATCCTACGAGGCTGAGGACGACGTTATCGGCAAGGTCAACCAGGCCCTGCCCGACTTGGCGAGCCTTCTGGAAGTGAGAAATCAGGCTCGTGTCCACCTGTGGTACGAGCGCCGTTTCGGCAGGCCATACCGCCCTCTCGACTGTGCCATGGATTCGCTGACGACCTATGCCTCGCGCACCCATTCGGTGGCGGCACGGCTCAATGAGGACGGGCGCTTGATGTTGCATGCGCCTTTCGGCCTTGCCAACCTGTTCGGTATGCGGCTGGTGCCCAATTACACACAGCCGAACCCGGAGACCTATGCGGAAAAGGCGGCACGGATGAAGGCCCTCTGGCCGGAGCTAAAGGTTGTACCTTTTTAAGGGTATTGCAATCGACTGCTGTCATTGCTCCATGAGCGAGGATTCCTTGCCTACTTTGCCCTCGCGACTAATGCGATTACCGGTAAACGATGCACAGCTGCGCGACTTACGCTTGAAATTTCGTCACAAAATATCTTATTTGTTCAGTCCAAGTGGGGGTGAAAATGGTCAAGCTCTTAAAGAGGATTCCACCTTTTGTGGTACCTTGCCTAGAGGTTATCTCAACTGGATTGATAGTGATTTTATCCGTAGTGTTCAGCATATGGCTAACAGATGAGATCACTGCCTCCAAACTTGGAATATCCCAACAAGAGCAAGATCTGAAAGAACTTCTCACCTTAGATTTCGCCTACTCGGCAATTTTTGATAATATTCGTAATTTCTCTACGCCGGTTCCGTATCTACTAATTTTTATTTTTATATCAACATTTGGACGGGTTGAGAGCTTCTTCAATCGGTATCAATACGGAAAGTACGGTATACTTCAGTCAAAAAATATGGCGACTGAAAAATTTCTTCGCAAGGAAACGCAATCACACGCTGACACAAAGAGTAGTTATTTTGACGCGCTGGCAGATACGCTCAAGTATATATTGACCAACGAAGTAACAGGCTTCGACCATCGTTGTAGAGTGACGGTCTACAGAAAACAGCACGATGATGACGAACACTTCCTGAGGCAGATATTTCGCCATTCACCCGTACTACTTCATGAGCAAAATGGTCGTTTTAGAATACCGTCAAATCAAGGAGTAGTCGGAGCTGCCTGGCTAAATCACGGTGTTAAGGAGTTTTCTTCAGAACATCCGCCTGACTCCGAGGAATTTCGTAACGAGATGAATGCTGCACTTCAAAACGAAGGCTGCACTCACCCAGAAGGTCCACTTTCGATGGCAAGCAAACATTACTATGCGCGTGCATTGCGCGACAACGAAGGTGGTCAGAGAATCGGCATCGTGGTATACGAAAGTACAGAGACTGGCGTCCTCAAAGTTGCGGGGATTGATCAGGTGCTGGACGGCGAGTCTTTAGATGTAGCCAGGTTTGTACGTCTAAGAGGTATCTTGCACAGTGAGTTCAACCCAGACCCAGAGGAGTAGGTACCATGAGCAAGATCGCTGATGTCGCAGCTTATTTTTGCAAACACTACCCTCACAAGTCAGAGCTTTCGAAAACGCGACTCACGAAACTCGTTTACTTGGCTGACTGGGAGGCTGCAAAAAGGAAAGGACGTCAAGTAACGGACATCGAATGGTACTTTCATAATTTTGGTCCGTACGTCGATGATGTGATTGAGGCGGTACAAGAGGATCCGAGGTTCGAAATTATTCAAGCTCTGAACTACTATGGCGAACCAAAGGTTGAGGTGCGGTTATCCGGCAAGGAAGCCGCTTCCGGCGGGCTTGATAATGAAGAAATAAACATTTTGGACAGCGTAATCGAGACTACGAGCCCCATGTACTGGGATTCATTTATCAAACACGTATACAGTACTACCCCAATTGAAAAGTCTGATCGTTATGCGCAATTAAACCTAGCGCAATTTGCCAAAACCGAATAAAAATCATGACTTGATAGCACATGCTACAGCAGGAAAGAAAGCGGCTAAGTCGCTCGCAATGCAGTCTGCCTCATCGCATGGATCGTTAGTATCTCGCTTCTAGAGGCGCTAACGCGAAATCCTCCCTCGGGTTATGGAAAGTCTGCGGTAAATTACCCCTTCCTATTTACAACCGAGCTCATCTAACACTTCTTAAGGTGCGATTGAAGTGAACTAAATGTGCTTTCCAGGCAAATAAATTTATGAAAAATCTGTAATTCTGAACATACACACACTTAAACCGAAATCCCCCCTACCCCTCTCACTGCTCGAAGAAATGCGGATGACGACACAAAGATTGTTGTCATATCGTACAAGTATGTGTCCACCTGTGGTACGAGAGCCGTTTCGGCAGGCCATACCGCCCTCTCGACTGTGCCATGGATTCGCTGACGACCTATGCCTCGCGCACCCATTCGGTGGCGGCACGGCTCGAAGAGGACAGGCGCTTGGTGTTGCATGCGCCTTTCGGCCTTGCCAACCTGTTCGGCATGCGGCTGGTGCCCAATTACACACAGCCGAAACCGGAGACCTATGCGGAAAAGGCGGCGCGGATGAAGGCCCTCTGGCCGGAGCTGACAGTCATTCCCTGGGACAGTGACTGAGATGTCAGCGCTGCTCTCTTGGCGTACCGGTAATCACCCCGCCTTGCGGGTGGCTTCATTGTGTTGCCCGGCTTCCATATGCCACGAACCACTCGCTTGTTCCGAAAGCAGGCGAGCGCGCATCAGACCGCGCACGGAATTGCCGACGTAGACTTCCTCGGCCTCCTGCAGATCCTGGAGCGTAAGGTCTGCCTCGCTTGCCAGACCACGTTCCAGAAGCCCCGCCCGAAAGGTGCCGGGCAGAAGCCCGTGACGAAGCGCAGGCGTCAGCAAACTACCGTTCCGTTTCACGAAAAGAGTGGTGTAGCTGCCCTCGGTGAGATAGCCGTTCTCGTTCAGGAACAGCACCTCCTGGCAACCGGTTTCCGCCTGACACCGCTGGCGCGTGTCATCGTAGAAGGCCCGGTTGGTGGTCTTGTGAAACAGGAACCTGTCGGTTGACCAAGTGGTTTCTTGCGCAATCACCAGATTGAAAACGGCCTCCTGACCGGCCGGCGGAAGATCCGTCGATGTGACCGAAATGCCGCCATCCGCCGACAGCAACAACCGCACACGCCTGAAACCGGCAAAGGTGCGAACATGCTGCAGAAGCTTCTCACGCACGTCTTCTTCGCGGTAAGGAAAGCCGAAATAGGCAGATGAGGCCTGCAGGCGCTGCATGTGCCGTTCCAGAAGCAAATAACCGTCGCCCGGGTGATAAGCCAGCGTCTCGATCAGATCGAAGCCGGGTGTGTCTTCGCTCATGAACCTCAGTTTCAGGGCGCATTCGTCGTATTCGGGAGACGCGCCGCTGTCGAAGATCACGCCGGACCCGCTTCCGGCTTCGCCGCTGCCGTCGTTTCGCAGCACCAGCGTCCGGATGGCGACATTCAGCCGGAAATCGCCTCCAGGCGCGAGAAAGCCGATCGAACCGGTGTAGACGCCACGCGGGCCGGTTTCCAGATCCTGGGCAATCTGCATGGCGCTGAGTTTCGGAGCTCCCGTGATCGAACCGCAAGGGAAGAGATGTTCTGCGATGCGTGCAAAGCCGACGTGATCGGGAACTTCAGCTTCGACCGTCGAGGTCATCTGGTGAAGGCTTTGGTAGCGCTCCACCTCGCACAGTTTGGTCACCTTGACGGTGCCGGTGTCGGCGATGCGCGAAAGGTCGTTGCGCATCAGGTCGACGATCATGGTGTTTTCGGACCGCTGCTTGGGATCAGTTGAAAGCGTGCGCGCAATCTTGGCGTCTTCGGAAGCGTAACGCCCTCGGGGCGCGGTGCCCTTCATGGGTTTGGTCCGCAGGCAGGTGCCTCGGCGCTCCAGGAAGAGTTCCGGCGAGAGAGACAGGATCGTCCGGTCTTCAAGACGCAGGAAAGCGGCAAATTCCACCGGCTGGCGACGCAGAAGGGTCTGGAAGATCCGTTCCGGAGCCCCCTGGTGCCGGAACCGCGCGCGCATGGTCAGGTTGACCTGATAGATGTCGCCCTTTGCCAGATGGTCGCGGACGCGGGCAAAGGCCGTATCGTAAGCGGCCCTGTCCATATCGAACTCCGGCTTGCCGATGGCAGCCTCGCCGTCGCCAGCCACGCTTTCCAGCATAGCTTTGGCTTCGTCGAGACCCAGTTCCTCCGGCGCGCCATACAGCCCGAACCAGAGCAACGGCTCTTCTGTTTGATGAAACCGTTGCCGCAGCTTTTCCTCGAAGGCAAAACCCAGTTCATAGGCAAGATAGCCTGCCGCATGGCGCCCGTCCGCCTGGGCGGCCTCAAGTCGCTCGAGGCAGCCCTGAACCTCCTCGAGCCGGGAGCAGGTGATCACCTCATCCGGCGCCTGAAACAACAGCGCAGACCGCTGCTTCAACAGGTCCAGCAGCAGGACCGTTCCGGGCGCGAAGGAGGATGCAGGCATCGTTTGGCGTCAGTGTCCGCAAGGGTGAAGAATGCTGCCAGCGTGGCACGTTTTCATCCGCAACGCTGGTTCGTTAGGGGCGGCTCATGGCATTCAAGCGACATCAGGTCAAGCATGCAGGACAGGAGAGCACCCCAAGAACGAAAAAACCGGCGGACTGGCCGCCGGTTTCCGAAGATCACGATCTGTTGCGGCCATACTCTCAGGCCGCAACATCCTTCAGGAAGGCGGTGATTGCCCGGCGCATGTCCTGGGTCTCCAGATCGAGGGTCTCGGCCGCCTCGACCATGGAGCCGACCGAGTGGCTGGTGCGTTCGACAGATTCCCGCACACCGTCGATGTTGTTGGCAACCCGTCCCGTGCCGTCCGCGGCTTCCGCCACATTGCGCGAGATTTCCTGGGTCGCCGCGCCTTGTTCGCCGACGGCGGCAGCAATGGCAGCCGTATAGCTGTTGACCTCGTCCATCGTCGTCGCAATCACTCCGATGGATTCCACCGCGTCCTTGGTTTCCGCCTGGATCGCCGCGATCTGGGCACCGATTTCTTCCGTTGCCTTGGACGTCTGTGTCGCCAGTTCCTTCACTTCGGCAGCAACAACCGCAAAGCCCCTGCCAGCTTCGCCCGCGCGGGCCGCCTCAATGGTGGCGTTGAGAGCCAGAAGGTTGGTCTGTTCGGCAATCGCCTGGATCAGCGTGACGACCTCGCCGATCCGATTGGCCGCATTCGCAAGGCCCGCGACCTTGCTGTTGCTGGTTTGCGCATTTTCCGTCGCCCGGTTGACGATGCCGGTGGTCTGTTCGACCTGGCGCGAAATCTCCGCAATCGAGGACGACAGCTCTTCTGCGGCGGAAGCGACCATCTGCACATTTGAGGACGCTGTTTCGGACGCATCCGATACGGAGCCTGCACGCGACGAGGTGTTTTCGGCAACGGTTCCGAGCTCGGTGGCGGCATCCCGCATTTCGCGCACCTTCAGGCCGACACCGTCCAGCTTGGCAGCGATATCACTTTCAAACGCCATGATGCGTTCGTTGATGACCTTCTGCTTGGCGCGCTCCATCTCGTCATTTTCAACGGTCCGGTGCTGCAGCACCATTGCCTGGGCGCGCGCGGCTTCCGCCTCTTCGCGCGCCTTGTCGGAAGCGGCAAACGCTCGTGCAAGGCTGTCGGTCATCCACCAAAGGGCGCCGACTTCCGCAACCACGACAAGCGCATGAAAGACCACGCGGCTGAAATCCGCCCCACCGGGAAACACGGCCCAGGGCATGGCGAAATTCAGGACAAGGTGGTGCACGGCGACGACGGCTGCATAGGCAACCAGCGCCCGCCAGTCGACCCAGCTGGCCAGGATGGCCAATACGGCGAAGAAATACATATGTGCGTCGAGCTGATAGGTGATCTGACCATCCGGCGTCGCCAGAGCGGCCACGAACAGGGCAACCAGCCCGGCAAGGGACATGGAAGTGGCCAGGCGCGTTTCAACGCCGGCCCCGAACTTCACCCATGTGCCGGTGGCCGCAACACCAAGGAGCAAGGCTGCCCCGCAAACCGCCACGAGCGAGACATAACCAACCCACCAGGCCGTTCCCATGACCAGGAACACATTCACCCAGATAAAATGGATCAGCATCCGCGCAAACTTCTGCCGGAACTGGTCCAGACCGGAAAGCTGACCCGACATCTGATCCGGTTGAGACATTTCCACACCGTTCATTTCAACTGCTCCAGGGAGACACCGCTCAATCGCGCACAGGCTTGTGCGATCAAGGAAGACGCCACAAAACCGGCGCCCGACCGGTAAAGATTTGCAATGGACTGTTGTTCACCGGCTTCGGTGAGCGCCACCCAGCTTCTGTCCCCGACGAACAGTACCGGGCCACCCGATCTGGCGATGACGCTGACCGCGCTTTCACCCCAGGGCCATGCGAATACCGCGACCGGCCCTTCGCGGGCAGGCATCAACGAGCCGACCAGCATCAACAGGCAGCTGGCCAGGAAGTATCCTGTCGCGAAAATTTTTGCCGAACGGCTCACGAAATCGATCCTTGAACGCCCATGCGTCAGGTCAATCCTCACAGCGCAAATTTAAGAAAGCCTGAAAATTCCATAGAGCGTTGAAATATATAAGCTATCTACGGATTTATACTTATATAGATCCTGACTTTTTTGACCCGCGTCAGCTGGCTTTCAAGATAGGCAACCTCGGCAAGGAAACGGCTGAGACTCTGCCGGCTTCAGACCCGGAGAATGCAAAAAGACGGGGCAGTGCCGTCACTGGCACTGCCCCGTCTTGAATTCAACCGGAACCAAGCTAGCGATCGGACTGCCTTCAGGCGGTCTGGCCCAGCCCGACCGGGCACGAGATGCCCGTGCCGCCGATCCCGCAATAGCCGGCCGGGTTCTTGGCCAGATACTGCTGATGGTAATCCTCGGCAAAATAGAAGGTATCCAGCTCCCGGATTTCCGTCGTGATGGTGCTTGCCAGGCCACCGGCCTTCAGGGCGTCCTGATAGGCTTGCCTCGACTGTTCGGCTCCGGCAAGGTCGTCGCCCTCGTTCACGTAGACGGCCGAGCGATACTGGGTACCGGTATCATTGCCCTGGCGCATGCCCTGGGTCGGGTCGTGATTTTCCCAGAAGACCTTCAGAAGGTCTCCGAGGGAAATCTCCGCCGGGTCATAAACGACCAGGACCACTTCCGTGTGACCCGTGCGCCCGGTGCAGGTTTCATGGTAGGTCGGGTTGGGCGTATATCCACCCGCGTAGCCGACTGCGGTGACATAGACACCGGGCAGCTGCCAGAACAGGCGTTCAGCGCCCCAGAAGCAGCCCATTCCGACCACAAGGGTTTTCATGTTGTCCGGATAGGGGCCTGCGAGCGGCCGTCCGTTGACGAAATGCGGCTCGGCCGGCCGGATCGCCTCGGAACGCCCCGGCAGGGCCTCGTCCTTGGCCGGCAGCGAAAATTTCTTGGTCAGCATCGTCATGAACGACATGGCTATCTCCCGCACACGCCGACAAAGCCTCTCGAGGATGCCCGGGAAGCAGTCGGCTTATTTCAGGAGCTAATGTGGCGCAGCTGCGCCCGCTTTCCAAGAGGCCCGTCACGCAACGGTGTTCGCGTGTGAGCGGAAACTGCCGTTTTGCGACACCTCGTCTGGTACTGCAAGAAACCGTGTCAGGCGTAAAGCGCACGCTGGCTGCGGCGCTTGGCTCCCAGCCAAAGCAGCGCCAGGCCGATCGGAGCGAAGACCACCCAGACCGGCCAGGTCAGAACAGACTCTTTCAGGGTCTGCCAGACCGTCGGGTCGAAAGACGCCACGATGTGGGCTTCCGCCAATTCGAGAGAGGCAGGCGACAGGTTCTGCCAGACCTGACCAAGCTGGGCCAGACGGATTTCGGACAGGGCAATGGAAGAACTTGCATCGGAAATGCCGGCAATAATCGCGACGGCGACAAAGCCGTAGCCGAGGATGCGGAATAAAAACTTCAAAACACTGATCATCGCTTTGCTTTCAGCTTCGCCAAAATATTAAACGGAGCGCCCGCTCCGGTCAGGCCTTCAAATATTAGCCGCCGAATGTTGAGCATTCCTTTAGGGTAATATCACCCCGCGCAGGAACAAGATTTGATATTCAACACATTCTTGTGACTTTGGTTCCCGGCTTTCGCAAGTGTTTTCGTTTCAAATGCTTCGAAATAAATTCAGGCAGCGCGATAGTTGCAGTGCAGCATTTCCCCAATACGCAAGCACAAAGCTGCCTCCCGGGACCTGTGCGACACCGTGGCCGCATCATCTCCCCGGCCTATCGCAACGCCGAACCCCAAGCGAGGTTATCTTCCCGCACAGAGACTGAGCCATGCCATGACCTTGCCGGCGAGACGTCTCTAGACCCTCGAAACCAACAGACGCTGATTCTGCGCGGCCATGCATGCGCCCGACCAGCCTCCAGCTGCAGACAAACCGCCTTGGCACCGCCACGACAGGAAAGATTTTTTCGGTCCAGGCATTGCCGGGTGCATGGCACGTTACAGCCGTTTTTTGCAGCTCATCCGAGCCCCGCACCCCCTCGACAATCCACAGCGGCGAGGCACCGAAAAAAAAACTTGTTCAAGTGCTTGCACTTGATCGCGCCATGGGTATATTGCGCCCCACTCAAGCGGGTGACGCTTGCGACGGACAGGTGGCCGAGTGGTTGAAGGCGCACGCCTGGAACGCGTGTATACGGGCAACCGTATCGAGGGTTCGAATCCCTCTCTGTCCGCCATTTCTCTTTCCAAGACATTGAAATTTTTTGTTTTTAAGGTTGGCCATCGCTCAACCCATCATTCTGGCCGTGGCAGGCCCGGTCTTCCCACAATCAGTCCAAATTATGCTCATGCCGCGCTATTTCCGCTGCAACCTGAAGCATCGCTGCTTATCGCTTGAGGCGTAGGTGGCAACCAAGACGCACGCAGCGTGCCGGAGACCGAGGCCCGCATTATGTGTCAGCGCCTGGCGAGCGAAGAAGGCATCTTCGCCGGAACATCGACTGGAATAAACGTGCTGGCAGCAATCGAGCTCGCCAAAAGAACTCGGACCGACCGCCACCGTCGTTACGGTCGCTTGTGACAGCGGCCTCAAAAACACGAACGGAGCATTGTTCAATGGTCCCCAGCGGAACGTGCCCTGAAGGCGGCCTCGGAGTTTGTCTTCAAACCAACGCCGGCACTCGTGCCTCGGCTCGTGTCGCATAGTCAAATACACGATCCAGGCCGGCCTTGGGCATTGATGCGCGATACGTTTGAAGAAGCGGCTCCAAAACCATTTCTACTGCGTCGCGACCCATTTCTCTCATCGTGGCGATCGGCAATTTGCCGAAGCGCAGGGCCAGACGTGCACCAAGCTCGAAAGCCTCGACCTGGGCTACGCCTTCGCCGAGAGCTTCGAGAATCGGGAAAAAAAGCGCTGCTTGGAGCCGATTGACAACAATATCCTCAACGCTCGAATGAACGGGCTGGACTTGGTCTTCGATATTCCAGCTGCCCTCGGTAGAGCCTATTTTTTGCAGGGATTGAGCTGGCTCATAAAACGGGCCGAGTGCCGCCAGGTTTTCGACGGCGTTCAGACTTATTCTTGGCTTGACGATGTTCATCACAGCGAAGGGGCCGAGTGCGAGGTCAAAGGCCCGCTGCGCTATGTCATCTATCTGTCCGGTTGTCGCGACACCTTCGTCCAGCAATCGAGCGGCTTCGTTGGTATAGGGACAGAAAAAGCGGTTGATCGCAAAACCGGTTGAATCCGCGCAGAGAATTTGAGTTTTGCCTGTCCTTTTCAGGAACTCTTGCGCAGCGCTGAGGACCTCGGGCTTAGTCTGGTCACCGGAAATCAATTCGACTAGAGGATTATGCTCCGCCGGACTGAAATAGTGCAGCCCCAGAAATCTTGATGGGTCGGGAAGCGCATCGGCAAGGTCAGCAAGCCGCAGTGTGCTTGTATTCGTGGCAACTATGGACCTGGGAGGCAACTCCCCTGCGAGCTGCAAGAATATTTTCCGCTTCAGGCCCAGATCTTCAAAAACCGCTTCGATAATCAGGTCGCTCCGGGCAACATCGGAGAGAGCCCTCGTCAGTGAAAGGCATGATCTGGCATCACGTGCCTCATCAGCTGTCATCTTCTCCTTGTCGACCAGTCTGGAAAAATGCCTGTCTATTCTTAGCGACAGCGCACGCAGATTTTCCTCGCTCAAATCAACGACGGTCGTCCTGAGGCCTGCCATCAAGCATGTAATCGCAATACCACCGCCCATAGTGCCGGCACCGACGATTGCAATCGTTTCTATTTTCATAAGAGTATCTCCCGAACTTCCGGATCACGCGTAACAAGCGAGCGCTCGATAGAAAAATGATGACTAGAGATCCGCTTGCAGAACAATTTTCCCGAAATGCTGGCCAGACTCGATGTAGGTGTGCGCATCCGATGCCCTATCCAATGAAAAGATCTTGTTCACGACCGGGCGAATTTTCCCGGATTGAAAGAGTGGCCACACCACGTCCGTGAGACCGGCGGCAATTTCGGCTTTGACGGAAAGAGGCTGGGGGCGCAGCAGGGAGCCTGTCAGCGTCAGGTTTTTCACCAGCACCGGCATCATGTCGACTTCGACCTTGCTGCCCTTCAGATAGTAGAGATTGACGAGCCGACCCTTCTGGCCAAGGCACTCCATGTTCCTTTGGATATAGTCTCCACCGACCATGTCGAGAACCAGGTCGACACCGCGGCCTTCCGTCTCCCCTCTGATGACCGCGACAAAGTCCTCTTCCAGATAGTTGATGGCCCTTTTCGCACCGAGACCGGCACAGAACTCGCAAGCCGGACCGTCCGCAGCTGTCGTATAGACGTCGAGACCCAGGCTCGAGGCGAGCTGTATTGCCGCACTTCCGATCCCGCCACTGCCGCCGTGCACCAGCAGGCTCCGGGCGCTCAGCAGATTGCCCTGCATTGCGAGGTTGAACCAGAGCGTGAAATAGACCTCGGGCAATGTCGCAGCCTCGGTCATCGAGACGTTTTCCGGCAGAGGCAGACATTGCTCTACGGGTGCGAGGCAATACTCGGCGTACCCACCTCCCGGCGTGAGTGCACATACCGCATCGCCTGCCTTGAAACCGTCAACACCTTCGCCGGTTTCATGGACATAGCCCGCGACTTCGAGACCAGGAAGATCGCTTGCACCGGGCGGCACGTTGTAGCGTCCCTGGCGCTGCAAGACATCGGGGTAGTTCACACCGGAAGCCATCACCTTGATAACCACCTGACCCGGACCGGGAACTGGCCGTTCCCTGAAAGTCGTTGTCAGGACCGAAGGCGCTCCCGGAGTTTTGATCTCGACACATTTCATGAGGTCTTGCGATGTAATGGTCATGTTTGTTTCCGATTTTGATGTTGAAGATTTTCTGCACCGCCGGGAGATGGAGGCGACGGCGCGTTCAAGCCCGGATTGCAAGGCGCAAGAAACCGGCCGGAAAACCGCGTCAGACGCGGTTCCGCACAGAACCTCAGTGAGGAATGGTTTTCCCGCGACCTGCGCCGCGTTACTCCAGCCGGGAAACTTTCAGTCTAGCGAGCATTCTCGACAATGAGGGATATGCCTTGGCCGCCACCGATGCACATCGTGGCGAGCCCGTATCTGCCGCCAATACGTTTCAGTTCGTAAAGAAGCTTGACCAGGATGATTGCGCCCGACGCTCCGACCGGATGGCCCAGAGCGATCGCCCCACCGTTCGGATTGACTTTTTCCGATGCCAATCCGAGTTCCGATGAAACGGCGCATGCCTGAGCAGCAAAGGCTTCGTTGGATTCGATCACGTCCAAATCTCCGACCGTCAATCCCGCCCGTTTCAGGGCCTGTTTTGTCGCGGAGATAGGTCCGAGCCCCATGAAAGCCGGATCCACTCCTCCAAGTCCGTAGGCCACGATCCTGGCCATCGGCTGGGCATTCCTGGATTGAGCGGCATCTTCATTCATCAAAACAAGTGCGGCCGCACCGTCATTGATCCCGCTCGCGTTGCCTGCCGTCACCGTGCCGTCCGGCTTGAACGCCGGGCGAAGGCGAGCGAGGTCCTCCATGGTAACGTTTTCGCGAACGTGCTCATCAACTTCGAAGGTCTTCTCGGTCCGTCCGGATCTCACGGTCATAGGGAGGATCTGTTCCTTGAACCGGCCTTCGGAAATCGCTGCAGCGGCCTTGTGATGAGAGTCTCTTGCGAACGTGTCCTGTGAGATCCGGTCAATACCGAGTTTTTTGGCGATGTTTTCCGCGGTTACACCCATGTGGCCGTTTCCAAACGGGTCGGTCAGCGCTCCGATCATCATGTCCGTGGCGACGACGTCACCCATCTTCTGGCCCGCCCTCGATTGCGTCAGAAGATGACCCACCCTGCTCATGTTCTCCGCCCCGCCTGCAAGCGCAACTTCGGCATTACCGAGTAGGATCTGTTCTGTTGCGGAAACGACGGCCTGAAGCCCGGAGCCGCAGAGCCGATTGAGAGTAAGGGCCGGGGAGCTGTCAGGTACGCCCGCATTAATTGCCACGACCCGGCTCAGGTACATGTCTTGAGGCTGCGTATGGATGACGTTTCCGAACACTGTTTGCTCGACTTCCGACGCGGCAATACCTGCACGCCTAATCGCTTCAGATGCCACGGCGGCACCGAGATCGGTGGGAGACATCCCGGAAAGCGAACCTGAGAAGGTTCCGATGGCGGTTCTTACACCAGAGACGATTACTGCGTTGTTAGCCATTACCAGTACCTGTTTGAGTTAGCCCACCGAACCTGAAGCGTCAGCCCCCGTTTGGTCGGTGTGTGTAAGATCAGAAATCTGATCAATTGGAAGACAGGCCGACAGAACGATGTTCTGAACAGTCCTGACATATTCGTCGACCGTGACACCGCGCCGTCTGTATTTTGCCCGTTTCACGTACCAGTCCTGCAGAAGCGGCTTGATCAATGTCGGCAAAAGAGGCGTAACACCGGTTCGGAACCTTCCTTCGGCCTTCGCGCGCTCAGTCACATCGGCGAAGAACCTTTCCGTCAATTCCTCGCTATCAACGGCCATCTCGCGCTCTTTTGCCGGAAAGTTCTTGGCCTCCATGAAGGCAAAACTGAACCAGGGAAGCATGTCATCGGTCAGCCGGATATGAGCTTCGATAAGCCACTTCAGATGTTCGATCGGATCTCCGGTCACTTCTGCCGGCGGATTTCCAAGAACCGTTTGAACGGAGCTCGTAACCTCGGTCAGAACCATGTTCAGTAGCGTCGTCTTGCTATCGAAATAGGCATAGAGACCACCCATCGAGACGCCAGCTTCTTTCGACAGATCTCGCAGGGACATTGCCTGAAAGCCTTTGCGGTTCGAAAGTTTGAGAGCCGCCAAAATGATAAGCTTGAGCTTCTTGAGTGCAACATCCGGCTTTTGAACGGAAATGACGTCGGCATTCCTCTCCAGCATCGACCGGCAAAGATCATCGGGTGAGCGTCTACTTGTAACTGGCACGATGCCTCCAGCATGAATTCGTTGGCGTTAATGCGATTGCGCACACCAAAAATCGCATAAAACGAGCGTTCGATCCAAATCTATATATCGAGCGAGCGCTCGATTGACAAGTTGGAATTCGAAAGATAGAAAATGAACGAGCGCTCGATAGGAGGATAGGGCACTTGAACACGGAATTGGGAAAACGAGAGACCTGGCCCGGGCTGGCAGGCAAGAAAGCGCTGGTGACCGGCGCCTCTTCTGGACTAGGGGCTCATTTCGCCGCTTTGCTGGCCGCTCAAGGCGTTCAGGTTGTGGTGGCTGCACGTCGCCTGGACCGCCTGGAAAGCTTGTGTGCCGACCTCACGGAGAAAGGCGCGTCGATCACGCCGCTCGAGATGGACGTCGCCTCGTCAACGTCCGTCACGCAAGCAATGTCGGGACAAATATTCGATTTGGTCGTCAACAATGCCGGGGTCTCGCATTCCGCCCCGGCTCTTGACCATGACCCAGACACGCTCGATCGCGTCATGGACACCAACTTCAAGGGCGTCTTTCACGTTGCCCGGACCGCCGCCGCCGAAATGAAAGCCAACGGCCGGAGTGGCGTCATCGTGAACATCGCTTCCATCCTCGGCTCGCGGGTAGCCGGCAATGTTGCTGCATATGCTGCCTCAAAAGGTGCGGTCATTCAGCTCACACGCGCATTGGCACTTGAATTGGCGCGACACGGAATTCGCGTCAATTCGCTGAGCCCCGGCTACATCGAAACGGACCTGAACAGTGACTTCTTTGCCTCTGAGCCAGGACAGGCACTGGTCAGGCGTATTCCGCAGCGTCGCCTTGGCCGCCCCGGAGACCTCGACGGACCGCTTCTTCTTCTTTTGTCCGATTACGGCCGCTTCATGACTGGCGCCGACATCGTCGTCGACGGCGGACATCTCGTTTCTTCTTTGTAGGTGAGGTCAAATGGACTTTCGAATTTCAGCTCGCGTCGCAGACTATCGTTCGCGAATTGCGCGGTTCGTGGAGCAGGAAATATTTCCGGTAGAACTCGACCGGAACGCATGGGATTGCCATGGCAACATCGGCCATACCGCTCTTTCCACCTTGCAGGAAAAAGCCCGAGCCGAGGGACTTTGGTGCCTGCAGCTGCAAAAGGAAACCGGGGGCCAAGGCCTGGGCAAGGTCGGGATGGCGGTTTGCTACGAAGAAATGAACCGGTCGATCTTCGGTCCTGTCGTTTTCAACTCCGCTGCACCGGACGACGGAAACATGATGGTCCTGGAGCAAGCCGGGACAGACGCGCAAAAGGAACGTTGGCTGAAGCCGATTGCCGAAGGCAAGGTGCGTTCTTCCTTCGCCATGACGGAACCGCATCCTGGCGCAGGTTCAGATCCCAACATGATGTTGACGACAGCGGAAAAGCGTGGAGACACCTATGTCCTGCGAGGCAGGAAATGGTTCATTACCGGCGCAGAAAATGCTTCTCATTTCATTACGATCGCACGCACATCTGACGACCCGCGGCATGGTCTGACCGCTTTTCTTCACCATCGCGACGAGCCCGGCTGGCGGATAGAACGCCGAATTCCGATCATGGGCCCGGAGGAACACGGTGGACACTGCGAAATCGTCTACGAAGACATGGTTCTCCCCGCGGATCGTGTGCTTCTTGGCGAAGGCAAGGGCCTGAAAATCACGCAGATGCGCCTCGGCCCTGCAAGGCTCACGCATTGCATGCGCTGGCTGGGTCTTGCGAAGCGATGCACCGAAATCGCCCGGACATACGCCTGTGAACGGGAAGGCTTTGGAATTCGGCTGGCGAACCGGGAGAGCACCCAGATCAAATTGGGGGATCTTGCCATGGGTATCGAGATCGGTCGTTTGCTTGTCATGAAGGCCGCCTGGACGCTCGATCAGGGTGACTTTGCAAAAAAAGAAGTCTCCATGGCGAAAATTCACGTCGCCAACCTCCTTCACAAGGCCGCCGACACCGCAATCCAGATCAATGGAGCACGCGGCTATTCCACGGACACGGTCCTTGAATGGATTTACCGCTACGCGCGCCAAGCAAGGCTCGTCGATGGTGCGGATGAAGTCCACCAGATGGTTCTCAATCGCTTGCAGGCTGAAAGCGGCCCGTCGTTCTGGTCGTGGCCGATGAGCGAAGACTGAGGACATATTCGGGAGGGACAAAATGTTTGGCGAACCGTATCTCGCAGCTTGTTCTGCGAACTTTGTGCCGCTGACACCATTGAGTTTTTTGAGGCGAGCCCTCGAAATTCACAGCGACCAACCGGCGCTCGTCTGGAGGGACTTGCGCTGGAACTATCGAGAATTCGGAAACCTGGTGTTCCGGATGGCTTCCTGGTTGAAGAAGCAGGGTGTGCGGCCGGGTGATGTCGTCTCGATAATCTTGAACAATCGCCCCGAAATGCTGGCAGCGCACTTCGCCGTGCCGGGGATTGGCGCGGTTCTGAATACTGTCAACACCCGCCTCAACGCTGCCGAGATTTCCTACATTCTCGAACATGCGGGCAGCCGCCTCATGATCGCAGACGGGACGACTGTCGGACAGCTCTCGGACAGTTCCATACCTGTATTCCGTTTATGCGATGCCCCTGGCGACGGAACCGGGCTGGACTTCTTCTACGGTCAATTCGATGAGCAGGATACGCGGCTCGAGGTTGGCGAAGAAACAGGGCCGATTTCGCTCAACTACACTTCAGGCACGACGGGCAACCCGAAGGGTGTCGTTTATACCCATCGCGGCGCTTACCTGAATGCGCTGGGAAATGTGATAGCGGCAGGATTTACCAGCCAGACGCGGTACCTTTGGACACTTCCGATGTTCCACTGCAATGGCTGGACGCACACATGGGCCGTCACGGCTGCGGGAGGCGTACACGTTTGCCTCGACAAGGTTGACCCTCAGCTCATCGTCGACACGATCGCGCGTGAACAGGTTACCGACATGAGTTGTGCTCCGGTCGTCCTGTACATGCTGCTGGATCACATGAAAGAACCGGCTCCGCGACGCGTGAGAGTGGGAACTGGAGGTGCCGCGCCGACCCCTACCCTGCTTTCCGGATTGGAAAAACTCGGGTTTAACCTCGTTCATCTGTATGGCCTCACCGAGACATACGGTCCGGTCACGATGAACGATCCGATATTTGATCCGGATCTCGCCCTGGCCGAAAGATCCAAAATCCTGGCGCGTCAGGGTTTTCGCCACGAGACGACTGGTCAGGTCCGCGTTGTCGATGAGCTTGGCACCGACGTTCCCTGTGACGGGGTCACCATTGGCGAAGTGGCTGTGCGCGGCAACACATTGATGGCGGGATATTTCCGCGATCCGGACGCGACCGAAGCTGCTCTCAAGGACGGTTATTTCCGAACCGGTGATCTCGCGGTTGTCCATCCGGACCGCGCCCTCGAGATACAGGACCGTGCGAAGGACATCATCATTTCGGGTGGTGAGAACTTCTCCAGTCTCGAAGTCGAAACCATCCTGCACCAGCACCCGGACATCTTGATTGCCGCAGTCGTTGCCGCCCCCGATCCCAAGTGGGGTGAGACCGCATGGGCATTTGTTGAAGCAAAGAACGGACGAACGCCGGATCCCAAATCGCTCGAGGAGTTTTGCCGTTCCCGTCTCGCCGGCTTCAAGCGGCCAAGAAAGTTCGTGTTCGGGACACTGCCCAAAACGGCGACCGGGAAAATCCAGAAATTTGCCCTGCGTGACAGGGTCAAGGAGATGGCAAGTGAATAACGGCCTGAATCTGAATGCCCTCGAAGACTGGCTTGCGGAAAAAATACCGGGCGAAGGCGTTCTCCACGTCGAGCAGATTTCGGGTGGCCAGTCGAACCCGACCTACAGTCTGCAATGGGGCTCCCGAAGGCTCGTTCTGAGGATAAAACCGGCTGGACCGGTCCTTCCCGGCGCGCATGCGGTGGAACGGGAATTCCGAGTGATGAAAGCGCTCGGGAATACCGGCGTGCCGGTTCCAAATGTGCTCTGGCTCGAAGACGATCCCGGAGTCCTGGGCAGGCCTTTCTACGTCATGGACTGGGTAGACGGTCGCGTGTTTTCCGATTGCACCCTTCCGGGGGTAAGCCGCGAACATCGCCGTGAAATGTATCTCGACACCGCCAGAACCCTCGCCCGTCTTCATGCTGTCAGACCGACCGAGATCGGTCTGGAGGACTTTGGGCGGCCTGGCAACTATTTCCGCCGGCAGATATCGCGATGGTCACGACAGTATGACGAAACGACCGGCCCTCGCATTCCGGCTCTGGACAGTCTCTCAAGACTGGTCAGCGAGACCTGTCCCGAAGACGACGGACTGATTTCCATCAGTCACGGTGATTTCAGGATAGGGAACATGATGTTCCATCCGACGGAACCCAAAGTGGTCGCCATTCTCGATTGGGAACTGTCCACGCTCGGACATCCTCTTGCCGACCTCGGCTTTTGCGTCATGCCCTGGAACACCTCGCCGGACGAGTACGGCGGTATCCTTGGAACGAACTGGTCAGACATTGGTATTCCCTCCCTCGACGAGTTCGTTGCCGAGTACCAGGCAAATGCAAAATCCTCATCGCAACTCGCCCCGTTTCATATGGCATTTGCCCTCTTCCGGTTCGCGGCCATCTTCGTCGGGATCGCTGATCGGGCAAGAGCCGGCAACGCCGCCGCCGCTGAAGCCGAGCACCTCGGGCCGCTCGCGGAAAGATTTGCAGAACGGGCACTGACCATCCTCGAACACAGCAAGGAGGAGGTTCAGTGATGTTCATGAAGCTTTTTCAGTTGGTCGAAGGCCTGAACATTGCGATCGGCAAGTGCGTCAGTTTTCTGATCTGGGCGGGGATAGCGGTCCTTTGTTTCGAGGTTGTCGCGCGCTATGGCTTCGGTCAGCCGACGACCTGGGCACACGGCTACACCCAGCGCATTTTCGGCTCTTACTTCGTTCTCGTTGGCGCTTACACCCTGATCAAGCGTGAACACGTTCGGGTAGACATCCTACTGCTACCGGGCAGGGTTCGCTGGAACGCATTCCTGGATCTGATCAACTTCGCCTTCCTGCTTCTGTGGGGGGCGGTGCTCACCTACGAAGGTTGGAATTTCTTCCACGATTCCTGGACCTTCAACGAACTGGACGACAGCGTTCTGGGACACCCGATGTGGCCCCCGAAACTCGCTCTGTTCGCCGGCAGCTTCCTGATCACAGTCCAGGCCGTCATTGAGGCCGTGAAAGCAGCCCTGAGACTTATTGCTCCTCACATCGTCACGGAAAGTACCACGAACAATGTCGCCTGAACTCTTGACCCTGGGGATGTTCGGAATGGTGCTGATCGCCATTCTTAGCGGCGTCTCACTTTCCTTCGCCATGGGTGGAACCGCGGTTGTCTTCGGCTACCTGATCTATGGCTCGAACGGCATGTATTCGGTTGTTTCGGCAACCTTCGGAGGGATGTGGTCGATCCTGCTCTCTTCGATCCCACTGTTTACGTTCATCGGGGTCGCTCTGGCGAAATCCAGAATTGCCGGTGACCTCTACCACGCCTTTTATCTGTGGTCGGGACGAATGCCTGGCGGGCTGCTCCTGGGGACGTCGGGTTTTGCCGCAACACTATCGGCGATGACCGGGAGCTGCGCCGCATCGACCATCACGACCGGAATGGTCGGAATCCCCGCCATGGACAAGAGAGGATACAACCGGGAATTCGTGCTGGGCACGATTGGAGCGTCCGGAACGCTCGGTATCCTCATCCCGCCGTCGATCACACTCATTCTTATCGGGATGCAGACGGGTCAATCGATCGGCCGGCTTTTCCTGGGAGGCATGGTCTCGGGCCTGTTCCTGCTCAGCGTCTTCATAGTTTACGTCTCCATTCGAAGCTTACTTTCCCCATCTCTCGCACCGACCATCGAAACCAGGGCTCCGCTGCAAGAACGCCTGGCGTCGCTCAAGTCGGTGATCCTGCCTTTGTTCATTATCCTTGCCGTGCTTGTTTCGATTTTTGCAGGGATTGCCACGCCAACGGAAGCAGCCGCCATTGGGGCCGCGGCGGTTACGCTTGCTGTTGCCGTGCGCGGGGAGCTCACCTGGAGCTATGTCAAGGACGTCAGCTACACCACCGCCTCGGTGACCGGGATGGTCATCTGGATCGTTTTCGGAGCGTCTGCTTTCACCTCGATCTACGGTAGCGGTGGTGGCATTTCGTTCATGCAGAACATGCTCAGCTCAATGGGGACCGCGCCCTGGGTCACGATATTGCTCATGCAGGTGGTGACACTTGTTCTGGGCATGTTTCTGGATCCGGTCGGGATCATTCTTCTCGTCCTACCGATATTTTTTCCGATCGTCGTGCAACTGGGATACGACCCGATCTGGTTTTGTGTTCTTTTTCAGCTCAACCTTTGCATTGGCTATATTTCCCCACCCTTCGGTTACAACCTTTTCTACTTGAAAACGCTCAGCCCCAACACGCCAATACTAAAAATATATACCGCCGTGTTCCCCTTTCTGTTGCTGATGCTTTTCACCGGAGCAGCGTTCTTCGTGTTTCCCGAACTGATCACCAGTGTGACCGGCGCTGGCTGATCGGACGTTTCCAGCCGTGTCAAAGAGGAGGAGAATAAAATGGCAGACCATCAAGTGAATTCGACGCGTCGTGGTTTTTTGACGGCGTCCGCAGGCGCCGTCGCCGCGACGGCCCTGGCGGCCCCGCCAGCAATCGCGCAAAGCAATGTAACATGGCAAATGCAGACGCACTGGCCGACGGGAAACTGGTATTATGAGGAGGTTTTCGTCAAATTCTGCAACCGGATTACCGAGGCAACGAACGGTGAGCTGACCATCAAGCCCGTCCCGAACGATGGCCTTGTTCGTACCGGGGAAGTCCTTGATGGCGTGCGCCGCGGTTTGCTGGAAAGTGCCTTCATCTATCCGGCCTACTGGATTGGCAGGATCCCGGTCGCGGGACATCTGAACGGGTTCATCGGCACCTGGGACAAGCACGAGGAAATGGCCGCATTCATGTACGAAATGGGTGCGCTCGACATCATCCGCGAAGCTTATGCCGAGCAAGGCGTCTATCAGGCTGGACCAGTTTCCTATGCCGGATTGACCCTGTACTCCAACCGCCCCTTGAGAACGACAGCGGACTTTGCCGGATGGAAAGTCCGCTCGACCGGTCCCGCAGCTCTTGTTTTTTCCAAAATGGGAGCAACCCCGGTCTCTATTCCAGGTGCAGAACTGTACCAGGGCCTGCAAACCGGAGTTGTCGATGGAGCACATTGGGGGTCGACCTCGACCGGCTGGGGAATGAACCTCCAAGAGGTCAACAAGTACATCGTGAGACCGGACCTGCTTGGTCACCTCAATGGCGAGGTCCTCGTCAACCTCGAGCGCTGGAATTCGATCGGCGCCGATCTTCAGGCAACCTTCAACGAGATTGTCCGGGCGACGTCTGCCGATGCCAGCGCACACTTCCTTTACCGGGACATGCTGTACACCAATGAATTCATTGAGGAAATGAATGGAGAACTGTCACAGCTCGATGAAGAAGCCTTGATGAACCTGCACAAATATTCGCTTGAGGTGGTCGACGAGTATTCGGAGAAGGACCCGAAGTACTGTGGCCGCGTCGGAGAAATGCTGCACGAGTTCCAGAAACTACGCGGTATCGTTTAAAGCCCAATGCGATCAGGTCGGAAGATAGATATACATTTTCTGACCTGATCTGCTTAACTTTGAATTTTTTACGGGATTGAAACTCGGGTCCGTTCAGCTTTCCGGGCTCAGCCAGAACCAGACAAGCCTGCTTGCGGCTTCGAACCTCAATTCGGAATCGAGTTTCGTCTCAGGAAACCGCTAGCTGCCCGACTTGTTTTTCTGGTCCTTCGGTTTGTTTCTGCCGACAGGTGTTGCCGATTGTATGGAAGAAAGAACTCTTCTGGCATTCGAAGCGCAATCGATTCCTTCCGGCCGGGCTTCAATTTGCGCAATAACCTCAAGCAGTTGCGCTTTGCTTTCACTCAAATGCATTTGCAGGGTTTCGATCTCGTTGACCTTGCGATGCAGTGTTTCCAGAAGCTTGTCATGCTGCCAGTCTGCAAGATCCTGGGGTAAAAGCGCGGTCAATTCTTCCAGGCTAAAACCCGCGTTCTGAGCGGAGACAATCAGGTTAAGTACCGTGACTGCCTCCGGTGGATAGATGCGATACCCATTGGGAAGTCGTTCGACAGACTTCAGCAAGCCGACCCTCTCGTAAAACCGGATCCGCGAGGCCGCCAGGCCGGTTTTCTCTGCCAGTTCACCAATTTTCATTGTTTGTGTCTCGCTCGAACATGTGTGGCACGAGTTCCCATCCATCAAATGCCCCAGATTTCCTGTTGGGCAACCGAGTGCCTAGGGTCCTCCACTTTGAAACTTCATAGCAGCAACCCTCTTGACCTTGAACTTAACTCAAAGGTTAAGGTCACGCAAATTCAATCATTGGAAACCAAAAATGAACCTGTTTTCCCAGTTGGTGCTCCCCTCCGGAGCCGTCATACCGAACCGCATAGCCAAGGCAGCCATGGAAGAAAACATGGCGGACCAGGACCATGCCCCGTCCGAAGATCTACTTCGCCTCTACAAGACGTGGGCTGAAGGTGAAGCCGGTTTGATCATTACAGGCAACGTGATGATCGATGCACGTGCCATGACCGGACCGGGCGGGGTCGTTCTAGAAGACGATCGATATCTGTATCGGTTCGAAGCATGGTCCAAGGCAGCGCGTTCACGCGGGGCTCAGGTATGGATGCAGATCAATCATCCCGGTCGCCAGATGCCGGCGGGACTTGGTCAGGAAACACTGGCGCCTTCTGCAGTCGCGATCGACCTGGGATCTCAGTCAAAAAGATTTTCGGTTCCTCGTGAAATGACTGCTGCCGACATTGCTGATGTGGAGCAACGTTTCGTCAACGCTGCTCTGCTGGCGGAGCGAGCCGGTTTTACGGGCGTGGAAATCCATGCAGCGCACGGTTACCTGCTCAGCCAGTTCCTTTCGCCGATCACCAATCGGCGGCAAGACCACTGGGGAGGCAGTCTCGAAAACCGCTCAAGACTGCTGATCGACATTGTGCGTTCCGTGCGTGCTGTGGTCGCGCCTGAATTTGCTGTGGCCGTCAAACTCAATTCCGCCGATTTCCAGCGCGGTGGTTTCTCCCCGGCAGATGCGCAGACGGTCGTCAAAATGCTGGGCGCACTCAAAGTTGATCTGGTTGAGCTGTCAGGAGGCAGCTATGAAGCCCCGGCCATGATGGGGTCTTCCAGGGACGAACGAACGCTTGCCCGGGAAGCGTACTTCCTCGAGTTTGCAAGGGAAATCGCTACTGTTGCCCCGATGCCCCTCATGGTGACTGGAGGTATCCGCCGCCGGGAGGTTGCCGAAGAGGTGTTGAACAGCGGTGTCGATATGGTGGGCATTGCCACGGCTCTGGCCATTACACCTCAGTTGCCGCGTGACTGGCGGTTCGGAAAACCAAGCGCTCCGCGTCTGAAGCCAATCAACTGGAAAAACAAGCCTGTTGCCGCAATCGCACATATGGCTGCCGTCAAATATCAGCTATCCAGGCTTGCCAATGGGAGACCGACAGTGCCTGGGATTTCTCCGCTTTGGGCGTTGCTCGTCTCTCAGTTCGACGCAAAGCGACGTGCCCGGCAGTACCGGAACTGGATGAGGCTGCGCGCGTCGCATGCCTGACCAAGGTGAGCCCTGAACGACCCTCCAAGGCGTTCGAAAACTACGCTTGACCTTGAAGTTGGGTTTAATCTTACGCTTTCAAGCCTTGCTGCCGACCAAAAGTCAGAAAACGTGCCTGCCATGCACATATGCCAAGAAGGCCAAATTTGAATGCAATCACAGAAGTCGGAAATCGAGTTCGGCGGCCAAAAGGTCGAAGTGCCGAGGGGCGGATACTACGATCGCTTCAGAATGAACCCGGACCTAGACGAGGTCTCCAAAGATCCTGCGGCGGGAAATGTCGATTTTTTCCGCCGGTTTCCAAAACAACAGGTCCAATCAAGGGTCGGCCTCGCGTGGACGCCAAATTTCTACTATCGAAGCCAAAGTGTGCAGTTACTGCTTCTCGCGCCCGCAGACAGATTGCGAGCCTCCATACCCGAGCCAATTGAGCCGCTGAAAATTACACCCTCGTCTGGCTTGCTGGCACTCACGTTCTTCTCATACCCGGTTTGCGACAACGACCCTTACAATGAGGTTTCTGTCGCGGTCGTGATACGCCGGCCGGGTGCGAAAGGACCGCATGCACTTGAATTGTTGCAGGCAATCCGGCGCCGAAATTTTCATGCGCATGTTCTGGCGCTGCCCGTGGATACAGAGATTGCGCGTGTGCGAGGCGTCTACGGCTATCAATTGCCGAAGTGGCTTGCGAAGATTGAACTGAACATCTCTTCGAAGGTGGAAGCCCGGATTTCTGACGCCGGCGGTGATCCGGATCTCACATTGTCTTCCGCCTTGCCAAGACTGCGCAACGTGCCGTCACAATCACGCCTGGGCATGAACAACCTGATCCATCTTGTGGACGGCGAATGGCATCAGACAAGGGTACAGACCAACACGCTCTCCTTCGGCCAACGCCTCCTTCCCGGTGAGGTTCAGCTCACTCGAAAGGGGGGACCGCTCAGCCAGTTGCTTGACGGGTTGGGGGCTTCCAAAATTCTGCGTCTCGACGTCGTCAAGGACGCTCAGCTGGTTCTGCACCTGCCGACACTATTGAAGCCCTAGGGATTGGCGCTACCTTCACCGGGAGTGCTTTCAGTTCGCGGGACTTTGCAACGAAGTTCAACACCAGGAGGGAGACTGAGCATGTCGTTTGTAACCACGAAAGACGGGGTAGAAATCTTCTACAAGGATTGGGGTCCACGGGACGCACAGCCGATCCATTTCCATCATGGCTGGCCGCTAAGCGCAGACGACTGGGATAACCAGATGCTGTTCTTTCTCCAAAACGGCTATCGCGTCGTAGCTCACGACAGGCGCGGACATGGGCGCTCTTCCCAGGTCAGCGAGGGTCACGACATGGACCACTACGCCGCCGACGCATCAGCAGTGGTGGAGCATCTCGATCTCAGGAATGCCATCCATATCGGCCATTCGACGGGGGGCGGTCAGGTCGCGCGCTACGTTGCGCAACATGGGCAGCCCCAGGGCCGGGTGGCCAAGGCAGTGCTGGTCAGCGCGGTTCCGCCTCTGATGGTCAAGACATCGGATAACCCGGACGGCATACCGATCGAGGTCTTCGACGATTTCCGTTCAGCACTCGCGGCCAATCGAGCCCAATTCTTTCTCGATGTCCCCGCGGGCCCGTTCTACGGTTACAACCGTGACGGCGCCGAACCATCAGAAGGCGTCATCAAGAACTGGTGGCGGCAGGGCATGATGGGCAGCGCCAAGGCACACTACGAAGGCATCAAGGCATTTTCGGAAACCGATCAGACCGAAGATCTCAAGGCAATCACCGTCCCCACCCTGGTGATGCACGGCGATGACGATCAGGTTGTTCCCTACAAGACAGCAGCAATCATGCAGGACAAGCTTCTGCAGAACAGCACTCTGATCATCTATCCGGGCTTCTCGCACGGGATGCTCACGGTGAACGCCGATGTGGTCAACGCCGACCTTCTGAAATTCGTCCGCGGATAAGATCGATAAACTCGACTTTAGAATTCGTGAAACACGTGGCGGAGCGCTTCACAACTCCGCCACTTGTGACCTTTGCTGAGATTGGGTTTTCTATTCTTTCAGCAACTTCTTGCCGTGCGAAGGCCCACATGCACACAATTACTTTTGTCAAACAGCCATGTATGTCCGCTTTTAGGAAACAATTCGGATTAGTTGAATGGCGAATTTGGAGGCGCAATGCCTGCACGGGGAATCACTTCGGCTCCAAAATGACAGGCCAGATTGGGGCGTTACGCCTGGAAAAGACTTCGATGTGCCCGAGAGCTTTCAGCCCGTAATCCGATGCATGCAGCATTTGGAAGTCGACGCGCTCATTCGGGAACGAGTCCGCATAGCGTTTAACAGCCACAGGGGGCACGACGACGTCGTCCTTCATGGTCAGCATGCGCAGTTTTGGGCCGTCCGAGCCGAAATCCGGGTCAGGCAGGCTTGCACCGATGTCGCTTCGGAAGAAGTCCCTGCTGGTACACCATTTTCGCCACTGCCAGTAGACACCGGCCGGCAGGTCTTCACCCAGGAGCAATTGTCGTCCGGGCAGATAGCCTGCTACCGACGTCCCCAAAGGCCCGAGCAGGAACCAGAAGGCCAGAACCTTCGGCCGGTAGCTCCACGGGTGATCGGAGAAATGGCCAAAACCGGCCCCGACGGTCGTAATACGCTCCACTCTTGCGTCGTGCCGGCGAAAGGGAAACCCTAGCCCGCCGAGCGAGTGTCCGACGACCCACAAAGGACCATCCGGCGCCAGGTCCGCCAGTGTCCGCTCGGCAGCCGCCTGGTCCAGAACCGCCCAGTCGGCAAAGGTGGCCTTGCTCTGGCGCATCGGTCGAAAGGCCGACCTGCCGAAATCCCGATAATCATAGGTGAGAACGCCAAAGCCGCGTTCCGCAGCCCAGGTCGCAAAGGCACGATAGAAGTATTGCTGGACACCGGTCGCACCATGCAGGACGAGATTTGCGAGGACCGCGCCCTGAGGCCTGTAGTAGCTTCCTTGAAGTTCCGCTCCTTCTGCCGAGATCGCAACATTCTGTACTCGCGGGTTCCGCTCTTGCAGCATACCGACACCCCTTCTAGACCGACTGGTCTAGTACATCATCTGGACCGATCGGTCTAGACGGTGTAGTGAAGTTCGTATGTCTCCTATCTCGACGCGTGACCATCTGATCCGCACCGCCGCCACCCTCTTTCGACAAAAAGGCTATAGCGGCGTTGGACTTGCCGAAATCCTTGCCGTCGCTGGTCTGCCGAAAGGGTCGCTCTACCACCATTTCCCGGGCGGCAAACGCGAACTGGCTGAGGCCGCGACACTCTGGGTCGGCAAGATGATTGAGAAAATGGTGGACCGGGCCTTCGAGGACGCCACCGACTTTCAGGAAGGAGCCATCAGGACATGCCAATCCGTCGAGCGATTGACAGTGCAAGAAGATCAGGTTCTGGCATGTCCGGTCATGAGCATGCTGCAGGCGGTGTCGCAGGAGCCCGAGCTTCGCGACGTTGCCCGGACCGTTCTGGCTGACTGGAAATCCTGTCTTGCGGGTCATGCGGCCCGACTTGGAATGGATGATCCCGATCTGGAAGCCGAGCAGTTGCTCGTCCTGATACAAGGCACCTGGATCCTTGCGCTTGCTGAGCAAAGCGGTGCTCCATTCGAGCGTCTCGCCGTACGCTTGGCGCACCACAGGCAGGCTTGATATTTCTCCTCAGAACTACGCGTCGAAGGCGAAAATTGCCTCAATATTATTTGCTTTTTAATATTTAAAAGTGCAAAAATTGACGCCTAAATCAGACCCCTTTTGCACGTATGATCGCAACAGAGTAACCCGCAACATGTCCGTACCTGACCAAGTCCTTCGAGAATACGCTCCGATGGGCGAACTCCGAGTAGCCCTTAACCACGGAAACCGAATTCTGGTTGGACGAGATCCTTCCGGAGCGGCGACCGGGATCAGCGTGGATCTGGCGCGCACTCTCGCTGACCGTCTGAACCTGCCTCTGCGATTTGTCGAATACGAAAGAGCCGTCGACGTGTCGTCTTCGTCGCAGGAGGACGTCTGGGATGTCTGCTTCCTTGCCGTCGATCCTAAGCGCGCGGAAACAATCGATTTCACGGAACCTTATATCCGGATTGAAGGAAATTACCTGGCTGCACCAACCTGCCCCGCGAAAGCCTCGCAGGAGCTTGTTGATAGCGGACTGAAGGTTGGATCGATCGTCGGCACGGCCTACAGCTTGACACTGGAACGCCTCCCAGGCTCGGAAAACATTGTGTATTACCACGATATCTTTGCGCTTCTGGAGGCGCTGGATGCCGGCGAGGTCACGGCGATTGCCGGGATAGGAGCTGTCATGGCCCGGGAAGCGGAAAAACGACCCGGGAGCCATGTGTTGACACCACCCTTCATGGAGATACGGCAGGCCATGGCAGTTCCGAGGGGGCGCCCTGGTGCTGCGGCTCATCTCCGTAACTTTCTCGGTGAGGCAGCACGAAGTGGGCTGGTCGGCGACATCCTTGAACGGCACGGCGTCGCACGAGACTGCGCTCTTCTGCCTGACCAGGCGCTGAGATGATGCAAGCTGGGGAGCCCAGGTTGAAATCAGTGCGCCGAGAGGCTGAAAAACGAACTCTCCAATCGAAACGGTGGTGACTGCCAAACGAGAATGTTAAATCCAAGGCTGCCAATAGTTTGCATTTATTGGCCCCTTAGGGCAAAAAAATGCACAAAATCCAATTCAAAGGGCGATCAGTGTGAAGACCAGCAACCTTGCGGAGCAGATTGCACAGAAAATCTCGCAGCAGATCGCATCCGGCCAGTTGGCAGTCGGCGATCCCCTGCGAGCCCAGACGCTGGCGGACAGGTTCAACGTGTCCCGATCGCCGATACGCGAGGCCCTCAAGATACTGACAGACGCAGGCGTCGTCGAACAGAAGACCAACCGGGGTTTCTATGTAACCGGGAGCAAGAACGGCGGTGGCGACACTGTGCCGCTCGCCCTCACAATCGAGCGTGAGAGCCCCTACCAGCGCGTCGCGGACGACTGGCGCAACAATGTGCTGCCTGAAGAAGTGACCGAACAATTTCTTCGCGATCGATACAAGCTCACAAAAGCGCAAGTTCAGGATATCCTTGTACGTGCTGCCCGAGAAGGCTGGGCGGAACGCAAGCCGGGCTACGGCTGGAGCTTTCTGAACGTTGCGAAGTCGACGGAGTCCTTCCAGCAGATCTATCAGTTCCGAATGGTGATCGAGCCGGCAGCGATGCTGTCGCCGGACTATGAAGTCGTTCCGGAAAAGCTGGAGGTACTGAGGGCGGCCCAGCAGCGGATGCTCGACCACGACATCCAGCGCCTGCCTGTGGAACAGCTGCTGGCCACAGGGGCGGCCTTTCACGAAGAGCTTATCAAATTCGCGAACAACCCTTACTTCCACATGGCACTTGTGCGCGTAAACCAGATGCGGCGTCTGCTGGAATATAGGGCTGCTTATAAGCCGGACCGGTTCATCGAACAGTCCAGGCAACATCTCATCATCCTGGACCTTCTCTCCCGGGGAGAGGTCCTGGAAGCCTCGTTCGCAATGAAGAAGCACTTGAGCGGTGCTCTGACGAGCAAGGCAGAGCTGATACGCGCCCTGGAACCAGCATCAGCGGGTTGAAAGTATCGGCTGCTCCTCATTGCAAAACGGGAGCAGCCGATTTTTCCCGGCAACGAACAAGCCAGCAAGTCAGCTCGACCAGGCCCGCTTCGTTTCGGTGTTTGCCGCGATCCTGTTCGCCAGTGACCTTTTGATGATTGAAGGCAGCACGCCACCTGCGCGCAGAAGTTCGATCTCCTGCCTTGTATCGACAGCTGCGCGCGCTGCCACGTCGCAGACAGTGCCGTCAGAACGTTTCCACTTCATCGTCATTTCCTGCCTCGGCAGGATGTGCTCAGGTGAAGCCTCCAGCTGAAAGCGATCATCGGGCAGGATCCCTGCTTCGGCGGGAACGAAACTGTCGGCAATTTCAATCGGAAGGATCCCCATGCCGATCAGATTGCTACGATGGATCCTCTCAAAACTGCGCGCAACAATTGCCCGGACGCCGAGCAGCGCAGCACCTTTCGCAGCCCAGTCCCTGCTCGACCCCATACCGTACCGATGACCTGCCAGGAGTATTGCGGAAACGCCTTCCTTCTGCAGCTTTTCGGCGGCCTCGAAAACCGGCAACCGCGAACCATCTGCCAGTTCAGTTGTCGCGGGTGCGAGGTCTGGCGCGAGATGGTTTTTGGCCGAACGGTTGGTGAAAAGGCCGCGCAGCATCACTTCCCAATTGCCACGGTAGGAAGCATAGACATTCAGATCCGACGGGTCGCCACCACGTTCGACCAGCCACTTGCCGGCAGTGCTATCCGGAGCAATCCAGCCGGCTGGCGAAATATGGTCCGTGGTCATGTCGTCGCCGAGAACCATGAGAGGTGCTGCCTCGTAATTTCCAAGGCGTGTTTCAACTTCCCTCGAAACAAAGGCCGGGCGACGCAGGTTTCGTGAACCGGCGTCCCACGGAAAGCAGGGTCCAACAGGTGCCTCCAGACGTGCCCATTCTGCATTTCCCCGAGCCTTCTCAAAGGCTGCAGGCACGTTTTCAGGCTCAATTCCTCGCGAGAGCGCGGAAGCAATCTCCGCAGCGGATGGCCAGATTTCGGAGAGGTAGACTGGCTTGCCGTCGATATCGGTCGAGATGGGATCTGCGAGAATATCGCCCTTTACACTGCCCTTGAGAGCAAAGGCAATCACCAGTGGCGGCGACGCCAGATAGCCCAGATCCAGCTTCGGATGAACCCTGCCAGGGAAGTTGCGATTTCCGGAAAGCACCGCCACGACTGCTTTGTTCTCGTGCAGCGCATGCTCGATCCGGGCAGGAAGCGGACCCGAGTTTCCAATGCAGGTGGTGCAACCAAAACCGACGATACCGAACCCGATTGCTTCCAAATCGCCGAGCAACCCTGTCCGCCGCAACAAATCCTGTGCAGATGGCGAACCGGGCGCCAGCGAGGTTTTCACCCATTCCGGAGGGCGGAGGCCACGGGCATGTGCTTTTTGAGCCAGGATTCCGGCTGCCAACAGCAATTCCGGCGAAGTGGTATTCGTACAGCTGGTGATGGCCGCGATGCCAACAGCCCCATCAGGAACGCCCACAGGCCCGGATGACAGAGGTGGGGGGGACAGGTCTCGTCCCAGGCATTGTACAACTGCGCTTTCGGCTTCAGAGGCAGAGATCCGATCCTGGGGGCGGCGAGGCCCGGCAATGAGTGGTTTTATGGCCGACAGGTCTATCTCGATCATTCGGCTGAACTTCGGTTCCGCCGCCGGATCGAACCATAGTCCCTGTGCTTCCAGCATGGGACGAATGGTATCGAGCAGATCCTCTTGCCGGCCAGTTCGCCTGAGATAGGCAATGCTTTCTTGATCAGGTGGGAAGAACCCGGTCGATGCGCCGTATTCAGGTGCCATGTTGGAGACGACGGCCCTGTCGTCCGCGCTCAGCGTTGCTATTCCGGGTCCGAAGAACTCCACGAAACTACCGGTGACACCGATTTCCCGCAGCTGATGTGTGACCTCGAGAGCCAGATCCGTCGCCAGAACGCCGGGCTGAAGTTGTCCTTTCAATCGAATGCCGACGATCTCGGGAAATGCCAGAGACAGGGCCTGCCCGAACATGGCGGTTTCCGCCTCCAACCCGCCGACACCCCATGCCAGGATACCGATGCCATTCACCATTGGCGTATGACTGTCGGTTCCGATCATCATGTCGGGGTGCGAAAGCCCGTCGGTTCGCCTGACAATCAGTGTCGCCAACTGCTCCAGGTTGATGGTGTGCATGATCCCAGTGCCCGGCGGATTGACATTCAGTGTCGCCATGTTCCGGGCCGCCCACTTCATGAAAGTGTAGCGTTCCGTATTACGCTCGATTTCGTTGAAGGTGTTCTTTTGCAGCGCGGTTGCCGAGCCGTAGACGTCAACGGCAACCGAGTGGTCGACCGACACCTCTACCGGCAGGTCGGGCGTGAGCATTGCCGGATCCACGCCTTCCTCTGCGAGGACATCCCGCATGGCCGCTATGTCCGCAAGAGCCGGAGTACATGTCGTGTCATGCATCAGGATGCGGTTGGGGCGGAAACTGAACTCGAAATCCGGTTTCTGTCCTTGCAGGAAGGTTTCAAGTGCCGCGACAAGGGCCTCTGTCTCGCCTGTCTCACGCAGATGGTTCTCCGCGAGGAGACGCAGCACATGCGGCAGGCGTTCCATTCTTTCGCCAACCACACCCTTGAGATCAATACATTCAACAGGTCCGGAAGAAGTCGGTACCTTGATGTGTTTTGGCACGTCAGTTCTCCTTGATAGACTTAAGACGCCTCAACAGCATCGGACCGAGAGCCAATGCCAGGAGGACGCGAAACAGGTGGTGAAAGCCGACAAAGGCGACCTCGCGCCCCATTGCCACGGCAATGAGCGACATTTCGGCAAGGCCGCCCGGCGCGTAAGCAAGCATGAGCGCAAGCGGGTCCCAATCGGTCAGAGCCGCAGCAACGTTGGCCATGAGAAAGGCAATGGAGATCTGCGTCACCACAACGACGACGGCAGCACCGACGACACCTGCGAGCTGAAAGAAGGTCGTGCCGAGAAACCGGGCGCCGACATTGATGCCGATGAAGACCTGCACAATGGTCATGACCCAGGGTGGGACTGTGAAGTCGGTGACGCCGGACACATGCAATGCTGCACTCAACAGGAGTGGAACAAGCATCGATGGCACGGGAAAACGCCGCAATCGTGTAGCCAGAACACCGACGCTGATGCACACGACAAACCAGATCCATCCGGAGGCCGGCATCGCGGCCATGGCGGCCGGTGCGGTGCGCTGGATGTCGATATGGGCAAACCAGGCAATCAGAAACGGAAGGATGAGGATCGAAAGCGCGATGCGCAGGGCGTGAATGATCGCCACTCGAGCCTGATCGGCGCCTGCCTGTTCGCTCAGGAGGATCATCTCGGTGATGCCGCCAGGCACAGAGCATAACGCCGCTGTCTGTGGATCCAGGGAAAACAGGCGCCGAAGTATTATGAAACACACGGTGCACATCACCAGAAGAGCAGCGCAAAGAAAAACCAGCGAGAAGGCCCATTCCGGCAAGGACTGAATCAGGTCGGACGAGACCCGGGCACCCAGCATGGTTCCCACGGCAGCCTTCACAGGTGGCATCAGTGGCGCTGGCTGCTCCAAAGGCAGTTTGGACAAGGAGGCCACCGCGACCACAACCATTGCCCCGACAAGCCACCCGAGCGGGATCCCGGTGCGTGACACCAGCCATCCACCCAACGCCGCGAGTGCCGCAGTGCCGACAACCCGCAGCCAATAGACCAAATCTACGTTCAAGGTTTTCGTCCAGCAGCGACGGCGAAGGGCAAGGTCTCGCCCCGGCGATATCGCCAGTTGCTTTCAATGCCGACGGCGTCTGACACAAGGGCGGCGTCGAAACTCTTGAAGCACCGAAGGCAAGCGCAGAAATCAGTCGCCAACACTGATCTCCTCGATCTCTTCTTCCTTTCGCTGCGCCTCCATGCGCTGGCGGACACGACGGCCCATGAAGATCGGCAGGATGAAGCCTACGATCGCGATGATCCAGAGGATGATCGCCAAAGGCGACCCAACGAGGATCGTCCAATCGCCATCCGAAATGGTCATGGCCCGGCGCAGATTCACTTCCATCTCGTTGCCGAGCAGGATGCCGAGGATGATCGGCACCAGCGGAACGTCGAGCTTGCGAAGCGCCCAGCCGACCAGACCGAAGCCGACCATCATCGTAAGGTCAAAGGTCGAGCCAGAAATGCCGTAAATACCGACAAAGGAGATCATGGCGACGACCGGCATGAGGATCCGGGTGGGCACCATCAGGACCCGTGCGAAAAGACCGACCATGGGGATGTTAAGCAGGAGCAACATCATGTTGCCGATGAAGAGCGCTGCAATAAGCCCCCAGACGACGTCGGGGTTCTTCTGAAACAGAAGCGGCCCCGGAGTGATGTTGAGAGACAAAAGGACGGCGAGCAGCACGGCGGTTGTGCCCGAGCCAGGAACCCCCAGTGCCAGCATGGGAACAAGTGCCCCACCCGCTGCTGCGTTGTTGCCGGCTTCGGGAGCCGCAACGCCTCGCGGGTCCCCCTTTCCGAAGGCCTTGCCCTTGCCGTCGACGATCTGCTTTTCGACCGAATAGGACAAGAAAGACCCCAGGGAAGCACCAGCCCCAGGCAAGACACCAGCGAGAAAGCCGATAATGGTGCTGCGGATCATGGTCGGCGTGCAGTGCTTCAGCACAGCAATCGACGGCACGAGGCGTCCGATCGACAGTTTCGAGGACTTGTCGGCAATCGCGGACCCACGATGATGTTCAAGGAAGATGAACACCTCGGACAAGGCAAAGAGGCCGACGATGGCGACCAGAAAGTCGATGCCGTCATAAAGATGCACTTCACCGAAAGTGAACCGCGGCACGCCTGTCTGCGTGTCGACACCGATCATCGCAATTCCAAGGCCCAACATGGCTGCAAAGGCCGACTTTGCCTGGTTCATTGCCGAAATTCCGCCAAGCGTTGCGAATGCCAGCGTAAACAGCACGAAATACTCGGCGGGCCCGAACAGCAATGCGATCTTCACAAGCTGCGGCGCAAGCAGCACCAGCCCCCAGGTCGCAAAAAAGGCTCCCACGAAGCTTGCAATTCCGGAAAGCGTAAGCGCTTCGCCTGCCCTGCCCTGCTGCGCCATCGGATAGCCATCCAGGCAGGTCATCATTGCCGGCTCGTCGCCGGGAATATTCAGCAGAATGGACGAGATCCGTCCCCCGTACATCGCCCCATAGTAGACGCTGGTCAGGAGGATCAGCGACGCAGTCGGCCCGAGACCCAGAGTGAATGCGATCGGGATCAGGATCGCCACGCCATTGGCCGGGCCGAGTCCCGGAAGCGCTCCCATCAACGTCCCGAGAAAGCATCCGACCAACGCCAGAAGCAAGTTCTGGAATGTGAGTGCAACCGCAAATCCGTCAGCGAGGTTGGCAAGCGTTTCCATGGGCGTTTCCTCAGAAGCCAAGCGGGCCCTTGGCCAGGGAAAGGCCAAGGATCAGACGAAAGACGACATAAATTCCGATTGAGGTCGCAACACCGATCACGACCGAATTGAGCGGTTTCGAACCAAGACGCCATGTCAGGTAAGTGGTCGCAATAGCCGTTGATATGACAAAGCCAAGTTCAGGCAGGAGATGGGCATAGGCCAACATGACGGCGACAGCGAAAGCGATCTCCAGGAGAGGCCCGGCAGAGGGCCAATCAGGTGCAGGATCTGGTTTCAGAATGAAGACCGTCGAGCACACTGCGAGTATGACGCCGATAATTATGGGAAAGGTACTGGGCCCGATGACGTCAGCCATAAAGCTCTTCGGGATGATCGTCGCCGCCCAGATGTAGAAGGCTGCCAGGCATACACCGACACCGCCGAGAATTCGGTCGCTCATGGTCCGCTCCGGGATAAATGGATTTGAAAAGGTCGCCCCGACCGTCAAAGACGTCGGGGCGTTAAACCGGTACCGGGTTACTGGATGATCCCGATTTCCCGCGAAATCGTTTCGATTTCCGAGATATTCTGCGTCACGAAAGCATCCGCATCAGCGCCAAAGTTATTGAATGGCTCAATTGCAGCTGCCTTCAGTTGATCCTGAAAAGCCTCGCTGGCAACGAGCTTCTGGATCGCTTCGTCCCAGAATTTCTTGGAGGCTTCGGAGCTACCTTTCGGAACGTAGAGACCACGCCAGTTCGCCCCCAGGACGTCATAACCTTGCTCGCGTGCCGTCGGGATATCCGGGAAGCCGCTCAATCGTTCGGGTGCAAGCACCGCAACGACACGAATGTCGCCAGATTCAAGAAAGCCGCGCACTTCGGAGAAGTCGCCTGAGAAAACCTGGACGGAGTCCGAAAGCAAAGCGGTCATCGCTTCTCCGCCACCTGCAAAAGCGACGTATTTCATCTGACGCACATCATCGAGGCCTGCCGACTTTCCGAGCAGCAAGGGCTTGATGTGGTCGTAGCCGCCAACCGCCGAGCCACCGGAGAAGGCGACCGAACGGGGATCTTCGACGACAGCGTCCATCAGCTCCTTGAGTGTCTGATACTTGGAATCCTTTGCAACAGCGATCGCACCGTATTCCGCACCGAACGTCGCCAGCCAGTCCACGTCGTCAGCCGTATTGCCCGGAAATGCACCCTGAGCCAGACGCGAAGTGGTTCCGTTCGACGCTGCAATGATCAGGTTGTCGTCGGTGTTGCGTTCGTTGACGACATGAGCATAGGCAACGCCACCGCCGCCACCCGACATGTTAGTGACCTGCATTGCGCCATCGATGATGCCTTCATCAAAGAGCAGCTTGGCGGTGGTGCGGCAGATAAAATCCCAGCCGCCACCGGGATTGGCCGGTGCGATGCATTCCGGATTTTCAGGTTTGAAGTCCTGCGCCTGCGCTCCAGACACAGATGCGAGGGAAGCAAGTGCAACAAACGCACCTGCACGAATGGTGTGACCGAACATGTATCCTCCCAAATTGACAAGCGACCGACGTCCAACATGCAGTCGCCAGAGCTATATTGCATATTTAGATCATAAAATGCAATATTAGCGTTGAAAATACACCTCGGCATTCAACTTCCTGAAATTTATAATTATTTCTATTTTATAGGTTTTCACGCCATTTTCAGAATCAGATAAATGCACTTTTGAATCTAAAAAAATTTTGAGGATGTTGATTTCAGACATTTCTTGGCAAAGATAGCCGCACAGTCTCTGTCGCACGCACGCATACGAAAACGGACCGCATCTCCAAAGAAGCAGGTCCGCTCAAAATCAGCGGTTCTCAAAACCAACAAAGGAAGAGGCCAATTGAATGACCACCCCGCCCTGTGCCACGAATTCCATGCTCGATACCATTGGAAACACACCCGTGGTGCAACTCAGCAAAGTCGTTCCGGAGCGAGCGGGGAAAGTTTTCGTCAAGCTGGAGTATTTCAACCCAACCGGATCTTACAAAGACCGGATGGCTAGAACCATGATCGCCGAGGCGGAACGCCGTGGCAGCCTGGAGCCGGGAATGACAGTGGTTGAAGCCAGTGGTGGCAGTACAGGCTCATCGCTGGCATTTGTATGCGCCGTGCGGGGACACAGGTTTCACGTCGTTTCGTCCAATGCCTTCGCGCAGGAAAAGTTGCGAACCATTGCAGCCTTTGGCGCAATCGTTGAACTCATTGAGAGCCCCACGGGCAAAATCACCGCCGACCTGATACCGAGCATGATCGCCCGTGCCCGCGAGTTGGGCGAAATGGACGGATACCTCTATTCGGATCAGTTCAACAATCCCGACTCGCTCGCGGGTTACAGAACCATCGGGGAGGAACTGATCGAGCAGTTCCCTGAGGGCATCACCGCCTTTTGCGGTGCAGTCGGCATCGGCGGGATGCTGATAGGTACTGCCCAGGCTCTCAAGGCAGTCAATCCGGAAACGCGTGTCGTACTGCTTGAGCCGGCATCGTCGCCGACAATCACCGAAGGCAGGCCCGGAACACATCATGTCGAGGGGATTGGCATCGGCTTCATACCGCCGCTTCTTCTGAAATACCCTGTATACGATGAAGCGCGAAGCGTGCCGGAGACCGAGGCCCGCATTATGTGACAGCGCCTGGCGAGCGAAGAAGGCATCTTCGCCGGAACATCGACTGGAATAAACGTGCTGGCAGCAATCGAACTCGCCAAAGAACTCGGACCGACCGCCACCGTCGTTACAGTCGCTTGTGACAGCGGCCTCAAATACACGAACGGAGTGTTGTTCAACAGTTCGCGGTCAATCACTTCCTAAGTGGCTTACCTCTTAAAAGACATCGAATGTTAGCTGCTGGAATTCAAATCAATTCCCGACAGGAGTTGCGCTGCCTATGTCTGCTTCCGGGAAACTTGCATACGGAACTAAACGACCTATGTGGGGCCGCGAAGCTGCCATTGAACCAATCGAAGGTGAATGTCCGGAATCGGCCGTTTGTGTCGACCAGCACCACGAGGTAGGGATAGGCGCGTCACGACGGCGAAAGGCTGCTTGGAGCCCAAACCTACCGGTCTTTCGGCCAATTATGGTGCATGTAAGCTGCTAGTTCTTCCTTTTCCGAATACACTTCGAAACGGTGTCTAATACCCGAGTTCGCAAGTGTCCTCGACACACGGTGAGAGAAGGCCACAAGTTCTTCGGTCGACCTGTGATCGGCGCTTACAGAACCAAGACTCAGATCGCCACCTAATTCTCTGAAAACAAAGTGATTGAAGTCCGCCAACCTTAACGAGAACTTTCCTTCAATGACGGTGTAGCCATCAGACCTAAAAATGCTCGCCAGTTCATTCATTGAAGGCCATCTGGATATCTCAGCGGCAAGTAGCGCGTATCCATTGCTCATGCATTCGAACCCTTGCTGAAAAACGTCCAGCAAGAGTATCTGGGCGGATTTCAAATGTCAGCTAAGTCCCCTAAGCGGGCCTTGGCTGTGAGGTAGACAACGCAGAAGTGGATGGGTGGTATGGCGGGCCGGCGCGCAGCATGCAGTTCCACCGATGAACGGCAGCGGACCGTCGGATAATGGCCGCAGCGATCAACAATGCGGACATTGGTGCGCCACGCAGCCAAGGTCCGGATCGTGTCAGAGAGTAGGTTGTCGGGAATTGCGCGCCTTCTCACTGCAACTGAGATGACCCCAGCCAACGGAACGTCAATTCAATCCGTTCAAATAGCCTGACGCAGAACCGCTTCCGGACATGGAGAAAAAGACGCCGTTATCACGCTCAGCGCTGTTTGGCTTCTGCCGAACCCTGTTCCTCAGGGCTTCCGCTGTAATGGATACCCCAACCTCAAGATTTGAATGGTGTTCACCAAGGCTCGGATCAATGAGGCCGTGCTGGTACCGGTCGACAAGCGCTTCAGGGAGATCAACCAGCCAGAAGTTTTCGTCAGAATGGAAGGACAGAAAGATCGTATAAGGGGCAATCCCATGTTCTTTGATCATCGCCTCAATCAGAAGCATGCCGCCATCAAGCGATAGGCCCACCTCCTCGCGAATGGCCTGGGGTGCTTCTGTGTATCTGTAGGCGGGCGGCGCCCTGCGCGGCATTCGAAAAAACAATGGTGGCTTTTCAAGCAGGCTGGGGCAGAAAGTGCCAATTTTTTCAATGAAGACCTTTCCTATGCCGAACTCATCGCCATGAAAGGCAATCATGTGTTCAACCGACTTGTAGGCAATGTGTTCGTGCCCAACGAATTCGGCTGAATTCGCATCACCAACCAAAACGTCGTTCTGGTAATCGACATCCAAAAGTGTGAATTCACATCCGGTGATCCCAATACTGAAATTCCATTGGTGCTCAAAAAGACGATTTACGTCTCCGGGATTGCGCACCAGGATCTTGATCCCAATGACACCAAATGGCGCTTCGCGTGAGATCATCTTTTGAACGGCACCGTCTTGAATATCAAAGACTGTGGACGTGTTCCACAAGTCGATGAGATGAGACTGAAATTCAGCGCCTATCCTGTCAATCAGTCTTTCAACGCGGCCCTTACTTGGTGACACATCAGTCTCCGGTCTCTTTTTGGTCACTCATGCTTCAGACCAATATATGTGATCCGCGCATTGTCGGTAACTCCCTGCCTTTGAAAATAGCGCACCTGGTAAGGTTTAGAAGGTCCTTCCCATAGCACCTTCACCCGACGCGAAATGAACGGTCAATCCGTATGCGATGAATGATGGCTTTTGGGAGCAAACGGAAAGCCGACGAACGACCGAAATGGGGACGCATTCCGGACCACCAGCTTCCGAAAATACCGACACCGCGGTTCTGGGTGGTGCTGTGGTCCGGAGAGCGCTCAAGGGAGTTTCAGAGACGGTCCCGTCAATAAGAAGCTTGCAGCATCCTGAGATAGTCGTCGGCGGTTGCGTCAATGGGGTTGGTCTTGTGGCTGTGGTCGGCCAAGGCACCCTGAATGATGCGGTCGAAGAGATCTTCCGAAACACCCAGCTCCGACAGGCTGACGGGCAAACCGATGGCCGCCGTCATCTCCTTGATGGCCGCTCCGATATCCGTTCCGGTAGCCAGACCCATGGCATCGGCCATCCCGGCATATTTGTTCTCGCTGACTGATGTCGGGGCCGCCTTGTTGAATTCCAGAACCGCAGGCATGAACACCGCGTTCAAGGTGCCGTGGTGCAGCTTCGGATTGAGCCCGCCGAGCGCATGACTGAGGCTGTGCACACAGCCCAGCCCTTTTTGGAAGGCCATCGCGCCCATGGTTGCGGCGATTGCCATGTTGGCGCGGGCGTCCTTGTCATCCGGTGTTTCTGTCGCCTTGCGGATATTCGCCCAGGCGCGGCGCAGTCCTTCAAGTGCGATGCCGTCTGCCGGCGGATTGAAGGAAGGGGCAAGATAGGTCTCGATGCAGTGCGAGATAGCGTCCATTCCGGTGGCTGCAGTCAAAACGGGCGGCAGCGTCATGGTCAATTCCGGATCGACAATCGCGGCTTTCGGGACAAGGAATGGAGACAACAAACCGACTTTCCGGCCATCATCCAGTATCACAATCGCCCCGCGTCCGACTTCGCTACCGGTGCCTGACGTTGTCGGAATAGCGATGGTCGGCCAGGTCTTTGCCGTGATTTTTTGCAGGCCACCCTCGATGACCGCATAGGTCTTCAGGGCGCCGCCATGTGCGGCGAGGATGGCAACCGCCTTTGCGAGATCGATCGCCGATCCGCCACCTATGGCGATAATTCCGTCGGCTTCAACCTCTTTGAACAAGTCCGTCGCGACACGGACGGCCGCCTCATTCGGGTTGCCGGGGGTTTCGTCGTAAACGCCTGCCAGCTCCTTGCCGAGGACGGCTTCAATCTTGTCGAGAAATCCGAGCCCGCGCACGCCCTTGTCCGTCACTACGAGCGGGCGCGAAATTCCGGCGAGCGCCAGTTCCTCCTTCAACGTGGCAAGCTCGCCAAAACCGAACTGGACCCGGGTTACGTAATTGATCAGAGGCATGCCGCTCCCTTTACTGATATGCCCAATGGAAACTGATCCGGATTGAAGGCTAGCCATTTGGGCGAATATTTTTGGTTCGCCGCAAGATAAACTCTAAATGTGACCTGTAAATCCACTCTCTTTCAATTTGGGTATAACGAGAAGAGAATTGACGCTTGCCGCAATGCCGTTCCTCTCGAGAGAGAGACTTCGTTTGCTCTCTGTCATTTCGGTGATCGATGACAACGGATAACTGGCAACAGTTCGTCCGCCCAGGGTCAGCAGCAAACTGGCAGCTTGCGTGCTTCGATCGGGTTTAGTAGCGCAAGCGCTCTCCATTCCACCGACCTTCATCTGCCTGTCTTCTGACGAAGTGTTCTGAAAGGTACCTCAGGTCGGCACGTCTGCGGCCTGCGGGCTCGCTTGGCAGGTGCTGAAATGGTCTGTGTCCCGGCATCGCCGGTGATCCGCTTAAATTCTGAACTAAAAATTCAACTTTTTTAATCCCGACCGGTTCCCTCACCCGCTGCTTTCGGTGTAAAGATCGATTAGCCAGGGCAGCGACGGTCTTGATGACGATCGCGCAGACCGCCTCAGCCTACAAAAATCTCCAGCAGTTCTGAAAGCCATTCGTGCGTTTCGTGCGTCCCGACGGGACAGCCCTTTTCGCGGATTGATACCCCCATGCGGCTTCGCCGAAGCCACACACGTGCTGCCCTGGAGACAAGTCTTTAACTCGAATGACGCGCGGTCGAAATTCTTATCCGGAACCAGGCCGCGAGCCGCTACGGGAGAGCGAAGGGATGAAGAGATCTTTGGTTTCGGCGCCGGTTCGGGCGGTTGCGCTTGCCTTGATGCTGAGCAGTCAGTTTGCTGCCGCAGCCAACGCGCAATCGGCGTCTCAGGCAGCGTCCCAAACCGCCTCCAAGACAAGCGAAGCGATCTCCGTCCAGTTGAACGATGCGGAGACGGTCAACGGGTCCTGCCGGTTGACCTTCGTCATCCGCAACACCTTGCCAACTCCCGTAAACGCCCTTGGCCTCGACCTGGTGATGTTCGACACGTCTGACGGCGTTTCCGGCTATGCGGCGATCGACTTCGGCGATCTTCCCACCGGCAAGACGCGTGTCCGGCAATATGACGTTGCCAAGGGAGACTGTACCGGCATCTCTCGCGTCCTTGTGAACGAGGTGCGCGCCTGTGACCTTCAGGACACCGCCCAACAGGACTGCCTGCCGCTGCTGCGGATCGACTCGCGGTCGGAAATCGACCTGATCCTCTGATGAAAACCCAAGCGTGATCAAAATGCCTGATGTCCCTACCGCGGCCCTGCCGCACTTCCTGTCTCCGTTGACCGGCCTCGTCGATCAGGGCGGCCCGGTGGTGTTGTTCCTGCTTGCCCTTTCCCTGGTGGCGGCAGCGCTGATTGCCGCCAAGCTGCTGCAGTTCCTGTATCTGGGTGTCGGCCGTTTCGGTACTGCCCGCAAGGCGCTGGACCTTTGGCTGGACGGCCGGCCTCAGGAAGCGAAAACGATAGCAGCCAGCGGAAAATCCGTGGTTGCCGACATCATGCTGAAGCTCGTGCAGGGCAGCGCTCGCAGCGAAACCAGGACCGAGCTTCTGAAAGAGGACGTCGAGCGGATCTGCATTCAGCGGATCAACACGCTGAGGGCATACCTTCGCCCGCTCGACATGATCGCGCAGACAGCACCGCTGATCGGCCTTCTGGGGACCGTACTCGGCATGATCGAGGCCTTTCAGGCCATGCAGGGCGCAGGCGCGGCGGTGGACCCTTCCGTTCTGGCCGGCGGAATCTGGGTAGCCTTGCTGACGACCGCCGTCGGCCTTTCGGTCGCGATACCCGTGTCGGCCATTGTCGGCTGGTTCGACAGCCGTATCGAGGCGGAGCAATCCGAGATGGAAGCGCTGGTCACGGCGTTCTTCACCGGGGCGATCGCCGAACGCGGTGCCGCCCGGATCGTGGCCCTGGAGGCTTCGGAGACGAGGCATGCAGTTTAAAGCAAGAGTGCGGCGCAAGCCCGTCGGCCTGACCTCGCTGATCGACGTCATCTTCCTGCTGCTGCTGTTCTTCATGCTGGCGTCCAGCTTCACACGGTACCAGTCGCTGGACATTTCCAGCGGTGCTGAAGGTGGCGGCGCGGCGGAAAGACCCGCCTACCTGCGTATTCACACGTCGGAAAAGCTGGACCTGAATGGCCGCCCCCTGATGAAGGCGGACATGGCGGAACTGTTTTCCGCGCTCAAGGAAAACAGTGTCGTCGCGATCTGGTCCGGCCCGGATGCAAATGTCCAGGACGTGGTTGATGTCATGTCCGAGGTTCGCAGAAGCGGGCTGAAGAGCGTTCTGGTGACGGGACAATAGGTGACCTCATGCGCATGAAATCCCCACAGCGCCGCGAACCGCCGGAAAACACCATTCCGCTGATCAACGTCGTTTTCCTGATGCTGATCTTCTTCCTGTTTGCAGGGTCGGTTGCCCGGGACGATGCCAGGAAAATCGAACCGCCGCTGAACATACTGGAAGACGAGACCATCCGGTCCACCGGCGCACTCATTGTTGACCCGCAAGGCCGCACCTTTGCCGGAGAGGCCGAAGTCGGCGTTGCCGACTGGCTTGCGCAGCAGGATGAGCCAGGCGGCACAGACGGTCCGATCAAGGTGGCTGCGGACGGCACGCTGAAGGCGGACGCCCTGGAAAAGGTGTTGCGCGAGCTGAAGGATGCCGGACGCACCGACATCGTGCTCATAACAAGAAGAGGCTCGAAGTGAGTTTCGCGCGTTTCCTGGCTGCCGGGGCCATCCTTTCTCTGGTGCTGCACGGCACCGGCGCCGCCTTTTTCGCGAAAGATCCGAATGAGATCTCCATTGCAGCTTCTGAAGGCGGCGGCGTTTCGGTGATCGGGTCCATCGAGGATCTTGTAGCCGGAGCACAAGTGGATGCCGTAGTCGATCCTCAGCCTGTCGAGGACGTGAAGCCGGACGTAGAGCCAGTCGAAGAAGTACAGGTGAACACCGCAAAGCCCGAGGTGCGGTCCGGCACGCCAGTAAAACCGGTAGAGGTCCAGCCAAGCCCGGCCGTTGCCGAGGCAGTGCCTGACACGCCAGCGTCAGAACCTGTTCCGTCCGTTCCGATGGTCGCAGGCGTTACTTCATTGGAACCGGTGAAAGCGCCGGCGACAACGCCGGAAGTCGCGACGGCGTCAGAAACGTTGCAAGGCAGTGTCACACCGGAACCAGTCAAACCGGCCGGGCCGGCCGAGCCGACACCGGAGCAAAAACCTGTCGAAATTGCACGGGTGGAGCCAGCCGCACCGGTCGAGACTGTTCAGCCGGTGGACCAGCAAACCGAAGTGCAACAGCCTGTTGCCGATCCGCTGGCCGAGGTCACGCAGACACCGAACCGCAAACCCAAGCCGCCCGTGCGAAATGCGGAAGCCCCCAAGACCGAAGAGCAGAAAAAACCCAAGAAGGTTGTGAAAGCGCAGAGGAAGGGTGCGGAAACCAGCGCCCGAAAGGGCGGTGAACGCGTCACCAGCCGGAGTGCGAAATCCAACACCAATAGCCGGGCGAATGCCCGCACCAATGATGGCGGTACCAAAGCAACGTCCAATTATCAGGGCAAGGTGGTGGCCAAACTGCGCCGCGCAAAACGTTATCCCCGTGAAGCGAAACGTCAGAGGTTGGAGGGAACGGTGAGTGTCGGCTTCACGATTTCATCCAACGGCGCTGTTTCCGGTATTCGCGTGACCAGGTCCTCCGGGCACCCGGTGCTGGACCAGGCCGCGCTCGACATGGTGCGCAGGGCCTCGCCCATGCCCAAGTTTCCGGGTGATATTCGCGTTGCGCGCATGAACATGCAGGTGCCTGTCCGCTTCGACCGCTAACACGCCGAACCAAAACGAGGGCCAGGCGAGCACCGTCAAGCAGCAGGAGTCTGCCGGTAGCTCTGCTCCAGTTCGATCAGGCGTTGCTTGCGCCAGAGCCCCCCACCATACCCGGTAAGGGAGCCGTCCGCGCCGATGACCCTGTGGCACGGCACGACGAGAGCCAGTTGGTTGGCCCCGTTGGCCCGGGCAACCGCCCGCACAGCTTCCGGCCTCCCCAGCGCCCTTGCCAGTTCGGAATAGCTGCGTGTCTCGCCAGGCGGAATGGTCAGCAGCTCGCGCCAGACATCCCGCGTGAAGGCAGAACCGTGAAGGGCAAGCCTTGTCTGGAATTGGCCGCCGGTTCCGGCAAAGAAACGATCGAGTTCTCCCTGGATCTGGTCGGTGACCTCCGTTCGCCCAAAACCGATCTCACCCTTGGCGTAGGTCTGGAGCTTCCTGAACTCTGTCGGAAAGGCCTTTCTGTCGAGAAATTCCAACAGGTGCAGCTGGGTCCTGTCGGTGACGGCAATCAGCGGACCGAGCGGCGATGCCACCCAGTCGGCGAAAAGCAGGGGCTTGGCGGAAAAGACCCCGGGAGACTGGCCGAGAATCCTGGCAAAGGCTTCGCGAAACGCGCTCGGCGAGTCGAACCCGGCCGTGATCTGCGCATCGATCACCTTGCCGCCGTCGGCAAGTGTCGAGAACCCTTCCTGCAGGCGCCGCTGACGCGCCATTTCCAGAAAGGTCATGCCGAAATGCCGCTTGAAGGCCCGGCGCACCGTTGAAGGGTCGAACCCCATGCGCACGAGGTCCGGTTCGCCCCAGCGGTAGGATGGCCGCTTTTCCAGTGCCTCGATCAACGGTTTCACCACCGGGTCGGCAGTGGCCTCAGGCGTGGTTGGACGGCAGCGCTTGCAAGGGCGGAAACCGGCGTCAAAACATTCGGGCACGGTGTCATGGAAGGTGCAGTTCTCCCGCTTCGGCTTGCGCGCCGGGCAGGTCAGCCGGCAGAAAATCCCGGTAGAAGCTACACAGACAAAAACGCGTCCGTCGTAGGACGGATCACGGTTCAGAAGCGCTTCATAGAGCGTGTCGAAACTGGGTCGGGTCATAAACATGACCCGACCTTACGCCCGGCGTGAATTCATTGCAGCCGGAAACCGGGCGTTAATTTCATTCCATCGGTTAGCGCCGGAAAACAAACCGTTCCATCGTCATCCCAGCCAAGCGTCACCGCGAGCCGGGATCGGAGAGCCACCGGCGATCGGTGTGGGCACGCGTTCAAAAGGCAAGGCACGGGCGCTCCGATCCCGGATCTCCGTTTCACTGCGTCCGGGATGACCAACCGAGAGGTGAGAAGTCACGCGGCCAGATATTTCGTGAAACACCATGGCAAACCCACTCCGTCGTCATCCCGGCCAAGCGCAGCGCGAGCCGGGATCGGAGAGCCTCCGGCGGACGACGTGGGCACGCGTTCAAAAGGCAAGGCACAGGCGCTCCGATCCCGGATCTCCGTTTCACTGCGTCCGGGATGACCAGCCGAGAGGTGAGAAACTGGCCTCTACCGGTAAACCTCGCTCTCACCGGGGAAGCTGCGGTCCTTGACCTCTTCCGAATAGGCTTTCACCGCTGCCTCGATCTGGCCGCCAAGATTGCCGTAGACCTTGACGAATTTCGGTGGCGTCGGGTTAAGGCCGAGCATGTCCTCCAGCACCAGGATCTGACCGTCGCACTCCGCGGACGCTCCGATGCCGATGGTCGGGATCGCGATCTGTTTGGTGATCCTTGCCGCCAGCGGCTCGACCATACCTTCCAGAACCAGCGCGAAAGCGCCTGCCTCGGCAACGGCTCTTGCGTCTTCTTCGTGGCTGGCCCAGCTGTCCTCGTCGCGCCCTTGCGTCTTGAAACCGCCCATGACGTTGACCGATTGCGGCGTCAGGCCGATGTGGGCCATCACCGGAATACCCCGCTCGCTCAGGAAGCGGATGGTTTCGGCCATGCGCGCACCGCCTTCAAGCTTTACGGCCCCGCACTGGGTTTCCTTCATCACACGGGCAGCATTTCGAAAGGCGACCGAAGGGCTTTCCTCATAGGTGCCAAACGGCATGTCGACCACGACCAGCGCCCGGCTGGTCCCACGCACCACGGCCTTGCCATGCATGATCATCAATTCCAGCGACACGCCGACGGTGGATTCCATGCCATGCATGACCATGCCGAGACTGTCACCGACCAGGATGAAATCGGCGTATTTGTCGACGATGGCCGCCGTATGCGCGTGATAGGAGGTCAGCGAGACGATGGGGTCTCCGCCCTTGCGGCGGGTGATCTGCGGAGCCGTGATACGGCGGACGGGTTTCTGGGTGCTCATGCGGCATCCTTTCGATAAGGGGCTTGAGACGGATTATCAGTCGGCTGGTGCAATCACCCGCTGGTCAATCAGGAGAACAGTGCCGAAGCGCACGGCCAGCAGCACCACGGCCGGGCGGTCAAGCATGCCGGAAAGCTCTTCAAGGGTTTCCGCATCGCGGATGTCGACGCTTTCCACCTTTCCCGAGGGCACTTCGGCAAGGCTCTGGCGGACAGCAGCCTCCAGAGCTGAAATTGCAGGTGCGGATTTTGCAAGTTCCTCGGCAACAGTCAGCGACCGGCTAAGCTGAACGGCCTCGGCCCGATGCTCCGCCGTCAGGCGCACGTTGCGCGACGACATCGCCAGCCCGTCGGCTTCTCGCACGGTCTTGTGCGGCACGATTTCAAGCGGCATGTCGAGATCACGGACCATCTGCCTGATCAAGGTCAGCTGCTGATAGTCCTTCTCGCCGAAGACGGCGAAATCCGGCGTGACAATGTTGAAGAGCTTGGTAACGACGGTGGACACACCCCGGAAATGACCAGGCCTGAGCGCGCCCTGCAATATGGCGGAGAGGCCGGGAACCTCGACAAAAGTGTCGCCACCGGCACCATACATTTCCTCAACGTTTGGCAGAAACACGGCGTCGGTGCCTTCCGCTTCCAGCAGCGCCAGATCGCGCGCTTCGTCGCGTGGGTAGGTCGTCAGATCCTCATTGGGGCCAAACTGGGTGGGATTGACGAAGATGGTTGCCACGACACGGTCAGCCTTTTGCCGGGCCATGCGCACGAGGCCGAGATGGCCCTCATGCAGATACCCCATGGTCGGCACGACACCAACGGTTTCACCGGCGCGCTTCCAGCGCCGCACGGCGTCCCGCATCTCCGCCTTGGTCCGGCAGATGATCATCTGTTTCATCCTCCCGCGCCCCCGGTTCCAGCCCGGGGTTTCTTTTCGCAGGTGCAGCATAATGACGGCGAAATGAAAGTCCAGTGGGCAAAGAGGGGAACAGACCTTGCCAGGTGCCCCCTCCATGTCGTTTGGTGCAGGCTGGGGAAGTCGATGGAGCCTTTACGAACAAGAATAATAGCCGGCTCGCAATGACCGGCTAAACGAGCAGTACTGTCAGGAGAGAAAAATAAGGAAACACCTGAACCGACTGGTGATCTATTTTCCTGGCTATGATTTGCGTCCGGCCCGTTACTGCTTCCCGTTGCTCCGCAAGGAGTTCGACACCTTCCTGAAGATCCGGAAGGTGAACGGTGCCCTTTCCCAGCTCAGCGAAGGTCTTGATCCCGGCGGCACCACGGCCAGTTGGAGCGGGCATGTCGACTGGCCGGACAGCCGTGTCGAGACAACGTTTGTGCAGCTTGGCTGGCGGGACGTCATCAAGGCCGATTTTCGGCGCTCCTGGCCACGCACGATTGCAGATGCCATCCAGTCCTTCATGATGATCGCCCAGGCGGGTGGATATCGGGCTGCATTGAAAAGCAACTGGGCGCATGGGGTCTTCTGTCTTTATCCCCCCGTTGGACTGCTTCTCTATTTCCTGGCCAGCCTGTTGCCACCCATTCTTCTGGCGCCGGTCATTCTGCGCAATGTGGGCGCGGCGGTTCGGCAAGGCCATGCCGAAGAAATCGCCTGGTCCGTGTTGCTGGGAGGCAGCGCGGCGTGGATGCTCGCGGTTTACCTGCTCATGACCTGGCTGGAACCCAAGTCCTACTTCCGGTACCTGGTCAACAGCTGGCACTTCATGGCCCGGCTTGCCCGGAACGACCACCCCGAAATGCTTGCCCGTATCGAAGAAAGCGCCGACCTCATCGTTGCAGCGGCCGCGGAAGCGGACGAAGATACGGACCTGGTGTTCGTGTCGCACAGCTGCGGCACGTTCGTGGCGATCTACATTCTTGCCGCTGTCCTGCGCCGGCAGCCGGATATCGTTCGACGCCCCGGCGGCTTCTCTTTTGTCACGATGGGACCGGCGTTTGATTGCCTCGGCGGGTTCGGGGCACAAGACGGCTTTGGCGATGCCATGACGGCGGTGGCACGGTCCGGTGTCGACTGGACGGATCTTTACGGCCCGCATGACCCACTCTGCGGTGGCCGCACCACGCCTGTGGCGCGTTATGCGCAGCCGAACAAATCGGGCGAGACGTTGCCGGAACCCAGACGGTACAGCGTGTGCATTCCGGACCGAATGACCGCAAAGAGGTTCCGCTACCTGCGCTTTCGCTTCTTTGCGCTTCACTTCAATTACTTTTTCGCCTCGGTGCGTCCGGGTCTCTTCGACTTCTACCGCCTGACCCTTGGCCCCAAACGGGCCGTGGACCAGCTCAAGGCCTGGGACAACGGGCGGGATTAATGGGCGACGCGATCTCCCGAGAGCTATCCAAACCTAGCGATCACCGGGGAAGCTAACGGTCTGCAAGAGTTCGATGATCTCGCCGGCCGGCCCTTCAAAAATTGCGTTGCGAACCCGCACTTCGGGCTCGCCAAGTGTCAGTGCTTCCGGGCCGTGCAGATGCCTCGCACCGGCTTCAACAATCCGCACGCAAGCCTGATCAAGATCCGTCACGCTCAAGCAGAGGTGTGCGAGCGCACCGGTCGAAACCTTTTGCCCCTGTTGCGCTCCAACACCTTGCATCGGGATCTCGGCCCTCAGGTCGAACAATTCGATCCAGCTTTTCCTGTCGGGTGCCTGCATCATTACCGCGCGATCGATGCCATAGCTCGGCAATCCCCAGTCGTGCACCTGGTGGAAACCGATTTCCTCATAAAAGGAAACGGAACGCTGAAGGTCCGGGGAGCGGATCGCAGAGTGATGAAATCCGGTGAAAACTTGTACTGACATCGCATGGTCTCCATGTTTCAGGTGACACCTATCGGAGTTGCCCGCGCATGGACCAGTCTGACAATTTTGACACAGCACGCCGGACCTGGTCGACGATCCAGGAGCGAAACCGAGGGAACCTCCACGGATGGTGTGACCTTGCAGCCGGCCTCCAGACCGTGAGCGGACAGTGGAAAGCGTCGATCCTGATTGTGCTGTCCGAGAAGGATAGCGGCCTACCGGACATTCAGCGTCGCCTTGAATTTGCAAGCCGTCGTGTGCTCGTTCGGGCAATGCGCGAACTTGAAAAAGATGGGTTGGTGTCCCGATCGGCACATGTTGCAACCGGCTATTCATTGACACGCGATGGCCTCGCCCTCGTGCCAATTCTGCGGCACCTTGCGGATTGGAACGCCGCACGGGCAGGCTGATTGCAAGAAGACCATTCTCCATGAATTGACGCTTGAACTGCCCTGCGTCTTAAACCGCTGCAAGTTCCACCAAACCTGTGAAATCAGGTCGGTTTGAAGGGATTGCAAAACTGTCCTTCGGGACCAGGACGTGCCTAGCTCCTGCGCCATGGGATGCAGGAATGCTTCGATTTCCCTCCCTCTACAACCTTTGATCGAATTCACTTAAGTCACCTTGACGATTGAATAGATTGGCATTCTTTCCACAGGTCCGGGATATTAACTAATGCAAAGAAGCTCCCTTTACACGCTTCACGCGATACGGGAGTTTGCGCTGGGGGCATTCATTCTCGACAGACTCATTTGAGAGGTCCGATGCGGATTCTGAGATTGTTGCTTGCAGGCCTGGTCATCGTCGCCGCCGGGTTTGTGATTGCAGGGGAGCAGTTGTCAGGCACCAGCGCAGATGCGGTTATCAATGCAAGGCTCACAACGGTACGGGCGCCAACAGCCGGGCAACTGACGCTGGAGCACCGGTTACTCGGATCTTCTGTTGCACAGGGTGAGCAACTGGGGTCGATCGATGATCCTCTTGTCGACAACATCTACCTTAACGACATGATCCGCGAAAAGGCGTTTGCGACAGCCGAGGTCGACCGGCTGTCGAGCGTGATAGCCGCGATCGAACAGTCCGTCAGCGATTTACAGGCGAGATCGGAGCGCTATCAGCAGCAGCGGATCCTGCAGCTTCAAGCGGAGCTGCGTGCCTTGACCTTCGAAATCGGTGCCGCCGAAGCCAGGGGGGATGAGGCGGAGGCAGCTTTCCAGCGCTCCAAACAGCTGACAGATCGCGGCCTGGAGGCTTCGGCCTCCTTCGAGCGGATCAGAGCGACACAAAGGGTTGCAGCGCAGGATCTGGAAAGTGCACGCCAGCGGGCGGCCGTTGTCGAAATCGAACTGCAGGCGGCACAAGACGGAACGTTTCTGGGCGATGGTTACAATGATGCCCCTTACTCCGAACAACGCATTTCGGAACTGACACTGGACCAGTCCGAAAACCAGGCCTTGCTCAATGCGGAAAAGGAAAAGGCAAAGGCCTTGGACAATCGCATCAATGTCGAGCGGCTGAGAGTGAACCGGCTGGCCTCCTCGAAACTCATTTCGAACGTCGACGGAACCGTTTGGGAAGTGCTGACGGCAAACGGCGAGACGGTTGAACGAGGCGAGCCATTGATGCGCCTTGTGAATTGCACCTCCACGATCATCACCTTGAGCGTCGCGGAATCCGTCTATAACCGCCTCAAGATCGGAGACCTTGCCAAGTTTCGCGTGAGCAACGACCAGAAGGTTCTGGAGGGTACGATCACGCGTCTGGCCGGTTCCGGGGCAGAGACGATTTACCGAAACCTTGCCGTTGCGCCCAGCGAAAGACACCTGCAGCGCTTCGACGTGACGCTTGTCGTACCCGCAATCCGCGAAGATCCGGCACTCGCCTGTGCGATCGGGAGAACGGGCCGGGTTTTCTTCGAAGCAAGACCTCTCGACTTCCTGCGCAACCTCTGGCTCTGAGATGTTCCCGGTCCTTTACCTAAGCGACACCGTTTCCAGTATCGTGCAGCTCAACCTGGTGCTGGCGCTTGGAATGCTTGTTCCTTTGCTTCTGTCCCGGGAAAAAACCTGGCACAGGGCCCTGCTCTTTGCAGTCTGCGCCGTGCTGACAGCGCGATATCTGTATTGGCGCGCCGCCTACACGCTCGCACCTCTGGACCTGACCTTCGACTGCCTCGCAAGCTGGTCCTTCTTCGCGATCGAATGCGCAGCGTGCCTGTCCTCGCTGAGTGCGTTTCTTATCCTGTCGAGACACCGCGACCGCAGGCAAGAGGCGGACCGGCAGCAAGACTGGTGGGAACCGGAGCCAGCCCCTAAAGTGGCCGTTCTCATTCCCACCTACAACGAAGAGCGGGACGTTCTGGAACGGACGATCGTTGGGGCACTTGCCCTGGATTACCCGGAGTTCAGCGTCCATGTGCTTGATGACAGCAGGCGCGACTGGCTGAAGGACTACTGTGTTGCGCAAGGGGTTACCTATGTCAGCCGGCCCGAAAACACGGGGGCCAAGGCAGGCAACATGAACCATGCGCTTCGCCAAATGGCCGAAGAAGATACAGCGCCCAGCTTCATTGCCGTCCTCGATGCAGACTTCGTTCCACACAGCAATTTCCTGAAAAGAACGGTCGCTCTTCTCAAGGATGAAAAAGTTGGACTGGTTCAAACGCCGCAACATTTCTTCAACTCGGATCCGATCCAGCACAATCTCGGCCTCAGCCGGTCCTATCCGGACGAACAGCGCTTTTTCTTCGACTACCTGCAGCCGTCGCGCGATGCCTGGGGCATTGCCTTTTGTTGCGGAACCTCTTCCGTCATCCGCTGGACCGCGCTTCAGAAGATCGGATGGTTTTCGACGGAAAGCATCACCGAGGATTTCCTTCTGACGCTTTGCCTGAAGGACGCCGGTTACAACACGGTCTACCTGAATGAAGCCCTTTCCGAAGGCCTCGCACCGGAAGGTCTCAAGGAATACATCAGCCAGCGCGCCAGATGGTGTCTCGGCATGATGCAGATCGCCCGCAGTCGGTTCGGCCCCTTTTCGGACAATAGCTTGGGGCTTGCCGACCGGTGGAGCGTGATCGACAGCGTGCTTTACTGGACGACGAACTTTCCGTTCCGGATCGCAATCCTAGTTTACCCGCTGCTCTACTGGTACTTCAACATCATGGTCGTCGATGCGACCTTGCAGGAAGTGCTGCGCTATTTCGGCACCTATTACCTCTGGATCCTGATCACCTTGAACTTTGTGTCCGGAGGCCTGGTCGTTCCGATCGTCAACGACATCAGCCAGCTGCTCGGCGCGGTGCCGATTACCAGGGCTGCCTTCACGGGACTGTTCTTTCCGAAGGGACATCCCTTCTCTGTGACCGCAAAAGGCGGCGATAGAAGCCGGGTGGTCGTTCAGTGGCGCTTGATTGGCCTTTTCGGCACGTTCTTCCTGCTGACCATTGTCGGCTTGCTGCTCGGCATCATCTCCGACCACTTTGCGTATAATGACGCGGGCGATGGCAAGCTCGTGATCATGTTCTGGACGTTCTACAACCTGATTGTCCTTGGCGTGACGATGATTGTCTGCGTGGAACTTCCCAGGCGCGAGATCCATTTCCAGGACAAACCCGAACGGGCCATTCTTCATTCAGACATTGGCAGAACCCGGGTCTGGATCGTGGGATTGACGCAAAACTCTGTCAGGATCCGTGGTGCGTCGATACCCGACGATACCCCGGTCCGGATCGAAATCGACGGTGTTGGCATCGTCAATGCCATCGTGACGATGCCGGACGACGACGGCGCCCGCCTCCTGCTGGAACCGAAACCGGAACAGCATGAAGCCCTGTTACGCCGGTTCTACACCACGGGAGAAGCCCCTGGCGTAACCAAAACCCGTTACCGTGCACTGCTTGGCGACCTTGCCCAAAGACTGTCAGCGCCACAACGCTGACAGCACAGGATCTTACGACTGCATCTTGTTTTGTAATCGTGCGACAGCAGCACTCAGCACGCTCGCTTCCGCCGTGGTCCTTGCTTCATAGGGGTAGATGTCCTCACCGCGCATGACTGCCCTGGCCGTGATCGCCAGTTTGCCGAAAGGACGAACGAAAATCAGGATGAACAAGGCCGTGAGGGCTGCAAGGACGATGCCGAGGGTCACGAAATAGACAATGAAAAGGCTCGTGAATTCGCCGATCGGGTGCGCGGTGTTGTTGATGCGCGCGATCATGCTCCAGCCGAATGCCGGCAGGTCCGCGTAACCAAGCGCCGGGATCACCGTTGTGAAATAGGTTATGCCGTCCGGCCATTTCTCCACCCCCGTTTGCCGCGCGCCGGTCATCGCAGCCCGGAAGCTTTGCAGCTTGTCGATAGGCTCGGAGTGACCGTCCGTTCGTGCGATTACGTTTCCTGTCCGGTCGATGACATAAACGTCCAGCCCCACGGAATGTGCGGATTCTGTCAGATACTTTTCGACCCAGTGATGATTGATGTGGAAGGCCAACACCCCTTCGACTGACCCGAACTCATCCGTTACAGGCGTTGCCATGTCGAGAAAGCGGCGAGGCTCGTTTCCGATGGGGGGTAACAGATCCGCCAGAAGAACGGCCGAATGAACATCCCCGGCGAAATCTCCGCCAAGGCCGTTCGTGAACCACGGACGAGAAGAAACATCGGCGCCTTCCAGCATGCCCAATGAAGCCGTCAGCACCGTGCCATTGACCGAGGCAAGGCCGGCCCATGAAATTCGTTCCTTTCCGGCGACGACCAGGTCGAGCGCGGCCCTGACAGTCGGCTCCCCTCGCCCGGCCATATCCGCTGCGATTAGCCGAAGGTTGCGCCAATCCTGGTGGAGTTCCCGGGCAAAGTCGAGCCCAACACCCCTGGCCCTGACCGATACGGCTTCCGCAAGTGCAGCGTCGCGGCTTTCCTTCAGCCGCTGGCCGACGAACGACCAGGCACTGAGCACCGCAATCACACCTCCAAGTGCAACAAAACCACATATGGCCACCATCAAAGAGGGGTAGCCAGTTCTGGCACGCTTCTCCGTCATCAATCACTCCTCATCCCACAGAGGGTGAATCAGACACAGCGAATAGGGGAAATTGTGTGACACCCACGACCACCGATAGTGGGTAACAATGCTTGGCAGACGGTTTCAGGCTCGATGGTTAAGGGCTTCTTACCAGACTGATTAAAATTCGCCCCGTCGTGGAGGCTAGCGAACTAAGTAATAATGGCAGCGTCGCTACACATGGATGCATCAGGC